>JABDJX010000064.1 GCA_013003245.1 Silicimonas sp. | reverse complement strand
CAGATCGCGCTTTACACCTATCTGGTGCTTTTCGTGGCGCGCATTTCCGCCAAGCTGAACATCTTTTACGGTGTGCCGCAGATCAATATCGAGTTTTTGCCCGAACCCCTGCAGCACCTGAAAAGCTACTTCCGCCAAGGCCCGATCACGCCTGCCTTCCCGGCAGCGATCACTTTCCTTTCGTTCAGCGTAGCCTGCCTTCTATTTCAGGTCTGGCAGTCTGAAACCCACGCCGCCGCCGTTGGCTTCACGCTTTTGGCGACAATGACAACCCTTGCGCTTCTGGAGCACTGGCTGCTGCTCTTGCCTTTGCCCGACGCGAAACTCTGGCGCTGGATGCTGCCCGCATCCAACGCCCAATCGACCGAAACTCAGTGAAAGATACGACCATGGATTTTGACGCCATCTTTGAAGACCAACTGACCAAGCTTAAGGACGAGGGCAACTATCGCTATTTTGCCGAACTTGAGCGCAAGTGCGGTAAGTTCCCGTCTGCGGCCAATCACAACGATGGTGAAGTGCGCGACGTGACGGTCTGGTGTTCAAACGACTATCTGGGCATGGGCCAGCATCCCAAGGTGATCGAGGCTATGTGCGAAGCGGTCAAGCGGACCGGCACAGGCGCAGGTGGCACGCGCAACATCTCGGGCACCAATCACGATCACCTTTTGCTGGAACGCGAGTTGGCCGATCTTCACGGTAAGGAAAACGCGCTTCTGTTCACCTCCGGGTATGTCTCGAACTGGGCGGCGCTTTCGACCCTTGGCAGCCGGATCGAGAATTGCGTGATCCTGAGCGACAGTGGCAACCACGCGTCGATGATTGAGGGCATTCGCCATTCGCGTGCCGACAAGGTCTTGTGGAAGCACAACGATGTGGCGGATCTTGAGGCTAAGCTGGCCGCTTTGCCTGCTGATGTGCCCAAGATCGTGGCCTTTGAAAGCGTCTATTCGATGGACGGTGATATTTGCCCGATGCGCGAGATTGTCGAAGTGGCCGAGAAATATCGCGCGATGACCTATCTTGATGAGGTGCACGCCGTTGGTCTTTATGGGCCACGCGGTGGCGGCATCAGCGAGCGCGAGGGTCTGGCGGACAGGATCACGCTTATCGAAGGAACGCTGGGCAAGGCCTATGGCGTCGTCGGCGGCTATATCACCGGCTCTGCGGCGCTTTGCGATTTCATCCGGTCTTTTGCCAGCGGGTTTATTTTTACCACGGCCTTGCCGCCAGCTGTGGCGGCTGCTGCACGCACGTCCATCGCGCACCTCAAAGTGAGCCAGTTTGAGCGCGCGAAACAACGCCAACAAGTGGCCAAGCTGCGCGCGCGGCTTGATGCCGCCGGTATTCCGCATATGCACAACGAAAGCCACATCATTCCGGTGATGGTGAAAGATCCGGTCAAATGCCGGATGCTGTCAGATTACCTGATGAATGAGTGGGGCATTTACGTGCAACCTATCAACTATCCCACGGTGCCTAAGGGATCGGAGCGTTTGCGGTTCACGCCATCACCTTTGCACACTGACGCTGACATAGATTATCTGGTCGAGGCGCTGTCGGAGTTGTGGAATCAGTGTGCGATTGCGCGGGCTGTGGCTTGACGTATTGCGCCGGGCTTCGCCCGTCGCCCCGCAGGGGGAGCGCTGCTCCCCCAGACCCCCTCGGGATATTTTTACCAAGAAGAAGGACAATTTGATTTAAGGCGTTCAGCGCGACGATGCTTGCAGCAACCTTGCGCGCGGGCCATATAGGGAAAAAGTCCCAAGCGAGCGGTTGCGATGAATTATCTTGAGTTCGAAAAACCCTTAGCAGAAATCGAGGGCAAGGCGGAGGAGTTGCGTGCGATGGCGCGGGCCAATTCCGAGATGGACATCGAAAAAGAGGCCGCTGCGCTGGATAAAAAAGCGCAGACGATGCTGACAGACCTTTATCGGGATCTGTCTGCGTGGCGGAAATGTCAGGTGGCGCGTCACCCGGATCGGCCACATTGCAAGGACTATATTGAGGCGATCTTTACCGAATACACACCCTTGGCCGGGGATCGGAATTTTGCCGATGATCGGGCCGTTATGGGTGGGTTGGCGCGATTGAACGACCGTGCAGTCATGGTGATTGGCCATGAAAAGGGGCACGATACGCAAAGCCGGATCGAAAAGAATTTTGGTATGGCGCGGCCCGAGGGCTATCGCAAGGCGATCCGGCTGATGGACTTGGCAGACCGCTTCAATGTGCCGGTAGTGACATTGATCGACACGCCAGGCGCTTATCCCGGAAAGGGCGCGGAAGAGCGTGGGCAGTCTGAGGCGATTGCGCGGTCTACCGAGAAATGCCTGAAGATTGGGGTGCCGTTGGTGTCGGTCGTGATCGGCGAGGGCGGCTCTGGTGGAGCTGTAGCCTTTGCGACGGCGAACCGTGTGGCAATGCTGGAGCATTCGATCTATTCGGTGATCTCTCCCGAGGGATGTGCATCAATCCTGTGGAAGGACGCTGAGAAAATGCGCGAGGCGGCAGAGGCGCTGCGACTGACCGCACAGGACTTGCACAAGCTGGGCGTAATCGACCGGATCATCGCAGAGCCGATGGGCGGTGCGCAACGTGATCCACAGGCGACCAAGGAGTCGGTTGCCGCATGTATCGACGATATTCTGAGCCAACTGTCGCACCTGTCGCGCGAGGAAGTTGTACGCGAGCGGCGCAAGAAGTTTTTGAACATGGGCTCGAAGGGCTTGGCGGCTTAAGCGCCCGTCAAGATGCTTCGCTCGACGGGGCGTTGCCGTGCTTTATGGCGTGCATGCGTTGGCCAAGCTCGTCCTCCCACGGTCCACGGATTTCCTTGACCTTTTCGATGTACTCCTGATTTTCCATCACCGGGATGTCGGTGCGGAAGTGGGCCGCGACTTCGATCATGGCTTTGCGGTCCATCTCGACAAAGGCATCAACCATGTCTTGGGCGCGCGGGCGATCAATGCCGATACCTTCCAAAACAGAACGGCCCATGCGGATTGAGCTGTCGAAGGTCTCGCGGATGATATCGCGGCACCCGGCCTCCCAAAGCTCATAGACATGGTGGCGGTTTCGGGCACGGGCGACGATGTGCAGATCGGGGTAGTTTTGGCGCGCGTATTTCACAAGCTCGGTGATCTGTTCTTGGTCATCAAGGGCGATGACCAGCACTTTCGCCTCTGCAATACCAGCGGCTGCCAGAAGATCGGGGCGCGTGGCGTCGCCGTAAAATACCTTGGCGCCAAAGGTGCGCATGGTGTCGATCTGTTGTGAACTGAAATCGATGACTGTCGTGTTTTCCCCTGCTGCTCGCAGGATGCGGTCGACCAAGCCGCCGACGCGGCCAAAGCCTGCGATGATGATTTTTCCTGCGTCGACCTCATCGGTTTCACGCTCTTCGCTGGTGACATAGCGTGGCGCGATCATCTTGTCGTAGAGGATGAAAAGTGCCGGCGTCAGCAGCATGGAAAGCGCGATCACCAGCAAAAGCAGCTCCGAGACAGATTGTGGGATTACCGAATTGGCGACGGTGAAGGACAGCAGCACGAAGCCAAATTCGCCGGCCTGGGCGAGGCCAAGCGTCAGCAACCAGCGATCCGAGGCGCGCAGGCCGAAGACCGTGCCGAGGATGAACAAAACGATGCCCTTGATCACCATCAGCCCGACGGTAAGGCCAAGGATCAGCGCAAGGTTATCGAACAGAAGTGAGAAATTGATGGCCGCACCGACCGTCATGAAAAACAGGCCCAAAAGCAGGCCCCGGAAGGGGTCGATATCGGATTCGAGTTCGTGCCGGTATTCGCTGTTGGCGAGCACGACACCTGCCAGAAATGTGCCAAGCGCCGGTGAAAGCCCCACAAGGCTCATCAAAAGGGCGATGCCGACCACCATCAATAGCGCTGTCGCGACGAACAGTTCCCGTAAGCCCGCCATAGCGATAAAGCGGAAGACCGGGCGGGTCAAAAAGCTACCGCCAGCAATGACGGCACCTATGGCCCCCAGCGTGATCAAAGCGACCTGCCATCCGGGTTTGCCGTCGACGAAGCTTATTGAAGAGCCGTGACCTTCGTCGCTGTGATCATCATCTATGTGCGTATCTCCACTGGAGGCAGTTGCGTGTGCTTCAGTGCCGCTATGGGTGTCGGTTGCCAAGCCTACGTCCATCAGATCGGGCATCGCCAACAGCGGCACAAGTGCGAGGATGGGGATGACGGCGATGTCCTGAGTGAGCAGAACTGAAAAGCTTGACTGCCCGCCGTCGCTTTTCATCAGTCCCTTTTCATTCAGTGTTTGCAAAACGATGGCGGTGGATGACAGCGCCAGAACTAGCCCGATGGCCAAGGCAATTGTCCACGGTTGGCCAAAGAGCATGGCTGCCCCCATCACAGCCACGGTTGTCAGAGCAACCTGACCTCCGCCAAGACCCAGAAGCCTGTGCCGCATGGTCCAAAGTTGTTTTGGTTCCAGCTCCAGTCCAACGAGAAAAAGCATCATCACGACGCCAAACTCGGCAAAGTGCTGGATCGAAACGACGTCTACGTTCAGGAGCGCAAGCACAGGGCTAATCACGATGCCCGCGATCAGATATCCCAGCACCGAGCCGAGCCCAAGACGCGATGCTATGGGGACGGAGACGACACCGGCCAAAAGGAAAACGAAGGCGAGCAATAGAAAATCGGTCATGGGTGCCTCGGAGTTCTGACTTGTCAAAACCCTAGCAATCCTACATCCCGTTAGCGATAGTCATTTGTCGACCACCTGTCGGCGCAAATTCGGAGCTTGCTCATGACACACGTTTCGATGACCGTGAATGGCGATGAAGTCTCGGCTGAGATCGAGGATCGCACGCTATTGGTTGAGTTCTTGCGAGAACACTTGAAGCTGACCGGAACGCATGTTGGCTGCGATACCAGCCAGTGTGGGGCATGTCTGGTACATATTGATGGTGTGTCGGTCAAAGCGTGCACCACGCTGGCGGTGGCAACCGAAGGGGCGCATGTGACGACGATTGAAGGGGTGGCCGAAGGTGACGCGCTGCATCCGATGCAGCAGGCGTTTAACGATAATCACGGGCTTCAATGCGGGTATTGTACGCCGGGCATGGTTATGGCGGGGATCGATATGGTGAACCGCTACAAAGCAGCGGGCAAGGAACTAGACGAGGCGGCGATCCGCCATGAGCTTGAAGGCAATATCTGCCGCTGCACGGGCTACCACAATATCGTCAAATCGATTGCTCAGGCCGCGACCAAGATGTGAGGGAGAGCAGCCATGTATGAGACAAAGTATCACAAGGCGGCGTCGATTGAGCAGGCCAAATCGCTTCTCGAAGGCGGAGATGACGCGCAGCTTCTGGCCGGTGGGCAGACCCTGATCCCGACGATGAAGGCGCGTCTGGCGGCGCCGTCCGACTTGGTCGACATCTCGAAGATTGACGCGATTTCAGGAGTTTGCATTGAGGGTGACGTGGTCTCCATCGGGGCCGCAACGACCCATTCGCAAGTTGCCGCCAGCGCTGATCTGCGCAGCATCTGCCCCGCGTTGTGCGATCTGGCAGCTAATATCGGTGATCCGGCGGTGCGTAATCGCGGCACGCTGGGCGGCTCGATTGCCAATAACGATCCGGCAGCGGACTATCCGGCGGCAATGCTGGCGTTGAGCGCTGTGATCGTGACAGATGCGCGCGAGATCGCGGCGGATGAGTTCTTTCAGGGCATGTTCACGACGGCGCTGGAGGAGGGAGAAATGATCTTGTCGGTGCGGTTCACGGCTCCTGCAAAGGCGGCCTACGCCAAGTTCCCGAATCCTGCCTCACGCTATGCGATGTGTGGTGTGTTCGTTACTGTCTCTGATGCCGTGCGGGTCGCTGTGACGGGAGCAGGGAATAACGGTGTGTTTCGTGCGTCTGAAATGGAGTCAGCACTTGAGGCTGATCTGTCGCCTGGGTCAGTTGAGGGCATCGCGCCAGATGTTGATGACATGCTGTCGGACATTCACGGGGATGGGGCTTATCGCGCCAATCTGGTGAGTGTGATGGCAAGACGGGCCATTGCTGCCCTTTAGTGTTTCGCTGCGCGTGCCGCGCGATGACCAACCGGGGGCTCAGGTCCAGAGCAATCTTGATCGCGGAACCGGCAGTGCAAGAAATGCACGAGGGGCCGGACACCCACCATTTTTGGGCCGATGAAAGACGCGTTCAACCTTTGATTAGCGCAGCTTGATTGACGATGACCTCGGCCTGTTTGACACTTGCGATGTCGATCAGGCGGCCCTTGTAAACTACTGCTCCTGAGCCAGTTTTTTGGGCCTCCTCCATTGCAGCAAGAATCTCCTGAGCTTCTGCTACCGCTTTTTCTGACGGGGTAAAAACCTCGTTGGCAAGGGCGACCTGCTTGGGATGGATCGCCCATTTGCCGACCATTCCGAGGGTTGCGGAGCGGAGCGCCTGGGCGCGGAAGCCTTCATCGTCGGAGAAATCACCAAACGGGCCATCGACCGGCAGCACGCCGTGGGTCCGGCAGGCGGCCACGATGGCGGTCTGTGCCCAGTGCCAGGGGTCGGACCAGTATTTCTGACCCTCGCGGTACATGTAATAGTTTTCCTGCGTGCCACCGATACCGGTCGTGGCCATGCCCATCGAGGCCGCGAAATCAGCAGCGCCCAGGCTCATCGCGGCAAGGCGGGGCGAGGCGGCGGCGATCTCCTCGACGTGAGCGATGCCGGCGGCGGTTTCGATGATGATCTCAAGCGTGACCGGTTTCGTGCGGCCCTTGGCGCGCTCGATCCCGGTGACAAGCGCGTCGACGGCATAAACATCCGCGGCGTTGCCGGCTTTGGGGATCATGATCTGGTCTATGCGATCACCGGCGTTTTCGAGCAGGTCGACCACATCGCGGTACCAAAAGGGCGTATCAAGGCCGTTGATGCGCACCGAGAGCGTTTTGGTGCCCCAATCAATGTCGCCGATAGCCTGGATGATGTTCTTGCGCGCCTCTGGCTTGTCATCGGGGGCTACGGAGTCTTCGAGATCGAGGTTGATTACGTCGGCGTCCGAGGCTGCCATTTTCTCGAAAATCGCCGGACGTGAGCCGGGGCCGAAAAGTTGGCAGCGATTCGGGCGAGATGGGGCGGCGGGCTGGATCCGGAAGCTCACGAGGCTGGTCACTTTCTTGCGTTAACGTTGGCTGACGGGTTATTTTGTTGCGCTGCAGCATGCAAGGCTTTTTGCGGGTGCAGAATTCGAGATGCACCTACCTATGGATGGGAGAATAATTCTTAATCGAAAGAAATATTAGAAGAAAAATGCGATTTTTCTTATTTACACGGTGAATTTCGAAGCGATTTCGGTAAAAGTCGCGCAATATCAGCGAAACATATCCTCGGGGGACACTTATGATTCGTACACCATACCTTTTGTTTCTGGGCGACGCGCCCGACAATCTGGCGGCTAAGGTTGCCCAAGGCATTGCGGACTGGAACCCCGAAAACGTAGTGGGGCAATTCCGAATGGACGGCTGCAATGCGGATGCAGGCGTGCAGGATTTGTCGTTACAAGAAGCCTATGACAAAGGCGCGCGTACGCTTGTTGTCGGCGTTGCCAACCGCGGCGGCATGATTTCGGAGGGTTGGTTGCGCGTTTTAGCTGAGGCGATGGAGATTGGTTTCGATCTGGCCAGTGGCTTGCACAATCTGCTGCGCGATGAGGATCTGTTAAAGGCAACCTCCGCGCGTTCAGGTGCGACATTGCACGATGTGCGAATCCCGAGTGTGGCTTATCCGATTGCCAACGGCCTCAAGCGCAGCGGAAAGCGCTGTTTGGCGATTGGCACGGATTGTTCCGTTGGCAAGATGTACACCGGGCTTGCGATGGACACCGAGATGCAAAAGCGCGGGATGAAATCGACATTCCGGCCTACGGGGCAGACGGGCATTTTGATCACCGGCAAGGGTGTGCCTTTGGATGCGGTTGTGGCCGATTTCATGGCAGGGGCCGTTGAATGGCTGACACCCGATAACGATGAAGATCATTGGGATCATATCGAGGGACAGGGCAGCCTGTTTCACATCTCTTATTCTGGTGTGACAATGGCGCTGATCCACGGCGGGCAGCCCGATGCGTTGATCCTGGCGCATGAGCCCACGCGCACGCACATGCGCGGCTTGCCCGACTATGGCTTGCCGACGTTGGAGCAGTTGCGCGACACGGCGTTGCCCATTGCGCGGATTGCTAACCCCGCTTGCGAAGTGGCCGGGGTTTCGGTGAATACCAAGGCGCTGGGGGATGATGAAGCGGCCCGGCTTTGCGAGGAGATTGAGGCGCGCATGGGCATACCGACGGTTGATCCGTTCCGGCATGGGGCGGCACGTCTGGTCGACGCTCTTGTGGCATTGGGATAAGACGCCCGGATGAAGATCACCACGACGCCTGAAAGCTTTCGTCTGGCCGAAACCTTTACCATCTCGCGCGGCTCGCGGGAAGCGGCGGCTGTTTTGACCGTGGCGCTTGAAGATGGCGGGAATGTTGGGCGCGGAGAGTGCGTGCCCTATGCGCGGTATGGCGAGACGATGGAAAGCGTGGCGACGCAGGTTGCGGGTTTGCCCGCGGAGTTCGACCGTGCCGCATTGCAATCGCTCTTGCCGGCGGGTGCGGCGCGCAACGCGGTGGATTGTGCCCTTTGGGATTTGGAGGCCAAGTCCTTGGGACAACGTGCCTTTCAACTGGCGGGGCTTGCGGCACCTACGCCGGTGATCACTGCGTTCACCCTGTCTTTGGATACGCCCCAAAACATGCAGGCGGCCGCAGCCAAACATGCGCATCGTCCATTGCTAAAGATCAAGTTGGGTGGCGAGAATGACATGGCGCGGCTTGAGGCTGTGCGCGCAGGTGCGCCTGACACCCGTATCATCGTGGATGCTAACGAAGGGTGGAGCGCGCCTTTATATTCCGAACTTGCACCGCATCTGGTGCGGCTTGGGGTTGCGCTTGTCGAGCAGCCGTTGCCAGCAGGTGAGGACGATATGCTGAGCGAGATCGCGCGTCCGCTGACGGTATGTGCCGACGAGTCCTGCCATGATCAGTCAACTCTCGCGGCTCTCTCTGGCAAGTACGACATGGTCAACATCAAGCTGGACAAAACGGGCGGTCTGACCGAGGCGCTGGCTTTGCGGGATGCAGCCTTCGCGCAGGGCTTTGAAGTGATGGTGGGATGCATGGTTGGCACCTCGCTTGCGATGGCGCCTGCAGTCTTGGTGGCCCAAGGGGCTGCGATTGTAGACCTTGACGGCCCGCTTTTACTGGCCGAAGACCGTGACCACGCATTGCACCATGACGCAGATGGGCTGCACCCGTCTGATCCTGACCTTTGGGGGTAATTCAATGAGCCGCATCGTATACGTCAACGGAGAGTATCTGCCCGAGGAAGACGCGAAGATTTCTGTCTTCGATCGCGGATTTCTGTTTGCCGATGGGGTTTATGAGGTGACCAGCGTTCTGGAAGGCAAGCTTCTCGATTTTGCAGGCCATGCGAAACGGCTGGAGCGGTCTCTCAGCGAACTAAATATGGCAGCGCCCGTCAAAATGGATGAGCTTTTGGAAATTCACCGCGAGTTGGTGAAGCGTAATGATCTGACCGAGGGGATGATCTATCTACAGGTGACGCGCGGCGCGGATGCGGACCGGGATTTTGCCTTTCCTGATCCCGACAAGGTGCCGTCATCGCTGGTGCTGTTTACGCAATCAAAATCGATCGCCGATAGCCCGGCCGCGAAGAAGGGCATGAAAGTAATCTCGATTGAAGACCAACGCTGGGCGCGGCGTGATATCAAAACGGTGCAACTGCTTTATCCGTCAATGGGCAAGATGATGGCGAAGGCTGCCGGTGTCGATGATGCGTGGATGGTCGAGGACGGTCACGTGACCGAAGGTACATCGAACAACGCGTATATCGTCAAGGACGGCAAGATCATCACGCGGCATCTGTCGAATGACATTCTGCACGGGATAACCCGCGCCGCTGTTTTGCGTTTCGCCAAAGAAGCGCAGATGGTGGTGGAAGAGCGTGCCTTTACCATCGACGAGGCGAAGGACGCGGATGAGGCGTTCATCACGTCTGCATCGACATTTGTGATGCCAATTGTGGAAATTGACGGTGCAACGCTTGGAGAAGGTGTGCCGGGCCACGTGGCGACGCGTTTGCGCGAGATTTACCTTGATGAAAGCCGCCGGACCGCGATCTAGGCGCACACGCTTTAGTCGTGCTTGGCATGGGACGTTTCGAACGCCTGCTTTTGCGCTTCAGTCGCCTCGGTCTGATGCTTATCGCGCCATTCCGAGAATGGCATGCCGTAGTAATCTTCGCGCGCTTCATCCTTTGACATCTCGATACCACGGTCTGCGGCGGCTTCCTGAACCCATCTCGACAGGCAGTTCCGGCAAAACCCCGCAAGATTCATCATGTCGATGTTCTGAACGTCGTTGCGCTCTTCCATCAGATGCTTTTGCAGGCGCCGAAAGGCTGCAGCCTCAACTTCAATGCGAGTCTGGTCGTCCATCATTCAAGCTCCATAAATCTCGGCCACTTCTAGGGCCTTTGGCAATAGTTGGGCAAATCGATCAGCCCATTCAAGTTGGCCCACCTCGTCGGCAATCAGGTCGTTTCGAATTTCGATCAATGTGTTTTGACGCACATGCTGAATGGCGTGCTTGTCGATCGTGTCGCCCTGCAGTTTGCCGGTGTAAGGCACATTCAGGCCAACGCACCACTTCGGATCAGCGCGTAACAGGTTCGCCAAAGCGTCGGACAGCCGCGTGTCTTCGGCATGCAAAAATCCCACATGCCATGGGCGCTCATTGCGACCGCGCAATTGTGGTGTAAACGAATGAATCGAAACGATGACCGCGTCGGGATGTTGCATGGCCAACTCGGCAATTGCCGCGTGATAAGGTCGATAGCACAAACGAAGTCGGCGTTCGACCTCGTGGTGATCCACGTGCCTGTTGGCGGGAACGATTGTGCCGTCGTATAGTCGCATCACTAGCGTGGGGTCGTCCTCTCCGCGGTTAGGATCAATCACCAGACGCGAAAAGTTCGACAAAACGGCTGGTGCGTTCAGTTGCTCGGCCAATCTAACGCTCACTCCGGCAGCGCCTACATCATACGCGATGTGGCGACCCATGTCGGCATCCGAGACGCCAAGCGTACCATTCGCGACGTCAGGCGGGATCCGGTTGGTCGCATGGTCGCACACCACAAGGAACCGTGATGGACGGTCGCGACCAATCACATGCACTGGGTGCCAGGTTACTTCTTGTAATTCAGACGGCATATCAGGTGGTCTACTCGCGATATTTCCCATTGGCCAGTTGTCACACGCTAACATTTGCTGCAATAGAAGCATATTAGAACGGATGTCTGGGGAAAACGTATGAGACGCGATCGCAAAGTCAAAATTGTCGCCACGTTGGGCCCTGCATCAGAGACTTATGACACCATCAGAGCTTTGGTCGAAGCGGGCGCGGATGTGTTTCGCCTGAACATGAGCCATGGGGACCAAGCCGACATTGGCGAGCGGCACCGGATCATTCGAGAGGTAGAGAAAGACATTGGTCAGCCAATTGGTATTCTGGCCGACCTTCAGGGCCCCAAGTTGCGTGTCGGTGTGTTCAAGAATGGCGAAGAGGAGCTGTCGGAGGGTCAGACTTTTCGTCTCGACCTTGATGACGCTGAAGGTGATGCGACACGAGTGCAACTGCCTCACCAAGAAATTTTCGAGGCGCTGGAGCCGGGGTCTTCGTTGTTGGTGAACGATGGAAAGATCCGGTTGCGGGTGCAGACATGCGGCAATGATTTTGCCAATTGCGAAGTTGAGGTTGGTGGCACAATCTCTAACCGCAAGGGTGTGAATGTGCCTGATGTGGTGCTCCCCGTGGCGGCGCTTTCGGACAAAGACCGCAAGGATCTGGAATTTATTTGCCGGCTGGGAGTTGATTGGCTGGCGCTTTCCTTTGTGCAACGTGCGGCTGACGTCGCAGAGGCGCGGGAACTGGCACAAGGGCGCGCGGCGATCCTGTCAAAGATCGAAAAACCAGCCGCTGTGACCGCATTTGACGAAATTCTCGCCGTTTCTGACGGAATCATGGTGGCACGCGGAGATTTGGGTGTTGAGCTTCCGGTACAAAACGTGCCGCCAATTCAAAAGCGACTGGTGCGAAAATGTCGCGCTGCGGCCAAGCCCGTTATTGTGGCGACACAGATGCTGGAATCGATGATTGAAAGCCCGATGCCAACCCGCGCTGAAGTGTCTGACGTGGCTGCGGCAATTTACGAAGGCGCGGATGCCGTGATGTTGTCGGCGGAAAGCGCTGTGGGCGATTACCCCATCGAAGCCGTGTCGACGATGAACAATGTGGCGATCGAGGTGGAAAGCGATCCGACCTATCTGGAAGTCACTGAAGCCAGCCGAGGTGGCCCCAAGCAGTCAGTCGCTGACGGCATTGTTTCTGCTGCGCGAGAGATAGCGGAAACCGCTGATATTAAAGTGATTTGCTGCTATTCCGAGTCTGGTAAAACTGCTTTGCTCGTGGCGCGCGAGCGCCCCCGCGTGCCCATCATTGCAATGACATCGCGCGTTGGCACGGCGCGGCGCTTGTGCCTGTCATGGGGTATGCATTGTGTTGTTACATCGGAAGTTGATCGCTTCAAAACTGCGGTGGTTAACTCGGCACGGGCGGCCGTGGGGCACGGATTTGCTGAGCCTACAGATCAACTTGTGGTGACTGCAGGCGTGCCCTTTGGGCAGTCGGGCACGACAAACATTTTGCGCGTTGCACCCTGTGACGAACGGCTAATCATCCCCGCCGATCCAGAGTAGATCGTCAAAAAAAAGCCAGAAACACTGCTTAACCGTAGAATCATGACTGATTACACAGATCTCATCATGGTTCTTGGAACAGGTGTCTTGTTCCTCGCATTTCCGGCGATGGTAGGGGCATTTTCGCGTGGTGCACCTCCACGCGCCGCGATGCTGGCGATTTTCGCTGGTGGGTGCATGATTGTGTATGCAAACTCATCGCGCCCAGGTGGATATTCTTTGGCTGAAATGCCGGACCTTGTGTTGCGGGTCATTACTGGGGCGTAAGGCCCGTCTCTCATTCCATTTTTCACTTGCCAGACAGGGGTGCGCGTTGTATCGCACGCGCTCTGACAGATTTGCCGGCCAAAGTGGCATGCCGAGCAGGTCGTTCACCGTCTGAAGATCAAGGAGATGGAAATGCCCAAGATGAAGACAAAGTCGAGCGCCAAAAAGCGCTTTAAAGTGACCGCGACCGGTAAGGTCATGGGCGGTTCGGCCGGGAAACGGCACGGTATGATCAAACGATCTAACAAGTTCCTGCGCAATGCGCGCGGTACGTCGGTGCTGAGCGAGCCCGATCAGAAGCTTGTTAAATCCTACATGCCCTATAGCCGTTAAGGAGGCCTGAGCAATGCGCGTTAAAGGCGGAACAGTCACCCACGCACGTCACAAGAAGGTCACCGATGCCGCGAAAGGCTATTACGGTCGCCGTAAAAACACCTTTAAGGTTGCCCGTCAGGCAGTCGACAAGGCCAACCAATACGCAACTCGCGACCGCAAGAACCGCAAGCGCAACTTCCGCGCGCTGTGGATCCAGCGGATCAACGCTGCTGTGCGCGCCCATGACGAGGCGCTGACATACAGCCGTTTCATCAACGGTCTGTCACTTGCGGGTATCGAGGTGGATCGCAAGGTTCTGGCCGATCTGGCCGTGCACGAGCCTGATGCGTTTACAGCCATCGTCGATAAGGCGAAGGCCGCGCTCGCGTAAACACCCATTTAGGGTACAGTTTTGGAAAGCCGCGGACCTGAACGGGTCTCGCGGCTTTTTCTTTTTTGGAGGTACGAAGATGAAATGGACTGCTGGTCTTGCGCTTTTGCTCTTGCCTGCCTGCGTCGTTTTTCCCGAAGTTACCGACCGGAACGCGCGAATATTGGCGATGGGCGACAGCGTCATTGCCTGGAACCGTGAAGACGGCGCCTCGATTGCCGATGCGCTTGAGCGGCGGTTGGGCCAACCGGTGGTTGATGCCTCTGTGCCCGGCGCCAAGATGCGGCAGGACGGTTTGAGAGGCTCTTTGGGCTTTTCCATCCCCGAGCAGTATCGCGCAGGCCGATGGGATGCGGTCATTGTGAATGGTGGTGCCAATGATTTGTTGTCGCAGTGCAACTGCACGCGGTGCGACGCCACCCTTGATCGGTTGGTGCGTCAAGACTATCCGGCACTGGTAAACCGGCTAGATGACACGCAGGTTTTCATCGTCGGCTATTACGGTGCGGCGGGCGACAGGCCGGGGCGCTTCAACAGTTGTGATAACGAACTGCAGCAGATGGAGCGTCGTCTGACAGTGCTTTTTGCGGACAGGTCGAACGTGCATGTGGTGCGCGTGCGTGACGCGATCACCGGGCGGCCCACGCTTTATGATAACGACAGGGTGCATCCATCCCCTGCTGGCTCGCGCGTCATGGCCGAGCTTGTGGCGCGCGCTTTGGTTGCAAATTCCAGCCCCTCTCGCTAGGGGAACTGAGACAGGAAAAAGGGCGTTCTGATGGACGATCTGAGACAGAAATATCTTGCCGCAATTAATAGCGCGGACGACGAGGCGGCGCTTGAGGATTTGCGCGTTGCCGCCGTTGGTAAAAAGGGCGAAGTGTCCCTGAAGATGCGCGAGTTGGGCAAGATGACGCCTGAGGAGCGACAAGTGGCTGGTCCGGCGTTGAATGCGCTAAAGGACGAGATCAACTCGGCGCTGGCCGCCAAGAAGGTTGCGCTGGAGGACGTCGCTTTGGATGCGCGTCTGGCGGGTGAGTGGTTGGATGTCACACTGCCCGGACGCACCCGGCGACAGGGCACGATCCACCCGGTGTCGCAGGTGACAGAAGAAGTAACAGCGATTTTGGCTGACATGGGCTTTGCCGTGGCCGAGGGGCCGCAGATCGAGGATGACTGGCACAACTTTGATGCGCTGAACATCCCCGGCCACCACTCGGCGCGCACTGAGATGGACACGTTTTACATGGCGCGGCCTGAGGGCGACAATCGCCCGCCGCATGTGCTGCGCACCCATACGTCTCCGGTGCAAATTCGGTCGATGCTGGAGCACGGCGCGCCCATTCGCATCATCTGTCCGGGCCGCGTGTACCGTGCCGATTATGATCAGACGCACACGCCGATGTTCCATCAGGTCGAGGGGCTGGCGATTGATAAAGATATCTCGATGGCCAACCTCAAATGGGTATTGGAAGAGTTCTTTTCGGCCTTCTTTGGCACCAAGGTGAAAACCCGTTTCCGCGCCTCGCACTTTCCCTTCACCGAACCTTCGGCCGAGGTCGACATTCAGTGTTCATGGGAAGGTGGGACGGTCAAAGTGGGCGAGGGCGACGGCTGGCTGGAGGTTCTGGGCAGCGGCATGGTGCACCCGCATGTGCTGCGCTCTGGCGGCGTGGACCCCGACCAGTGGCAGGGCTTTGCCTTTGGCATGGGCATCGACCGGATGGCAATGCTGAAGTACGGCGTGCCGGATTTGCGCGCGTTTTTTGACAGTGATCTGCGCTGGTTGCGGCATTATGGGTTCAGCAGTTTGGCGGTGCCCACGCTGCATGGGGGGCTTTGATGAGTGACACGCTCGTTGCTTTGTGGGCCGATATAGAACCCGCCAAAGAGTTTATTCTTTCTGTACTGGTTACTCTCCTGACCACCTTCTTACTTTGGCTTTTTCGGGCAAGAGTTAACCTCACTTACGGCTCCGCCAGCACAAATTTCCACAGTTTTCGGTTGTCGCCTGAAGGTGAACAAATATCTGTCTGGACGGAAAAATTCTATTTTCAGAACATTGGTAGAAAGCCTGCGAGAGAAGTTGAGATTGTCTTCAATATGATTCCGACAAGCTACAATATGTTTCCAACGAGAGATCATCAGGTATCTCAGCTTGGAAATGGGTTCTTTTCGATTAAGGTCCCTTCAATTGCTCCCAACGAGCTCGTGGTCATAGATATTATTGACATCGGCGGACGCGAACTAAACCTTCAGTCCGTGAACTGTCCCGACGCGATTGCGAATGAAGTAAAGTTTTTGCCGACCCGCCAGTACGGAAAGCTATTCGAAGCTCTCGTTTGTTACCTATTGATCGCAGGCTTCTTTGCTTCAGTCTATTTCGTTCTCCAACTAACGGTAGGTTCGTAAATGAAATTCACCCTCTCCTGGCTCCATGAGCACCTCGAAACCACCGCCTCGGTGGACGAGATCGCCGAGACCCTGACTGACCTTGGGCTTGAGGTTGAGGAGGTTGTGAACCCTCTCGAAAAGCTGCGCGGGTTCACCCTTGGCAAGGTCACCTCCGCCGAACAGCACCCGGACGCCGACCGTCTGCGCGTGTGCATGGTTGCCACTGATGAGGGCGAAAAGCAGATCATTTGCGGCGCGCCCAATGCGCGCGAAGGCATCACGGTCGTTGTCTGCAAACCAGGCGATTACGTGCCCGGCATCGACACGACCCTGTCGGTGGGCAAAATCCGCGGCGTTGAAAGCTTTGGGATGATGGCCTCGGAAAAAGAGCTTGAGCTGTCGGATGAACACGACGGCATTATCGAGCTTCCCTCGGGCAATGTCGGCGACAGCTTTGCCGACTGGCTGGCCGCGAACCGCCCCGACACCGTGGACCCGATGATCGAGATCGCGATCACGCCCAACCGTCAGGATGCGCTGGGCGTTGAAGGCATCGCACGCGATCTGGCGGCGCGTGGTCTGGGCACGCTTAAGACCAAAGAGATCAAACCGGTCAAAGGCAGCTTCCCCAGCCCGATCAACGTCTCTATCGACGACGATACGCTGGACGGCGCGCCGTTCTTTGCCGGTCGCGTGATCAAGGGCGTGAAAAACGGACCAAGCCCTGCGTGGCTTCAGGCGCGGCTGAAGGCGATTGGATTGCGCCCGATCTCGGCGCTGGTCGATATCACCAACTTTTTCACCTACGACCGCAACCGCCCGCTGCACGTCTTTGACGCCGACAAGGTGCAGGGCGATTTGCGCGTGCATCGTGCCGCAGGTGGCGAGCAGATCATGGCGCTTGATGACAAGGAATACACATTCGAAGATGGCATGATGGTCATCTCGGACGATCGCGCGCCTGAATCGATTGCTGGCGTGATGGGGGGCGCGGAAAGCGGCTGTACCGATGAGACGGTGAACGTGTTCCTTGAAAGCGCTTATTGGGACCCGATCACGATTGCGCACACGGGCCGCAAGCTGAAGATCAACTC
>JABDJX010000044.1 GCA_013003245.1 Silicimonas sp. | reverse complement strand
CCAGGATCACGGCCGGAATGGCCAAGGCAAAAAAGGCAAGATCGAAGGTCATGTACGAATTCCGATAAGGTTCTCATTCTCTTAACCAGCTTGTGCGAAGGGTGGAAGCGGCGCTTTTGTCATGCCTGCCCTTGCACATGCAGCACTGAAGGACTACGCATCGCGCCCGAAACCAACCGGATCCGGAGATCTCATATGGCCAGACCCAAAATCGCGCTTATTGGCGCGGGTCAGATCGGTGGCACGCTTGCTCACCTTGCTGCACTCAAGGAAATGGGCGACGTCGTCCTTTTCGACATTGCCGAAGGCACGCCGCAGGGCAAGGCGCTTGATATCGCCGAAGCTGGCCCGGCCGAAGGCTTTGACGCACACCTCAAAGGCACGAACGATTACGCCGACATCGCGGGCGCTGATGTGTGTATCGTCACCGCTGGCGTGCCGCGCAAGCCGGGGATGAGCCGCGATGACCTGTTGGGCATTAACCTCAAGGTGATGAAGGCCGTTGGCGAGGGCATCAAAGCCAATGCGCCCGACGCTTTTGTGATCTGTATCACCAACCCGCTGGACGCCATGGTGTGGGCGCTCCGCGAATACTCTGGCCTGCCCCATGAAAAGGTCTGCGGTATGGCGGGCGTGCTTGACAGCGCGCGTTTCCGCCACTTCCTTTCGCTTGAGTTCGAAGTTTCGATGAAAGACGTCACCGCTTTTGTTCTTGGCGGTCACGGCGACACGATGGTGCCCTTGGCGCGCTATTCGACGGTGGCCGGTGTGCCTCTTCCAGATCTCGTCGAGATGGGCTGGACCACGCAGGAAAAGCTGGACGCAATCATCCAGCGCACCCGCGACGGCGGAGCCGAGATTGTTGGCCTATTGGGCAATGGTTCGGCGTTTTATGCGCCAGCGACAAGCGCCATCGAGATGGCCGAGGCGTACCTGAAAGACCAAAAGCGCGTGCTGCCTTGTGCGGCTTACGTGGACGGCGCTCTTGGGCTGCAAGGCATGTACGTCGGTGTCCCCACTGTCATTGGTGCAGGCGGCATTGAACGTGTGGTCAATATCCAGATGTCGAAAGACGAGCAGGCAATGTTCGACAAGTCAGTGGATGCCGTGAAAGGCCTTGTTGAGGCTTGCAAAGGCATCGACAGCGGCTTGAGCTAGGCCAAACTTGAATAGCCATTTGGAAACCCCGCTATTTCGCGGGGTTTTTCTTTAACATATTGATTTGTGATCACATGATTTTTAGTGTGATCACATAATGTACTAATCTGCCTGATTCAGGGCTTTTGAAACACTTTTCCCTTAACCCACGCCCAAACCCGTGCCAAACGCACATGAAACACCCATCACTGCAGGAGGCGTGCAGGTGAACATCCACGAATATCAGGCAAAGGCGCTTTTGCGCGACGCAGGCGCTCCGGTGTCCGACGGACGCGCGGTATTGCGCGCTGAAGAAGCTAAAACCGCGGCAGGTGCGCTCGATGGCCCGCTCTGGGTTGTCAAAGCCCAAATCCACGCAGGCGGGCGCGGCAAGGGCACCTTTAAAGAGGCCGACGCAGGCGACAAAGGCGGTGTTCGCCTTGCCAAATCGGTGGAAGAGGCTGCGGAAGAAGCCAAGCGCATGCTGGGCCGCACACTGGTCACCAAGCAAACCGGCGCACCCGGCAAGCAGGTGAACCGCATTTATATCGAAGACGGCTCTGGCATCGAGACCGAGATGTACCTTGCGCTGCTTGTGGACCGTCAGACAAGCCGCATCAGCTTCGTGGCCTCGACAGAGGGCGGTATGGACATAGAAGAGGTCGCACACGCGACACCTGAGAAAATCCTTTCGTTCAGCGTTGATCCCGCAACCGGGTATCAGGCGTTTCACGGCCGCCGCATCGCCTTTGAGCTAGGTCTGAAAGGCCCGCAAATCAAGCAATGTGTCAAACTGATGGGCACGCTTTACAACCTGTTCGTGTCAAAAGACATGGAAATGCTTGAAATCAACCCGTTGATTGTCACCGACAAAGGCGATCTGAAATGCCTTGACGCCAAGATGGGCTTCGACGGCAACGCGCTTTATCGCCACCCCGACATTCTTGATCTGCGCGACGAGACCGAAGAGGACAGCAAAGAGCTTGAGGCCTCGAAATACGATCTGAACTACATCGCTTTGGATGGTGAGATCGGCTGCATGGTCAATGGTGCAGGTTTGGCGATGGCGACGATGGACATCATCAAGCTTTACGGCGCAGAGCCGGCCAATTTTCTTGATGTGGGCGGTGGTGCGACCAAGGAAAAGGTCACCGAAGCGTTCAAGATCATCACCTCCGACCCTCAGGTCAAAGGCATTCTGGTCAATATCTTCGGCGGCATCATGCGCTGTGATGTGATTGCCGAGGGCGTTGTGGCCGCCGTAAAAGAGGTTGGTCTGCAGGTGCCGCTTGTTGTGCGGCTGGAAGGCACCAACGTGGAAGAGGGCAAGCGGATCATCAACGAAAGTGATGTTGACGTGATCGCGGCGGACGACCTGAAGGACGGAGCGGAAAAGATCGTGAAGGCCGTGAAGGGATGAAAAGACTTGCAGCCAGCTTAGCGGCACTTTTTTTCCTAAGCGCCTGCGCCACATCTGTCGAGTGGGGCGCGATTTCCGAGCTTGCCAATCAAGACGGCGATATCGTGCCTCGGATGGCGACGTCATCCACACTGAAGACTTTTGATAAATACTGCTACCAAAACCGCGGCAATATCCCGGCGGTAAAACGCGCGTTGGAAAAAGACGGCTACCTGTTGGCCATCCAGCGAAAACGCGACGGCTATCAGGGCTTTGCTTATGTAAACCGGCCCTTTGTGTCGTTGATCACAAACGACGGCGGCACGTCATGCTCGGTTATGGTCAAGCGTGATCCAAATCTGGCTGCTGCTGCCAATCGGTTTGTGCGTTCAAAACATAAGCGCGTCGAGGCAGTTGGCCGCTCCGCCAAACTGGAGCAGCTTTGGATCGTGAAGCGGAGACCTCTGGTGAGCTACGCTTTGTATGCCGAGGATGGCGATCAAGTGCTTATGTTGAATATAAACTAGGATGATAGCGTGTGTGCATCTGGCTCAGCACTGAAACAAAAATGCCAGAAAGGCATTAAGGTGAACCATGCAATTCTTCCTTGCCCTTCTGCTTGTCGCGACGCCAGCGGCGCTTGTTCTGGTGCTGAATCATTTTTGGAAAACCAAAGCAGCGCAGACGTTTACCTGGGCAATTGTCGCGGTTTTGTGGGGCGTGTTCGGATATGCGTGGGTTGTCTACGCCAAGCAACAAGACGACGTCGGCCTGATTGTGTACGGCATCATGAGTGGCGCGGCCTTGGTCTCCGCCGCCCTCACAACGTTGGCCGCATTGGTGGTTCAATGGCGAAGCTAGGCAATGTCTTTGCGGTCATAGCCTTTGCGCTCATCGGCTCAGACGCTTACGCGCGCTCGCCTCAAACCGATGCACGCGCGGGCATCCAGGCCTTTGTCGCAAATTGTTTCTCGCCTTTCTTGACCGGCGACAAGGCGCGCGACGTCTTCAACTATGCCAACATCCGCTATGAGTTCTATGACCTCACTCCGTTCTCGAATGTAGACCCTTCACCGGTGATGGGCCGTCCCGCAACGCCCGGCACAGACCGGCGCTGCGAAGTTGCTTTCAATGGCGATTACAGCATGGAGGCGTCGACAGCTGTGTTCGCACAGCTTCGTGCCGAAGGCATCACAGCACCCGCTGAAGTGCCCGATACTTATCAGCCGACAGAAGGCACCATGCTTTTAGCCGCGCGCCAGCTTAATCCGCGCCGCGTTGCCGTTGTTCATGTAGGGACGCGTGCGCGCGGCTCGGAGACCGAAACTTTCATGTTCGTGGAGCGGCTTTTGCCGCAGGGGGAATGAGAATGAAGATCCAAACACTGCTCATCGGAGCAAGCCTGGTCCTTGCGGCCTGCGCCAGCACCGAAATCACCGGTGATCCCGACGATCCGGCCAAATCCAGCACCGAGTTAAGATCGGCCGTTGGTGCCTTTATCACCGCCTGTGTCGGCAAGACCCAGCAGAAGAATATCGAAGCCTCGTTTGACAGCCTCGGGATGACCAAGACAGAGGAAAATGCGGCCAAGATCAGCTATACCTCGCCCTTTGGCGCAGGCACCCTTCAGAGGAACGGGATTTGCACGATCACCCCTGCGGACGGTAGTGCAGCACAAGTGGCACGCCTGCTCGACAGCACCCTGCCCAACGCGGGCGTAGGCGCCGAGAAACAGAACAGCGAAACATGGCTATTGAATTCGGGCGCAGTCGTGCTGGTCTCGCCCGACGGAACAATGACGCGCACCGCCATCGGCGGACGCGGCTGAAACATTAGGATGCAGGAGCAAATATGGCAGTCCTCGTAGACGAAAACACCAAGGTCATCTGTCAGGGGTTCACCGGCAGCCAAGGCACCTTTCACTCCGAACAGGCGATTGCCTATGGCACCCAGATGGTGGGCGGTGTGACCCCGGGCAAGGGGGGGCAAAGCCACCTTGACCTGCCGGTCTTCAACTCCTGCCACGAGGCGGTGGCAAAGACAGGGGCGAATGCGAGCGTGATTTACGTACCGCCACCCTTTGCAGCAGACTCGATACTGGAAGCGATTGATGCGGAGATCCCGCTGGTTGTCGCGATCACCGAGGGCATCCCGGTGCTGGATATGATGAAGGTCAAGCGCGCGCTTGAGACGTCTGACACCATACTCGTTGGCCCCAACTGCCCCGGCGTCATCACGCCCGACGCCTGCAAGATCGGCATCATGCCCGGCCATATCCACAAGCGCGGCTCGGTTGGCGTTGTATCGCGCTCGGGCACCCTGACCTATGAGGCGGTGAAGCAGACCACGGATGTGGGCCTTGGCCAGTCGACCTGTGTGGGCATCGGTGGCGACCCGATCAAGGGGACCGAGCATATCGACGTGCTGGAATGGTTCCTCGCGGATGATGAGACACAGTCGATCATTATGATTGGCGAAATCGGCGGAAGCGCGGAAGAAGAAGCCGCACAGTTCCTTGCCGACGAGAAGAAAAAGGGCCGCTGGAAACCGACCGCCGGTTTCATCGCAGGCCGCACCGCCCCTCCGGGCCGTCGCATGGGCCACGCTGGCGCGATTGTCGCCGGTGGTAAGGGCGGTGCCGAGGACAAGATCGAAGCGATGCGCGCGGCAGGGATTGTCGTGGCAGAGAGCCCGGCGGGTCTGGGCGAAGCTGTGCTGGAGGCGATTGGCTGAACATGTGCCAATGCTGCAGCAGACACGAAGGCAGCGCCGGACCCGAAGGACCGCAACAGGTGCCGTCCTCGGAGGGCCGGAATTGATCTTCGCGCTGATATATGTCGCGGCGGTGACCGCGCTGGCGCTGTACTGCGTCAGGCGCTCAACCGCCGACAAGCTTCATAAGTTGGTATGCCTTGGCTATTCACCGTTTGTCATATTTAGCCTCATAACACTTGTGATGCCGACATACTGGTACCTGACAAAGGGTCGGTTTGCCGGGATAGGCGACGATTTTGTGGGCCTTGGCACCATACTTATCCTTGGTTTCGCCATCCCCATCACACTTATCCTGAATCTTGTGATTTTTGCCTTCCGTAAGACGGAAAATGAGGTGACTCCATGACCGACCAATCCCCCAATGATATCTTCAAGGCCTCGTCCTTCTTACAAGGCCACAACGCCGAATACATCGAGCAGCTTTATGCGCGGTATGCCAACGATCCGAACGCAGTAGATGAAGCGTGGCAGTCGTTCTTTAAAGAGCTTGGCGATGCAGGCGTTGATGCGCAGGCCGAAGCGGCTGGACCAAGCTGGGCGCGCTCTGATTGGCCGCCTGCGCCAAGTGATGAGTTGACCGCAGCACTTGACGGGCAATGGGGCGATCTGGGGCCGGAGGCTTCAAAAACTGCCGCCGCCAAGATCGGCGCGAAGGCTGCCGAAAAAGGTGTCACCGTCAGCGAAGACCAGATCAAACGCGCCGTTCTCGACAGCATCCGCGCGCTGATGATCATCCGCGCATATCGCATCAGGGGCCACCTTGTGGCCGACCTTGACCCGCTGGGCATGCGCGATGAAACGCCCCACCCCGAGCTTGATCCCAAATCCTATGGCTTCAAAGACGCTGACATGGATCGCCCGATCTTTATCGACAACGTTCTGGGCCTTGAGATGGCCTCGATGCGCGAGATTATTGCGATTGTGAAACGCACCTATTGCGGCACCTTCGCGCTGCAATACATGCACATCTCGAACCCGATCGAGGCTGGCTGGCTGAAAGAGCGGATCGAAGGCTACGGCAAGGAAATCGGCTTTACCAAGGAAGGCCGTAAGGCGATCCTGAACAAGATGGTCGAGGCAGAGGGTTTTGAGAAATTCCTGCACGTCAAATACATGGGCACCAAGCGTTTTGGTCTGGACGGCGGCGAAAGCCTGATCCCCGCAATGGAGCAGATCATCAAGCGCGGTGGCGCATTGGGCGTGAAAGACATCATCGTCGGCATGCCGCACCGCGGCCGCCTGTCAGTATTGGCGAATGTGATGGCCAAACCCTATAAGGCGATCTTCAACGAATTTCAGGGAGGCAGCTTCAAGCCCGAGGATGTCGATGGCTCGGGCGATGTGAAATACCACCTTGGCGCGTCTTCAGACCGCGAATTTGACGGCAACGAGGTGCACCTGTCCCTTACAGCCAACCCCTCGCACCTCGAGGCGGTGAACCCCGTCGTTTTGGGCAAGGCTCGCGCCAAGCAAGACCAGCACCACGACGAAGAACGCACCAGCGTCATGCCGATCCTGTTGCACGGCGACGCAGCATTTGCAGGCCAAGGGGTTGTGGCGGAGTGCTTTGGCCTGTCGGGTCTCAAAGGCCATAAGACAGGTGGCACAATGCACATTGTCGTAAACAACCAGATCGGCTTTACCACCGCCCCGCACTTCAGCCGCTCCTCCCCATACCCCACTGACATTGCCTTGATGGTGGAAGCACCAATTTTCCACGTTAATGGCGATGATCCCGAAGCCGTGGTGCACGCCGCCAAGGTCGCCACCGAGTTCCGGCAGAAATTCGGCAAGGACGTTGTGATCGATATATTTTGCTATCGCCGGTTTGGGCACAACGAAGGCGACGAGCCGATGTTCACCAACCCGATCATGTACAAGCGGATCAAGGGCCATAAGACGACCCTTTCGCTGTACACCGACCGCCTGGTGAAAGACGGGCTTATCCCCGAGGGCGAGATCGAGGATATGAAGGCCAAGTTCCAAGCCTATCTGAACGAGGAGTTTGAGGCGGGTAAAGTCTATAAGCCCAACAAAGCTGACTGGCTTGATGGCCGTTGGAGCCACCTGGACCGAGAAGGCGACAAGTACCAGCGCGGCAAGACTGCCATCACAAAAAAGAGTATGGACGAGATTGGTGATGCTCTGACGCGCGCGCCGCAAAACTTCCCGCTGCACAAGACGGTTGATCGCCTACTCGACGCCAAGCGCAAGATGTTCGACAGCGGCGAAGGGTTTGACTGGGCCACCGCCGAGGCCCTGGCGTTTGGATCGCTGTTGACCGAGGGGTATCCGGTGCGATTGTCCGGTCAAGACTCGACACGGGGCACCTTCAGCCAACGGCACTCTGGCTTTACCAACCAGGAGAACGAGGAGCGATATTACCCGCTCAACAACATCAAGGAAGGCCAGGCACATTATGAGGTGATCGACTCGATGCTGTCGGAATATGCCGTGAGCGGGTTTGAGTACGGCTATTCGCTGGCCGAGCCGAATGCCTTGGTTCTGTGGGAGGCGCAGTTTGGCGATTTCGCCAACGGCGCCCAGATCATGTTCGATCAATTCATCTCGTCAGGCGAGCGCAAGTGGCTTCGCATGTCGGGCCTTGTCATGCTTTTGCCGCACGGGTTCGAAGGCCAAGGGCCCGAACACTCGTCAGCCCGGCTTGAACGGTTCTTGCAGATGTGCGCCGAAGACAACTGGATCGTCGCCAACTGCACGACGCCTGCCAATTACTTTCACATCCTGCGCCGACAGCTGCACCGCAGCTACCGCAAGCCGCTGGTTCTGATGACGCCCAAGTCCCTGCTCCGCCACAAGATGGCCGTTAGCAACAGGGCCGATTTCCTTACCGGGTCGAGCTTCCACAGGGTGCTTTGGGATGATGCGGAAAAGGGCCATTCAGAGACCACACTGGCAGCAGACGACAAGATCAGACGCGTAGTCATGTGTTCCGGCAAGGTTTACTTTGACTTGCTGGAAGAACGCGACGCCCGCGGTCTGGACGATGTGTATATTCTGCGGGTCGAACAGTTTTACCCCTTCCCTGCGCAAGCCATGGTGAAAGAACTGAAGCGTTTCCCTAACGCCGATTATGTCTGGTGTCAGGAAGAGCCGAAAAACCAAGGTGGCTGGACCTTTATGGACCCGAATATCGAATGGGTGCTTACCCGCATCAAAGCGAAAATCATGCGACCGATCTATGCCGGTCGCCCCGCCTCGGCTTCGCCTGCAACGGGCCTCGCCTCGGCACACAAAGCACAACAAGCAGCGCTGGTCGATGACGCGCTGACGCGGAAAGGATAAGACAAGATGGCAACCGAAATTCGCGTCCCCACGTTGGGCGAAAGCGTGACTGAAGCAACCGTGGCAACCTGGTTCAAGAAACCGGGAGATGCAGTCGCAGTTGACGAGATGCTGTGCGAGCTGGAAACCGACAAAGTGACGGTCGAGGTGCCCTCGCCCTCTGCTGGCACATTGGGAGAGATCGTCGCGGCCGAAGGCGACACGGTAGGTGTCGATGCCTTGCTTGCCACACTCAGCGAAGGAGAAGGGGCCGCACCGGCACCTACAAAAAAAGCGGAACCCGCGCCCCAAGCTGCTCCAACAGCAAAGGATGAGAAGGCCAGCGGCAGCGAGACAATTGACGTGATGGTGCCAACGCTTGGCGAAAGCGTTACGGAAGCGACCGTTTCGACCTGGTTCAAATCCGCAGGCGATAGCGTAACGGCTGACGAGATGCTCTGCGAGTTGGAAACCGACAAGGTCTCGGTCGAGGTGCCCGCACCTGCGTCAGGAACGCTCAGCGAGATATTGGCAGGCGAAGGTACCACCGTTGAAGCCGGCGGCAAATTGGCCGTCATGATGTCGGGCGATGCACCCGATGTAACCAAACCAGCCAAGGGCGGAGAAGGTGTTGCGGCACCAAAAGCCCCTGCTGCAGCCGAGGCAGGCAAAGGCCGCGATACTGAAGATGCACCTTCTGCCAAGAAAATGATGGCCGAACACAACCTGTCGTCGGACAGTGTCACAGGTTCCGGCAAAGATGGGCGGATCATGAAGGAAGATGTTCAAAAGGCGCTTGCCTCCCCCACATCCGCCCCGGCTCCAACCGCGACCGCGCCACGAGCACCGGTCGCCGCCGAGGACGCGGGTCGCGAAGAACGGGTAAAGATGACACGTTTGCGCCAGACCATCGCGCGCCGCCTGAAAGACGCGCAAAACACAGCCGCCATGCTGACCACTTATAACG
>JABDJX010000030.1 GCA_013003245.1 Silicimonas sp. | reverse complement strand
GGGCGGGCCAGCCCCGGTCTCGGGTGTTGATCGCATCATCGCCGTTGGCTCTGGCAAGGGTGGCGTTGGCAAATCGACGGTGTCGTCCAACCTTGCCGTGGCCCTTGCCAAGCAAGGCCGCCGCGTGGGGCTGCTTGACGCCGACATTTACGGGCCCAGCCAGCCCCAGATGATGGGGGTGATGAAGCGCCCGTCTTCGCCCGATGGTAAAAAGATCATCCCGCTACACGCCCACGGCGTCACGCTTATGTCGATAGGGTTTATGGTAGAGCCCGAAAAGGCCGTTGTCTGGCGCGGCCCGATGTTGATGGGCGCGCTGCAACAGATGCTGGGGCAGGTGGAATGGGGCGATCTGGACGTACTCATCATCGATCTGCCGCCCGGCACTGGCGATGTGCAACTGACGCTCTGCCAACGCACCGCGGTGACCGGGGCCATCATCGTCTCAACCCCGCAGGATGTGGCGCTTTTGGATGCGCGCAAGGCAGCCGATATGTTCAACACACTCAAGACACCGATCCTTGGCCTCATTGAAAACATGTCGACATACATTTGCCCGGACTGCGGACACGAAGCGCATCTCTTCGGACACGGTGGTGTCAAAGCCGAGGCCGAGAAAATGGGCGTGCCTTTCCTTGGTGAAATTCCCTTGTCGCTTGACGTGCGCATAGCAGGCGACAGCGGATCACCAGTTGTTTTAAGCGAAGGCCCGGTGGCGGATGCGTATACCGCGCTGGCCAAACGCATGATCGGTGGAGGCATGGGGTGATGCGCGCAGGGCTTCAGGCATATTTCGCCCAGTTCAGGGCGTTGTCTGAGACTTATTGGTCGAGCCATGTCGAGCGCGGACTTGAAGAGTTTCGTGACCGGGGCATCGGGGGCGCGACCTGGGCTTCTGGCACGCGCTGGAAACCAGGCTTGCCGCAGGTCGAGATCGATCGCATTGAGGCAGAGTTTGGGGCAAAATTTCCCGGTGAGTATCGCGCCTTTCTGGCAACACTGAATGCGCCGGACCGACCAGCGCATTGGTATTTGTATCAAGGGTCAGTCATTGAACCCGCCCCTGATGGCAACATCTTTTGCGACTGGACGGAAGACTTTGCCGATGCAAGGCGTGCCGAACGCAAATTAATTTCCGGCATCCTCTTTGACGTCGAGCACGGTGCCATCTGGCAAGATGAGTGGGGCATCCGTCCGAGGGACCATAGCGAACTTGCCGCCCATATCACCAGCCTTGTCGAAAACGCACCCAAGCTTGTCCCTCTGCACAGCCACCGTTTTCTGGTGGCGGGCCTTGATCTTGAACCAGCACCTGTTTTGTCGATTATGCAATCGGATGTGATTTACTATGCTGAAAGCATCGAACACTGTCTGGCCGCCGACTTCCCCGATTTGGCTCCGGGGCTGGAACCACCAGAAGTGACCGTCGATGAAGCGGCCTGCCTTGAGGCACTGCGCGCCGTTCCGTTCTGGGGCGGCCTTTTGTCCTGATCAGCACAACGATTGACACCGAAAGACTTCATAATCTGTCTACCCCCTTTCGCGGGCGTGCACTTCTTGCCATAAGACGCGCGATGACAAACCGGATCGCACTTGGACTGGGACTTTTTCTGGTGGTGGTTCTGGCGCTGAATTTCGCGCTTGGGCTTGAGTGGCATATTTTTCTTGCCCGCAAGTTTCTTGATCTGGTCCGGCTGGTCGCCTTTTGGCGATAACTGAACACGAAGGAGAAGAACGTGGCAGCAGTTAAAGTAGCAATCAACGGATTTGGCCGCATTGGCCGTAACGTCTTGCGGGCGATTATCGAATCCGGTCGCAAGGACATCGAAGTGATCGCGATCAACGATCTGGGTCCGGTTGAGACCAACGCGCACCTGCTGCGGTATGACAGCGTGCATGGCCGCTTTCCGATCAAGGTTCGCGCCGGCAAAGGCTGGATCGATGTGGGCCGGGGCAAAATCAAGGTTACGGCCCTGCGCAACCCGGCCGATTTGCCTTGGAGTGACGTTGATGTGGTGATGGAATGCACCGGTATCTTCACCAGCAAAGAGGCGTGTCAGGCGCACCTTGAAAACGGCTCAAAGCGTGTTTTGATCTCGGCTCCCGGCGCTGATGCCGACAAGACCATCGTTTACGGTGTGAACCACAAGTCTCTGACCAAGAAAGACATCGTTGTCTCGAACGCGTCTTGTACCACCAATTGCCTTAGCCCTGTTGCACAGGTTCTGAACGCGACTGTGGGCATCAAAAAAGGCTTCATGACCACCATCCACAGCTATACCGGCGATCAGCCGACGCTTGATACGATGCACAAGGATCTCTACCGCGCCCGTGCTGCGGCGTTGAACATGATCCCGACGTCAACAGGCGCTGCGAAAGCCGTTGGTCTGGTGCTGCCCGAGCTTAAAGGCAAGCTCGATGGTGTTGCGATCCGCGTGCCAACGCCAAACGTTTCGGTCGTGGACCTGACGTTTGAATCAAAGAAAAAAACCACTGCCGAGGCGGTAAACGCGGCAATCCTTGCCGCCTCCAAGAAAGGCCCTTTGAAAGGCATCCTGGGGTATACCGACGAAAAACTGGTATCGTGCGACTTTAATCACGACCCGCATTCGTCGATCTTCCACGCCGAGCAAACCCGCGTGATGGAAGGCAACATGGTGCGAATCCTGACGTGGTACGACAACGAATGGGGCTTCTCGAACCGCATGGGCGATACCGCGGTTGCGATGGGTAAGCTTATCTAAAGACTTTTTGTCTTTTCATGAAGGCGCGTGCGGGACGACCTGCGCGCGCCTTTTTTGTATGAGGCGCGCGGGGTTGGAAAATCCAGCTTTGCGGTGTAAAACCTGTTCCAGAAGCCTTGGGGGGCTAACGTGTTTCGATTTCTGGCGCTTGTTATTGCGATTTGCCTTGCTGCTCCGGCAGCCGCTGATCAGTCGCGCGCCAAGATTTTTGCCAAGCAAACCTCCGTTCTCGATAACCGCGCGTCCGCGCAATACGCGAATTCGGTCCGACTGCAGCCGCGCGAAGTTATGGTGCCCGGCGCACCTGTGCCCCGCTTCACCGGCAAATATCGCGGGCAATACCTTAGTGCTGCCCGTATGGCAGCGCGCAAGCACGGAATACCTGAGGATTTGTTCCTTCGTCTGGTCCAGCAGGAAAGCGGATGGAACCCAAAGGCCCGTTCGCACAAGGGCGCTATTGGGCTGGCCCAACTGATGCCTGCCACGGCACGCACCTTGCGGGTTAATCCACATAACCCAAGGGAAAATCTGGAAGGCGGCGCGCGCTATCTGGCGGCGCAATATCGCAAGTTCCGCTCTTGGCGGCTGGCACTGGCGGCTTATAACGCCGGGCCGGGGGCGGTTGAAAAACATGGTGGTGTTCCCCCATATCGTGAAACACAAGGGTATGTGCGCGCGATTTTGGGATCCTGACGACATGGCAAAAAAGACAAGCGGACGCGGCCAGCGCGATTTGCGTGTGCGGGTCAAATCTGCGCGCGGGCGCAAGCTGTCATCGACGCGCTGGCTCGAGCGGCAGCTGAACGATCCTTACGTCAAACGCGCGCGCGACGAAGGGTTTCGCGGGCGCGCGGCCTACAAGATTTCGGAAACCGACGACAAGTATCGCTTTCTGGTGCCCGGCGCGCGGGTCGTGGACCTTGGGTGCGCCCCCGGCGGCTGGTGTCAGGTGGCCGTGAAACGGGTCAACGCTTTGGGCGAGAGGTCGGGCAAGGCGCAGGGCCGGGTGCTGGGCATTGATCTGCAAGAGGTTGAGCCGATTGCAGGGGCCGAGATTCACGTGCTTGATTTCATGGAAGACGGCGCTGACGACAAGGTAAAGGCGTGGCTTGATGGACCCGCAGATGTGGTGATGTCGGACATGGCGGCGGCCTCGTCAGGCCACAAACAGACCGACCATTTGCGGATCATCGCCCTGTGCGAAGCAGCGGCAGAGCTGGCCTTTGATGTCCTCGACGACGGCGGCACGTTTGTGGCCAAAGTGCTGGCAGGCGGGGCCGAAGGCACGCTTCAGGCCGAGTTGAAGCGTCGGTTTACCAAGGTGGCGAACTTCAAGCCGCCTGCGTCGCGGTCGGATTCGTCCGAGAAATTCGTCGTCGCCACCGGCTTTCGCGGGCGCGAAACCGAATAAAGCGCGGGCGCGTACGTCACGTTTGTCGCTTGTCGTCCTGCCTTCTCCTCAGCCGCCTGATTGCATCGCTGCGTGCAATTCCTTAAGCCAGTGCAAAAGAGCGAGGCTTTGCGTGCAGACCGTCATTTTCATCCCCGCGCGATACGAATCCCAGCGGTTTCCCGGCAAACCCTTGGCCGTGCTGGAAGGGGCGACCGGGGAAAAGCGCACCCTGATCGAGCGCAGCTGGCTGGCGGCCAAGGCGGTCTCGGGCGTGGATGCGGTTTACGTGCTAACCGACGATGACCGGATCGCCGACGCGTCTCGCGGCTTTGGGGCGGAGGTCTTGATGACCTCATCGCAGGCGCGCAACGGGACCGAACGCTGTGCGCTGGGGATCGAAGCTTTGGAGACCAAGCCGGACGTGATTATCAACCTGCAAGGCGATGCGCCCCTGACACCGCCGCATTATGTCGAGGCGTTGATTGCGGCTATGGAAGACCCAGGCGTGCAGATGGCCACGCCGGTTCTGAAAACCGACGGCCCGCATCTGGCCAAGTTTCAGGCGGATCGCGAAGCAAAACGTGTCGGCGCCACGACGGCGGTTTTTGGCGTGAACGGCGACGCGCTCTATTTCTCAAAAGAGATCATTCCGTTTTACGACAATGCACCTGCCGATGCGGTGCCTGTCTATCACCACGTGGGCTGCTACGCGTATCGGCGCGACGCGCTGCAACGTTATGCGCAACTGGCAATGGGGGCGTTAGAGGTGCGCGAGGGTTTGGAGCAACTTCGCTTTCTTGAGCATGGGCTACCAGTGCGCTGCGTCGAAGTGGACGCGCGGGGGCGGGCGTTTTGGGAGTTGAACAACCCCTCGGATATTCCCCTGATCGAAGATATCATGAAACGCGAGGGCTTGGCATGACAGATGTATCCGTTGGCACTGTAACCTTTGGCAATGACCGCGGTTTGTGTCTGATTTCGGGACCGTGCCAGCTTGAGACGCTGGATCACGCGCGCATGCTGGCAGGACGGCTTTCCGAGATCTGCGCTGAGATTGGGATTGGCTATGTGTTCAAGGCCAGCTTTGACAAGGCCAACCGCTCCAGCCTGAAGGGCAAGCGCGGCACGGGCATGGACGAAGGTCTGACGATCCTGTCAAAAATCCGCGATGAATTCGGCTGCCCGGTGCTGACAGACATTCACGATGACGACCAATGCGCGCCTGCCGCGCAGGCCGTGGATATCCTGCAAATCCCGGCGTTTCTCTGCCGTCAGACCGATCTGCTTTTGGCCGCGGGTGAAACCGGCGCTGTGATCAACGTCAAGAAAGGGCAATTCCTGGCCCCGTGGGATGTGCAGAACATCGTCGACAAGGTGGAAAGCACGGGCAACAAACGCATTTTGCTGACCGAGCGCGGGGCCAGCTTTGGCTATAACATGCTGGTCTCTGACATGCGCGCGCTGCCGATCATGGCGCGCACAGGCTATCCGGTGGTGTTTGACGCCACGCATTCGGTGCAACTGCCGGGCGGGCAGGGCACATCGTCTGGTGGTCAGGCCGAGTTCGTGCCGCCGCTGGCGCGCGCCGCCGTCGCGGTTGGTGTCTCGGCGGTGTTTATCGAAACCCATGAGGAGCCGGCACGCTCGCCGTCTGACGGGCCGAATATGGTGGCACTCAAGGACATGGAGGCGCTTTTGGGCCAGTTGAAAGCGCATGACGCATTGCGGAAAGCCTGATGAACGATCGTGTTGTTCTGACGATGAAGTGGGGCGAGGTCTTCCCCGCAAGCTATGTGAACCGGCTTTTTTCTGCAGTCTCGGAAAACATTGATAGACCGTTCAAATTCGTTTGCCTGACCAATGAAACAGAAGGGCTGCATCCCGACATCGTGCACTTCCCGCTGCCCGATCTTGATCTTCCGGCTGAGCGCTACGCCCATGGCGCCTGGCCGAAACTGGCGGCTTTCAAAGATGATCTGTACGGGTTGACGGGTCGCTGCCTGTTCATCGACCTCGACACCATTATCAGCGGCAATCTTGAGCCGTTCTTCGATTTTGAAAGCCCCTTCGCGGCGATCGGGTCGGGTGATGACTGGCGGCGCGGCAGAACGGTGACCAAGCCGGAATTGGCCTCGGGCGTGTTTGCCTTTGATCTTGGGACATTGCCGCATGTGCTGGAGAATTTCCTGCGCGACAAAGACGATGCTTATGCGCGCTATCCGAACGAGCAGTCGTTTATCGAAGGGCAGTTAAAGGCGTGGGACCCGTGGCCCGCGTCCTGGGTCGTCAGCTTCAAACGTCATTTGTGTCACCCCATCGGGCGCGACCTTATTTCGCCACCCCACGCGCCGGATGAGACGACGAAAATTGTGGCGTTTCACGGTGATCCACGGCCTATCGATCTCGTCGGTCGTAAAGGGCTGTGGACCAAGTTCCCCCATTCCGTACGGTGTCCGGTCGAGTGGCTGGACGCGTATTGGGCGCGCCACGGCTAGCCCGATTTGCGGCCCGCGCGCCGGGCCCGGTTCCATTCGCGCAGGCGATTGAACCGCTCTTCGCCGACAATCGCGCGAATGCGCCCGGCGATGCGCTGTTCGGTTGCTCGTTTGCGTGCGACGGCGGCGGCTGCCGCCTTGCCCTCGGCCACCATCTCGCTTGGGGCGTCGGCCGCAAACTCGTGCGATTTGACCACCGCCCAGCTTGGATAGTCAGAATACTTCACGTCCGGTTCCGTCTCGGTCGTCACGCAAAGTTCAAAGCCTGCATCCTCGGCAAAACGGTTGACCGCATTTTGCACCAGCGGCCAGTCACTGTGATAATCGTCGCCTGCTATCACGCCGCCAACGCGCACCTTGCGCGCCCATTTGTAGATCGTATCGCCGCCTTCCTGACCGGAATGGGCAAAGCCGTCGATGTAGATGAAATCAAAGGTGCCGTCGTCAAACAGGTCATAGGCCTGATCAAAGGTCATACGCAAAAGCTTGTAAGGGCGCATCAGCCCCACATGCCGCAGCGCGTCTTTGTACTGGCCGATGTCGTGATTGTCGGCGTAAACATCCACGCCGAAGACCTGCGAAAACCGACCACTGTCAACCATGCGCTTTGAAAACTCACCCGCAGCCACGCCAAGCTCGATGCCGACGCAATCTTCGGTCTTGTCCAGAAGTTTCAAGACGTCGTGGCGAAAATAGCCGTCCAATTGCCGCATCGATGCGCACCCCGTTAGCTTCCCTTGTGTGGTAGCGCCATATGAGGCGCGATGCAAAGCCCGCCTCCCTTGTGCGGTCTTGGGGAATGACCTATTCGGGGGACAACCAAACGGAGACCGCATGAGCGCGCAAACGCTGATCAAAGACGCCCTTTCCACGGACAGAGCAGGCCTTGATGCCTTGTTAGGGTCCGTGGGGGATATGGGCGACGCACTGGAGGCGGCGGTGGATCTGGTGCTTGGGGCCGAAGGGCGATTGATCGTCACCGGCTTGGGCAAATCGGGGCATATCGGGGCGAAACTGGCAGCGACCTTTGCCTCGACCGGTACGCCTGCGTTTTTTCTGCACCCGGTCGAAGCCAGCCATGGTGACCTCGGGATGGTCACACCTGCTGATGTGCTTTTGGCGCTCAGCTGGTCGGGGGAAACGGCGGAGCTTTCGGACGTGATCGGCTATGCCAAGCGCCGCTCGGTGCCGCTGATTGCGCTGACGGGCGAGGGGGAGAGCACGCTGGCGCAGGCCGCATCGGTCGCGCTTGTTCTGCCGAAGGTGCGTGAAGCCTGCCCGCACAATCTGGCGCCCACAACCTCGACGCTTTTGCAGATGGCGATGGGCGACGCATTGGCGATAGCGTTGTTGCAAAAGCGCGGGTTTTCCGAAGAGAGCTTTCATGGCTTTCATCCGGGAGGGTCACTGGGTGCCGCGTTGAAACGTGTGGATGAGGTGATGCACAAGGGCGCGGATTTGCCATTGGTCGGCGTTGCGGCCCCGGTGATCGAAGCGATTGGGGCGGTGTCGGCGAAAGGGTTCGGCATCGTTGGCGTGACCGATGGCGACGCGCTTGTGGGTGTGATAACTGACGGCGACATTCGCCGCTATCTGGAAGGGCAGGCCGAGGCGACCATGAAAGGTGCACTACAGGACACGTCGGCAGGCGACATCATGACCAAAGGCTCGGTCACTTTTCGCTCCGACATCATCGCGGGAGAGGCGCTATCGATCTTGCAGGGGCGGCGCATTTCGGCGGCCTTTGTAACTGAGAGCAATAAGCCCATCGGCCTGATCACGCTGCTGCGCCTGCTCAATCGTGGCGCAGCCTGAACAGGTGTCGCCGCTGCTATCAGCCTATCTCGCATTCTCAAAGGTCTCGGACCCGGTCTGGACGTGGGTCCACAAAAGACGCCTGACCAAAGGTAAGGAAATCGCTGGGCGGTTGAGAGAGAAGTATGGGGTCTATCCCGAAGCGCGCCCATCGGGTCGCGTGCTTTGGTTTCATGCGCTTTCAGTTGGGGAAAGCCTGGCATTGGTGCCACTGATCGAAAAGACGATTGCTGAAATGCCCGATGCGCATGTGGTTTTGACGACATCGACCGCTACTTCCGTGGCCGCTTTGGACAAGGCAGGCCTGCCGAAGCGCGCGCATCACGTGCTTTTGCCGATTGATACCGCGCGGGCCGTGGCGCGGTTTCTGGACCATTGGAAGCCCAATGTGGCGGTGTTCGCCGAGCTTGATTTCTGGCCGCGGCTTATGGTCGACACGCATCGACGCGGCGTGCCCATGGTGCTGATCAATGCGCGTTTGCCGGCACAGAATTTTGAACGACGCAGGAAGCTTGGTGGCATGATGCGCGATGTGCTTGGGCTTTTTGACGCGCTTTTGGTGCAGGACGCGGCAAGCAAAGAGCGGTTCGCGTCTCTGGGTGCTCCGATAGAGCGGATCAGCGCTGTGGGCGCGTTGAAATCTGCGGCCCGTCCCTTGCCGTGTGATGCGGGTGAATTGGCGGTACTGCAGGCGTCTGTTGGCGCGCGCCCCGTCTGGCTGGCTGCAGCGACGATTGCGCAAGAGCACGCCCTTATGGTGGCGGCACACGCGCGGGTGTGCGAAGGACTGCCCGATGCGCTGATGATCGTGGCTCCCCGTCATGTGGCGGACGGTGAGGCGCTTGAGGCGAAGGCGCGGGCGCAGTTTGAGCATGTTGCGCGTCGCAGCAGTGGCGAGGGAATGGGCGTTAAAACGCAGGTCTATATCGCCGACACCATTGGAGAGATGGGGCTTTGGTATCGCCTTTCGCCGGTATCCTTTGTCGGTCATTCGCTCGATTCCGATGGTGATGGTCTTGAAGGGAAAAACCCGTTTGAAGCCGCCGCTTTAGGGTCTGCCATTCTGCATGGACCCGCCGTCAGCTATTTCGCGGAAAGCTATGAGGCGCTGGCGCGCGAAGAGGCGGCGCGCGAGGTAGTTGGTGCTGCGTCTTTGGCCGATGCGGTGCTGGCCCTTCAGGATGATGACAGTCGTGCTCGGATGCTTGAGGGCGCGATGCGTGTAATTGATGCGCAGTCTGCTGTTTTAACCGAGACCTGGGAGGCGATCGCTGCGCGGATATCCTGATTTCGCCGCAGCTTTGCTGCGCCGATCCGCTAGGGGTTTCACCCCCAGACCCCCACCATATTTTTGGACCAGTGAAAGGGTTAGGGGACGTCTATCCAGATCGTGACGGGTCCATCGTTGATCAGTGAAACCTTCATGTCGGCACCGAACCGCCCCTTGGCGATGGGGATGTCGTGCTGCTTCAATGCGTCTGCGAAGGTGTGATAGCTGGCTTCCCCGACTTCTGGCGTCGCGGCTGTTGAAAAACCGGGGCGATTTCCGCGCGAAGTGTCGGCGGCAAGCGTGAATTGGCTGACGACAAGGGCAGCGCCGCCGGTGTCTAAAATTGAACGGTTCATGCGGCCTTCGTCGTCGCGGAAGATGCGGAGTTTTGCGATTTTTGTGGCCAGTTTTTGGGGCGCTTCATCGGTGTCGCCGTCCATTGCACAGACAAAGACCAAAAGGCCTGGGCCGATCTCACCTACCAAAGTGTCATCGATGCGCACGGCCGCTTCGCTTACTCTTTGGACCAGCGCTCTCATTGCATTTCGCCCAAGGCATAAAGATACCCTGCAACCGCTGCGAGGATCAGGCCGATGAGGATGGCAAAGAAGATTTTCCATGCCGACCAGGGCCGTTCGCCCACCACTTCGCCCGACTGGCCATTGACCACGAAACGATAGCTTTTGCCGCGGTATTTGTAGGCTGCCACCCAGACCGGAACCAGAATGTGCTTGAAGGTTACGTCACTGATTTGCGTTTCAAGGTGGTCGACTTGTTGGCGGTCTCCGCCGATGTCGAACTTGGCGTCGCGCAGGATTTGCCGGTCCATGATTTCGCGGGCCTCGCCGTAAGCTTCGCGCAGTTCGACCGTATAGGCCTCGGCGCGGAACCCGGCGAGGTACTCGGGCTGATAGGGTTCAAGGCGGGTCAGATCCCAATGCACCAGCGTGCGCCGGAACCTTTCGGGCAGGGCGGTTGAGGCGATGACCAGCACATCGTCGAAGAAACGTGCGACGCGACCCGAGACCGGCGTCCAACGCACCTTGGCGACACTGACGGTCTGCGTTTTGCCATTGCGGCGCACCTGTCTGCGCTCGTGATACACAATGCCGCGCTGGCCGCGATACCGGCTGCGGGTGTCGGCATCGAAGGTCCAGCAGGGAGTGTAGACGCCGTTCAGCTTGCGTCCCTTGCGGGCGTATTCCATCAGGCCGTTCGGGGCAAACCACAGCGATCCTAGCCAATGGGTCATGGCCCCGCGCGCCTCGGTTTCTTCCAGTACAAAAGGCAGAACCGCGCGCGGTTTGATCTGCCGGGTCGCCCCTGTGTCAGTGACCACGGGGGTTGCGCAAAACGGGCACTCGGTGGCGTGAATGTCGGGGTCAAACTCGACCATGGCCGCGCAGTTCGGGCATTTGGAGGTGCGGGTGTCGGCAATCTCGGCTTCGCTCAGACCCGCTCCAAGGGCTTGTCTGAAATCCTGTTCGGCAATCGCTGCCGAACGTGACCACGCGCCGTGCTCGATGGCCTGGATGTTGCCGCAATGGTCGCAAATCAGTTGTTCGTCGCCGGGATCAAAACGCAAGTCCGATCCGCAGGTCTCGCAGGGGAAACGGTATTCCTTGGACACCATGGCCTAAAGATACCTGTGCAATCGCTTTGGCGCCATAATCCGAAGCGCGTTGTCGCGCAACCACAGATGCCGCCAGATGTGAAAGCCTGCGTGTGCGGCGACGATGACGCCAAGGGTGTAGAACTCGATCGAGTGGGCCGTGCCCACAAGGCGATTCCATTCCGGCAGACCCAGCGGTGGAGCGATGGGCACGATGCCACCTGCCCAGAGTAGGACAGACGAGGTCAGGCCAAGCAGAAAGCCGGTGAAGGCGACCAGAAAAATGCCCCAGATAAGCGTGACATGCAGCCCTTTGTGCACGCGTTTTGCCCAAGGCGGCAGTTTTGGCCCGGGCCTGCCAATCAAACCCTTGCGCAGGTAAAGTCCGGTCCAGAAAAGCGCCGCCGACACGAAGATCAGCCCAAAGACCGAGTGTACCTGAAACGCCCAATTTCCGATCCGGCGTACGTCTTGTGGTTGCACTAGCGTGAACCAGATAACGAGCGGCAAAACGAGGTAGTGCAACGCCTTGAGCGTGGTGCGTTTGTGCGGCAGGCGCGATGTTATCCAGACAGGCACCGGAGCTGCGTCACGCGCCCGGCGGAGGCGGCGGAGCTATGGTGAAAAGCTGTGCCAACTCAGCCACATCTTCAGCCTTTTGCCAGCCATCTTGTCCAGCGGTCCACACAAAGGTTTCGCGCTCAAGTGTGCCCTCGGCTGCCATCTGGCCCAGGCGTGCCTTGGAAAACGGTCCCGTTGTCTTGCCGTCCTTTGCGACGTGCCAGACGTGCTCGACTGGTGGAGGCGGCGGCGTTGGTGCTGCTGCAGGTGCACTTGGTGCCACACCCCACGGGCCTGCCATGCCGCCCATCTGCATGCCCATGCCAGCGCCAAGACCCATCCCCATGGCAGATCCCGCGGCAGAGCCGGGCTGGCCCATAGCCTCGCCAGTTTTGTAGCGGAAATAATCGTCAAGATTGCCGGTGACACCGCGCGATGTGCGTTCGTCCAGCGCCTTTTCCACACCTGTCGGCAGCGAGATGTTTTCGATATAAAGCTCGGGCAGAACAAGGCCGTAGGCGGCGATGGTTTCCGAGATCGCCTCGGCCACCAGTTTACCCAGCTCTTGCGTGTTGCCTGCCATGTCCAGCACCGGAATGCCTGCGTTGGCGATCACACGGCTGAATTCTTGGACGATGATGTTGCGGATCTGAAAGCTGATCTCGTCCATCGTGAACTCGCCGTCGGTGCCGACGATCTCAACGAGAAAGCGGCCCGGCTCCGAGACCTTGACCGTGTAGGTGCCAAAGGCGCGAACGCGCGTCGGGCCAAATTCCGGATCGCGGAGGATGATCGGGTTCTTGGTGCCCCATTTCAGATCGGTAAACCGCCGGGTCGAGACATAGTAGATCTCGGATTTGAACGGTGATTTGAACCCGTGATCCCAGTGCTGCAGCGTGGTGAGGATCGGCATGTTGTTGGTTTCAAGCTGGTAAAGACCGGGCATGAAGACGTCTGCCAGTTGTCCCTCATGGACAAAGACAGCCGCCTGGCCTTCGCGCACAGTCAGCTTGGCGCCGTACTTGATCTCGTGCGCTTCGCGCTCGAACCGCCAGACCATCGTGTCGCGGGTGTCGTCCGTCCATTCGATGACGTCGATAAACTCGCCGGATAGAAAATCTAGAATGCCCATCTGGGGTCTCCTTTACGTGTGCGAGAAAATAGGGATTGCGCCGCCTGGTCGGCGTCGCTCAACTGGAGGGGCTCTGCCCCTCCAGACCTCCCCGGCATATTTTTAGACCAATGAAATGGCACGCAGGTCAACTTGGGCCTCCAAACGCTTCGCCCGCAAGGATCGCAACGGTAGGGGCAGCTGTTGCGGCGTCCATGCCCGGTCGCAGGCGCGGATCGTAGAGCATTTTCAGCATCAGCTCGTCGAGGGTGGTCAGCCGTCCGAACTCGTCGTCGTCGTTGAAGATCGACGGGCGCGCTTCGGCGCTGTCATTGGCAAGGCCAAGGCCCTGGGCGATTTCTTCGTGCACGCAAGAGAGGCGCAGCAACGGCGGCAGTTCGGCGCGGATGATCGCGACCGCACGCGTGAGGCGGCCATCGTCTGCCGGGTCAGAGGCCACGACCACGCAATAACTGGCGCGATTGAGGTCTTGGATTACGTCGATTTCCTGTTGCCGTATGCCGGGAATAAAGCGGCGCAGCGTCGGTCCGGAGACGCGGCGTTCTTCCTCGGTCAGGATCAGCACATGAAAATTGGCGGCCCGTTCGACATAAGCGATGGGATGGCCTGTTACTCTTGCCAAGCGCGCGGCAAAGCGCTGAACCGAGGCACGATCATCGGCACGTTGCATATCAGGTACCTGTGCGCCAAAGACGGTTGCAATGCGTACTGGCTCTTCCCAGCGATGCAGCATGCTGTCGCTTTCGCGTCGCACCAAGGCCGCGCCCACATCGGTGAATTCGCGGGCAAAGGCAATCTGCGTGAAGGTGCGCTCCAGCCGCGCGGAATTGATCGGCGTATCAATGCCACCGCCATCGGTGCGCAACAGGCCCAGCGTGCGCTGGCGTTGCTCCACGCCTTCGTAATAGTCCGCCAGTTCCAGGCTTTCAGCAGACGGGGCGTCGGGAGCAGGCGCAGGCGCGGGCGGTGGTGGAGTGGGCTGTGGCCCGCCGCCGAACAAGCTCATCTGATCGCACCCCGCAAGGCCCGTCGTCAGAACGCCCACCATGAGTGCATCCCGCGCCTTCATCAGCTTACGAGGCCGGGACGCTTTCGCCGGCATTGCTGCCGGTGCCATCGCCACGCGCCTTGGCGGACGCAAGTGTCGCTTTCAACTCGGCTTCCATCTTCTGCAGCTCCTGTTCCGCAGTGGCCCGCTTGGCCTTGCCTTCGTCGGCAATCGCCAGACTTTCCTGAATCGTGCCAATAAGATTTTCGTTCGCCTCTTTGACTGCTTCTATGTCGAAGACGCCGCGTTCCATTTCTTCGCGGATCACCTTGTTGGCCTCTCGCAGGTTCTTGGCGTTGGCGGTCAAAAGCTCGTTGGTCAGATCGTTGGCATCGCGCACGGCTTCGGCCGCTTCGCCCGAGCGCTGGATCGTCACGGCTTGCGCCAGTTGCGTCTCCCAAAGCGGCACGGTGTTGACCAGCGTCGAGTTGATCTTGGTGACCAGTGACTTGTCGTTTTCCTGCACCAGACGGATCGACGGAAGCGATTGCATGGTGACCTGCCGTGTCAGCTTCAGATCGTGCACCCGGCGTTCCAGATCATCACGTGCCGCCCGCAGATCGCGCAATTCCTGCGCTTTCATCACGCCTTGCTCTTCGGGGGCGCTTTCGACCTCGGTCGCTTTCGCAGGGATATCCACTTCGTCCAGACGCTTCAGCTTTTCTTCGCCCGCCGCGATGTAAAGCGCGAGCTCGTCATAAAACGCCAGTGTCTTGTCATAGAGCATATCGAGCGATTTGATGTCCTTGAGCAACTTGTGCTCGTGGCCAAGAAGGTTGTCGGTGATCTTGTCGATCTGGCCCTGAACCTCTTCAAACTTGGCGACAAAGTTGTGCAGCGGTGCGGCGCGACCCAAAAGCCATTCCCACCACGACCGTTTGCGGCGCACGTCCAACTCGGACACCGAAAATCCACGGATGGTTGAGACGATGCTGCGCAGGCTGTCACCGGCGGGGCCCACGTCCTTGTTGCGCACGTCTTGCAGCATGGACTGGCTGATTTCCTGCAATTCCTGTTGAGCTGCAGATCCAAAGGACACGATCGAATTGGTATCGCCCATGTCGATCTCGCCTATGCGTTTTTCAATCTCGGCGCTGGTGCCGGGGTCGGCTGCTTCAAACGGCACGATCTCAGTGGCTGGCTTTGGCTCGGGCAGCAGCGCCTCGCTGACTTCCTTGACCTCTGTCAGCGCTTCTTGCGCCTGTTTGTATACGTTCTCGTCCATGGGGGTCCCTCCTCCTGGTCAAATATTTTTATTTAGGAATTTCGCACACCGTCCCGCGCAAGCCTTTCGCGCAGAACTTCGATTTCGACATCCAGTGTGGATTTGTCGTCAAGCAGCAGTTTTTCGGTTTTTTGGGTGAATGAAGTTTCCAGATCGTTGAGCAGTTCCTCGTAATCGGCGCGGGCCTCTTCATTTTTGCCGCGTGCGTAAAGGTCGGCAAACTGCACCGTCGCATCGCGCGCACCCAAGAGATAGACGCCCAGATACTTGCGCGCACTGGTCAGATCGCGCGGGTCTTCTTCGACCACGCGGAACATCTTGCGAGCTGTCTCCACAAAGTCGCCAACACGGCGTTCCAAAGCAGGCACGCCAGCGCGGCGGATCGCATCGCGCATTGCATTCAGGTGCCGCTCGGCCTCGTCCACCGCCTTGGCAACGCGGTCGGTCTGGAATTCGTTCATACCTTCGGTGCCCTTGTCCGCCATCGGGTCTGGGCCAAAGGCAATGAAATGCAGGGCCGCGCCCAAAATGAAATAAAGCATCGGGTTGATCAGGCTGAAAGTCTCGGGGTTCAGTCCTGCAATGGCAAGGCCACTGCCGGTCAGAAAGCTGCCAAAAAGTTTGCGCGGAATGGCAGGCCGTTTGGCCACGCGACGCGCGTGATAGGCGTCTTCGGCCCGCAGACCCTCGCGGGTCAGCCAGGCCGCCAGCATCATGTCGCCGAAGGCCACGAATTTGAGAAACATGCCCACGGGTTCCAGTTGGAACGCCACCAAAAGCATTGCGACAGGTGCCATAAAGAGGAAATTGACCCGCGCACCGGCGCGCGAGCGCTGCATGCCTTCGGGCGATCTTGGATAAGACGCAGAGCCGGGGCTGTGTTTGCCCCCAAATCGTTGAGCCATCAGGACGCTCCGCTTACCGAAACGTAGAGAATAAGGCACAAGAGCAGAAAAAAGGCTGCCTTCTGCATGGCTCCCCCTGTTGTCAGTGCGGCCACGCCACCGCGTCGTTCCGAGGCCCGTGCAATCGCCTTGACCACCATAGCGAAGAGTGCGGCCAAAATGGCCACGAACGCAATGGCAAGCACAAGTCTCTGCATGGAACCTCGTTTTGTTGTCTGTCGTTAACATATGGTATCGCAGGCGCGCTTGCCAGTGCAGGGCACAGCGAAAGCAGACATGGAAATAAAAGGCTCGAAAATTTGGCTGAGCATGACTTAATTTATTTGAATCAACGCTTTGCTTTGTTTTTTGAAGGTGCAGGCCGCCGATTTTGGCCCGATCTTTGACGCGAAACGGATTTTTTTCCCACCTGAGGTTTCGGCGCATCCAGCCCCAATTGATCGCGCAGAACTCGGGCACGGACTTCCTCCACTGCACCCGCTTTCAGATCGCCCAGCTGGAACGGGCCATAGCTCACGCGGATCAGGCGGTTCACACGGAACCCAACAGCCTCCATGGCGCGGCGAATTTCGCGGTTCTTGCCTTCCTTGAGCGCGATGGTCGCCCATGCATTGCGGCCCTGCTGGCGGTCAAGCGAGACAGTCATCGGCTGAAAGCGCTCGCCGTCAACGGTAAGACCCTTGCGCAACGGCGCGAAATCCTCGTCCTTCGGCGCGCCATGAATGCGCACCCGATACTTCCGTGTCCAACCGGTGGCCGGCAATTCAAGCTTGCGCTTCACTTCGCCGTCATTGGTCAGCAGCAACAGGCCCTCGGAGTTGAGATCAAGCCGGCCGACAGAGACCACGCGCGGCAATTCTTCGGGCAGCGCATCAAAGACCGTATCGCGGCCTTTTTCATCCCGGGTTGTGGTCACCAGACCCGACGGCTTGTGATAAAGCCAAAGTCGCGTTGCCTGCGCCTCGGCCACCGGTTTGTCGTCAAAGGCGATCTGGTCGGCGTCTGTGACATTGAGCGCGGGGCTGTCGATGACCTTGCCGTTGACCTTGATGCGCCCCGCCTCGATAAGCTTTTCCGCCGCCCGGCGCGAGGCCACGCCCCGGCGGGCCAGCACTTTGGCAATGCGTTCAGGTTTTTTGGGCGTTTCTGTCATGAAAGGGCCTTAGCGGTTTGAATGCGGAAGGGAAAGGTTTTGCGCCTTGGCTTCGCCAAGTCGCTCCGCTGGAGGGGCCAGTCCCTCCAGACCTCCCCGGAAGTATTTTCACCAAGAAGAAGTTACAGGGGCGCGTTTTTTCGGTACAGGCAGGGGCATGACGTTCAAAAGTCATATGCAGAGCGCGCTTGCGCAAGCGCGCGCGGCGGCGACGCGCGGTGAAGTGCCGGTGGGTGCGGTGCTTGTTGCGCCGGATGGGGACGTGCTCGCGCAAGCTGGTAACCAGACGCGGGAGCTTTCGGACCCGACGGCGCATGCCGAAATCCTGGTGATCCGCGAGGCTGCATTGAAGCTGGGGACTGAGCGTCTGAGCGGTTGCGACCTTTACGTAACACTGGAGCCGTGCCCGATGTGTGCCGCAGCAATCTCAGCGGCAAGGATTGCGCGGCTCTATTACGGGGCGGATGATCCGAAATCGGGCGGCGTCTCGACGGGTCCGCGCATTTTTTCCCACCCTCAGGCGCACCACGTGCCGGAGGTTTACGACGGGATCGCTGCTGAAGAAAGCCGCGCGCTTTTACAGTCATTTTTCGCTGAAAAGCGCTGACAGACCATTTCATCGGTCGTTAAATATGGTCAGGGGGTCTGGGGGATGAAATCCCCCAGTTGATCGGCCCCGTTAGGGGGCGAAACAGGGACCTTCATGGACTGGACACGCACAATCGACGCCTATTGCGAGCGCACTGATGCAGGCCTTTGGTCCGAGCCGGTCAATGCGCTGACCAACCTCGCGTTCCTGATTGCGGCGAGCCTCATGTGGCGTCGCAGCCATGGGGCTGGCCGGGTTTTGGCCGCGATGATATTTGTGATCGGGATCGGGTCCGCGCTCTTTCATACGATTGCCACGGCCTGGGCAGCCACAGCTGATACGATACCAATTATCGCTTTTGCTTTGCTTTATATTTATCTGGCGAACCGGGATTTTCATGGCTGGCCGATATGGGCCGCAGCCTTGGGGGCGGCAACCTATATTCCCTTCACGGCACTCCTCACACCTGTCTTTGAAAGCATCCCCTTCATCGCCATTTCCAGCTTTTACTGGCCGTTGCCGCTTTTGATTTTCGTCTATGCGATCTGGTTGCGCCATGATCGCGCCTTGGCGCGCAACCTGGCCGTAGGCGCTGCGATCCTTTGTGTTTCTTTGATCTTTCGCTCGCTTGATCAGCTGCTGTGCGCGCGCCTTCCCATTGGCACCCATTTCATTTGGCATTGCTTGAATGCCGTCATGCTCGCCTGGATGATCGAGACCTGGACGCGGGCTAATCCGCGACCTGATGCACCTCTATGACGTTGCCGTCTGGATCATAGAAGAAAATCTGCCGCCAGCCTGCCACCGCGGTATGCTCCCAGTCGGAATAAGCGACGCCCTGGGCCTCCAGATGCGCCTTAAAGGCATCCAGATCATCGGTGCGATAGGCGATGTGCCCGCGTTCCAGCGGGTTGACGATCTGACCGGTCTTGAAACCTGCCTGCACGTCCCGTTCGGCCAGATGGGTTTGGATTGCGCCATCGGTGACAAAGGCCACATCACCTGCATAGCCCTTACCTTTTTCAAGCTGTGGCAGCCCCGTCGTCTCGCGCTTCAGCATCAGCACATCGCGGTAAAACGCGTCCATCGCGTCCACCTTGTCGGTCGACAGGTTGATGTGGCGCAGGGTCAGTTTCATCGGCCATCCTCCGTTGCCGCCAGACTGCGTGCTTGATGGCCCCGGTGCAAGGCGCTAAACGCGGGCGACAGGTTCCGATTTGGAGGCAATGATGTCGATCGACACAGAGACAGCGCGCCGTGTGGCGAAGTTGGCAAGGATCAAGGTGGAAGACGACGCGCTTCCTGCTTTGGCCAATGAATTCAATGCGATACTTGGGTTTGTTGAACAGCTGACCGAAGTGGATGTTGAAGGTGTCGAGCCGATGGTTTCGGTCACGCCAATGCGGCTGAAGCGGCGCGAAGACGTGGTCACTGATGGCGATCAGGCCGACAAGGTTCTGGCCAATGCGCCTGATGCGCGCGAAGGGTTTTTCGCCGTGCCGAAAGTGGTGGAGTAAGGCGCATGTCTGATCTGAACACACTTACCATTGCCGAGGCGCGCGACAAATTGCGTTCGGGGGATATCAAGGCGCGCGAGCTGACCGAGGCGTGCCTGAAGGCCGCCGAGGCGGGCAAAGTGCTGAACGCGCTGGTGCACCCCACGCCTGAGATAGCCTTGGCTCAGGCCGATGCGGCAGATGCGCGGATTGCGGCGGGTGGCACGCCAAGTATGTGCGGCATTCCCTTGGGGATCAAAGATCTTTTCTGTACCAAGGGTGTGGCCAGTCAGGCGGCATCTGGCATTCTGAAAGGCTTTAAGCCCGAGTATGAAAGCACCATCACAACTCAGCTTTTCAACTCAGGTGCTGTGATGATCGGCAAGCTGAACATGGATGAGTTCGCCATGGGCTCGTCGAACGAGACCTCTGTCTATGGCAACGTCATCAACCCATGGCGGCGCGGCAATGACACCAGCGATCTGACACCGGGTGGGTCGTCTGGTGGGTCGGCCAGTGCTGTTGCGGCGGATTTCTGTCTGGCGGCCACGGGCACTGACACCGGCGGATCAATCCGCCAGCCCGCCGCTTTTGTTGGTATCACCGGTCTGAAGCCCACCTACGGGCGCTGTTCGCGGTGGGGGGTTGTGGCCTTTGCCTCGTCGCTTGATCAGGCCGGGCCGATGACCAAATCGGTGCGCGATGCAGCGATTATGCTCGAGGCGATGGCCGGGCACGATCCGCTCGACAGCACCAGCGCCGATCTGGCGGTGCCGAATTTCGAGGCGATGATCACCGGGGATATCAAGGGCAAGAAGATCGGCATTCCGAAAGAGTACCGCATGGAGGGCATGCCCGACGAGATCGAAACGCTTTGGTCGGACGGTGCAGCGATGCTGAAGGACGCGGGTGCCGAGATCATCGACATCACCCTGCCGCACACGAAATACGCACTGCCCGCCTACTATGTGATTGCCCCTGCCGAGGCATCGTCGAACCTGGCGCGCTATGACGGGGTGCGCTATGGACACCGCGCTAAGCTGGGGCAGGGCGACGGCATCACCGAGATGTACGAGAAAACACGCGCCGAAGGCTTTGGCGCCGAAGTGCAGCGCCGGGTGATGATCGGCACCTATGTGCTTTCAGCTGGTTTTTACGATGCTTACTACAACCGGGCCCGCAAAGTGCGCACGCTGATCAAGAAGGATTTTGAAGATGTCTTCGCGCAGGGCATCGACGCCATTCTAACGCCAGCCACACCATCCAGCGCCTTTGAGTTGGGCAAAAAATTCGACGATCCGGTGCAGATGTACCTTAACGATGTCTTCACGGTCACAGTCAATCTGGCTGGGCTGCCTGGCATCGCGGTGCCCGCAGGCCTTGATAAACAAGGGCTTCCGCTGGGATTGCAGTTAATCGGCAAGCCGTGGGAAGAGGGCGATTTGCTGAATGTCGCGCAGGTCATCGAAGATCGTGCCGGATTTGTAGCAAAACCCATTAAATGGTGGTAAACTGCGTCAAAATCAGACGTAAACGTCACGAAGGCAGAGCAGACCCATGATCATTCGCAGCTTCGGCGCATCCGCCGTCCTTTTCCTTACAGCATGTGCGCCGGCCCCTTTGCCGGACAGCAATCCGGCCTCTGTGCGGGGTGCGGGTTTCCGCAATTACGACCAATACGCCGCCGAGCAGAAACGCCGCGATGCGATGCTTGAACAGCGGCGCGAGGCCGCGATCCGCCGGTCGCAAATGTCAGAAGAGCAGGCGATTGCCGCCGAGACGCTGGGCGCGCTCAACATCAGCGAAGAGCAGGTCGCAACTGTGCCCGTCGCGGCCGATGGCACGCAAGTGGCCTCTGTTGCGCCGTCCAACCCCGAGATTTCCGACGAGCAGAACTTTGATGCAGTGGCAGAGCGCCAAAGCATTGAAAGCGACGCCGAGCGGCTGGAGCGCAACCGTCAGACCTATCAGGTCGCCGCTGTCGAAGCGGTGCCGGAAAACCCCGGTTCAACCGGGCCGAACATCGTGGCCTATGCTTTGTCGACCTCGAACCCCGTTGGCACCCCTCTTTATGAGCGTCGCGGCAAGTTTGACGAGGGCAAGTATCGCCGCGCCTGCGCCGAGTTTGGCTCGGCTGATCAGGCGCAGATCGCTTTCCTTGAAAGCGGCGGACCCAAGCGTGACCGCAAAGGCCTTGACCCCGATGGCGACGGCTTTGCCTGTTTTTGGAACCCAACGCCGTTCCGGTCGGCACGCGGAGGGTAGGGCTCATGGACATCACCGCGCGCCCGTCTCCAAATTTCGGTGACCGAAAGGGGAGCGTGGTCGATCTGATTGTCCTGCATTACACCGCCATGCCCGACGCCGAAGCGGCGCTCTCTCGGTTGTGCGATCCTGAATCCGAGGTTTCCGCGCATTACCTGATTTCAAAGGCCGGGGAGATCATCCGTCTGGTCGACGAAGATAAACGCGCCTGGCACGCCGGTGCGGGCAGTTGGGCGGGCCATGAGGATGTCAACGGGCGCTCGATCGGGATCGAGTTGGACAACGACGGTGCTTCGGACTTTGACGAGGCGCTCATGACTTCGCTGGAGTGGCTTTTGGCCGATCTTTTGGAGCGCTTTAGTCTGGACCCAAAGGCGGTGATTGCGCATTCTGATATGTCACCGGATCGAAAATGTGATCCCGGGCGACTGTTTGACTGGCAGCGCTTGGCGGCAAAGGGCGTGTCGATCTGGCCCGATCCGGCAATGTCGGGCGATTTCATGCGCAACGCGGCTTACGTCGGGTATCCGACCGAGCACGGACAGGCCTGTATTCTGGATGCGTTTCGCCAGCGCTTCCGTCCCGCGGCCTCCGGCCCGCTATCGCCCGCCGACGAGGCAATGATGGCAGGTCTTGCGCGCCAGCACCCGGCGGATGTGACCGAGCGCATTGCGCGACGCACCCCGTCGCGCCCGTTGCATTCGTTGTAATCGCCGCTTAACTAGCCTCATGCGGATGGCTGGATGGCCGCGTGCGCCTTCGGGTGCGCGAGGAAAGTCCGGACTCCACGAAGCAACGGTGCCGGGTAACCCCCGGCTGGGGCAACCCAAGGGAAAGCGCCACAGAGATGAGACGGCCCTGCACGCAGGGTCATTGGTGAAACGGTGGGGTAAGAGCCCACCGCGGACTTGGTAACAAGGACGGCACGGCAAGCCCCACCGGGAGCAATGCCAAATAGGGGGCCCATCATGGGCAGCTTCGGCTCGGGCCCCGGGTTGGCAGCTAGAGTTTGTCGGTAACGGCAGGCCCAGATGAATGGTCATCGCCCTTTCGAGGGTACAGAATCCGGCTTACAGGCCATCCGCATATTTTGTTTCCGGTTTCGCCGCATCTGCGATGCGTCGACACGCGGGGGCTCTGCCCCCGCACCCCCGCCATATTTCTGGACCAATGAAAGCAATTGGTTTCAACTTTTGTCCACGCACATTAAGCTGGCGATGAAATTGCTGCTGACACAAAGGATTAAACCCCATGAGCTTTGTTAAAACACTTGCCACGCTGGCTGCCGGATTTGCCGCCGCCAAGGGCCACGAGAAATACAAGGACATGGGCGGGATGCCCGGTGTCAAGGAGGCGCTGCGCGACAATCCCCAGATTACCCAGATGAGCGATCAGGCCTTTGAAATGATGGAAAAGATGGGTCTGCCGACTGATCAGCTCAAGGGGATGCGCGATCAGTTCCTGAACCAGACCGATGATGTGAGTGCTGCGATGGGCGTTGGCGGTCTGATGTCAGCGCTGGGGGGTGGCATGGCCGGTGGGGCTGAGCAGACAAGCTCGATGATTGACGCGATGACAGGTACGTCCATGGCGACTGACGCGATGGAGGAAAACGCCAAACTGATGATCCGCGCGATGATCCAGGCGGCCAAGGCTGATGGTGAGATTGACGCCGATGAACGCGCCAAGATCATGGAGCATCTGGACGGTGCAGGTGCTGAGGAGCGCGCGTTTATCGAAGCCGAACTTGCCGCTCCTGTGGATGCCATGGGGCTTGCGCAGGACACATCGCAACAGATGGCGGCACAGGTTTACGCCTCGGCGCTGATGACGGTGAAGGTCGATAGCCTGAAAGAGGCTGATTATCTGAATACGCTGGCCAATGCGCTGAACCTGTCGGAAGAGACGCGGGCGCGCGTGCATGGCGCGATGGGCGTTGCGTAAATCGGCGCGGATCCCCCTTGACAGCTTGGCCATACCCTATAGAAGCCGGGTTTCAGGATTTTCTGGGTGCGCTGCCGTGCCCAAGCAGGAGACGACGTTATGGCGAAGCCAACCACGATCAAAATTCGTCTGAACTCGACCGCGGACACAGGCCACTTTTACGTGACCAAGAAAAACGCCCGTACGATGACCGAAAAGATGGTCAAGAAAAAGTACGATCCCGTTGCCCGCAAGCACGTTGAGTACAAGGAAGGCAAGATCAAGTAAGATCGCCTGACAGAATTTACGTCAAAGGGCTGCGCTGGGCGCGGCCCTTTTTCGTTTTGCCGCGTCGCCAAAGTAACGCGATTACACCGTGAAACGCACAACTGCGGCCGCGACAGTTTTGCCCGTGTCAGCTAAGCTGAAGCAGAGACAATTTCCGTCTCGCGTTTGTGAAAATTTATTCTTCGGAGATTATTATGGCACATGGGTCCAAGCATTTTGACGTTCTTGCCCCGAAATCCACCTTTTATCACGGGCCGTTCGGGCGCCTGTTTCCCGATTTGGATGTCTGGCACGCGCCCGGCGTTTCTGACAGCGACGCGGCACTTTTAGATATCGCCAACACGCAGATGACAGAGCTTCCGGGAGAACTTCCGGCTGATATTGCGGGTGATCCGGCGAAAGTGGATCAGCTTGAAACGGATTTTGGCTCAAATATCCCCGCAGGCTATACTTATTTTGGCCAGTTCGTGGATCACGACATCACCTTTGATCCAGCCTCGTCGCTGATGCGGAAAAACGACCCAAACGGCCTGATCAACTTTCGAACACCGCGTCTGGACCTTGATAATGTCTATGGCGCGGGCCCAGATGATCAGCCCTATCTTTATGATCCGGATGACAAGGCTAAGCTGGCGATTGGCGCGGTAGAGGGGCGGCCCGAGCTTCCTGATTTGCCACGGTTTGGCAAGCGCGCCCTGATTGGGGATATGCGCAACGATGAAAACGCTATGGTCAGCCAGTTGCAGTTGGCGTTTTTGCTGGCGCATAATGCCTTGGTCGATCGGGCGCGTGCAGCACATCCCGACGCTGAGACGGGCGAGATCTTCGAGATGGCGCGCAAATCATTGCGCTGGCTTTATCAGTATATCGTCTGGAACGATTTCATCCCAAGGATTGCCGTCGATGCGGTTTATACATGCGCGCTCAAGCTTTCCGAGACCTGTGACAAGCGCAAGGTTTGGGAGTGCGGCTTGGATGATGTCTATCGCTGGAAGAACCAGCCGTTCATGCCGGTGGAGTTTTCGGTCGCGGCCTACCGGTTTGGCCATTCGATGGTGCGCAACGGGTATCAGACCAACAACCCGGAACGTGGGTTCGGGAATCTGGCGCCCATCTTCGACAACACGCCTCAGGCACCCGGCCAAGAGCCCGACGATCTGCGCGGCTTTCGCCCGATCACACCAGACAACTGCATTCAGTGGGATTGGTTTTTGCCGATGCAAAGCTCTGCTCCGGGGATATTCCCGCAAATGGCGCGCAAGATTGACACCAAGCTCGCCAATGCGCTGGCCTTCCTGCATGAAGGTGTCGCGGGTGATCCGGCCAATGTGCTTGCGTTCCGCAACCTCAAACGCGGTGTGGCGTTTGATTTGCCGTCGGGCACGGCAGTTGCCAGGAAATTCTGCCTTAATCCGCTGAAGCTGCGGCCCGAAGAGCCTGATGCGCTTTGGTACTATGTTCTGCGCGAGGCGCAGGGGAACGGCGGCAACACGCTGGGGCGCGTTGGGTCGGTGATTGTCTGTGCGGTGTTTGCCGGGTTGCTGAAGGGCGATCCGCGCAGCTGGATTTCCATTGAGCCATGTTGGACGCCGAATGATGACCCGCTGTTGAAGGATGGCACCGATAACATCGATGATCCAAGCTGGACTTTGGCGTCGATCATCCGCTTGGCGGGTCTGAAAGCCGACGGCATCGGGTTCGTCTGAGCCGTTTGAGTGTTGCGGCAGAAACGCCGCGGCACTTGCCGCCCCGGCGCTGGCGGCGATCTCCTCCTCTCTGGTCATCTGGTCGTGCTCTTGGCACTCTGTGCGGCAAGACAGAGGGACACACGCCATGAAAAATGATCGCGCTTACAACAACGTGGATTTTATCCCCGACGGGGCCGCCTACCCGGATCGCTGGGCGGAAGAGGCACGCGTGTTTCGCGAGGTTGAGACGGCAGTAGGTCGCGCGCGGCTTAACCTGCCTTACGGCGCGGGGGAGCGGCAGAAGATGGATGTGTTTTATCCGTCTGGAAAGCCCGAGGGCCTAGCCGTCTTTGTGCACGGCGGCTACTGGCTGCGCTTTGATCGCAGCTTCTGGTCGCATTTCGCAAGTGGCCTGACAGCGCGCGGATGGGCCGTGGCGATGCCGTCCTACACGCTGGCACCGCAGGCGCGGATCGCGGTGATTGGTCGTGAGGTGGCGCAGGCGGTGTCTGCGGCCGCTGATCTGGTCGCAGGCCCGATCCGCCTGAGCGGGCATTCGGCGGGGGGGCAGCTTGTGGCGCGTGTGGTGCAAGAGGGCATGTTGTCTGAAATGATCGGGGCGCGGCTGAAAAAGGTTGTTCCGATCTCGCCGGTCGGCGATTTGCGCCCGCTGATAGAGACCTCGATGAACGCTGATTTGAGGGTGGACGCGGCAGAGGCACTTGCGGAAAGCCCCACGCTTTTGCCCAGCCCCGAAGTGCCCGTCTCGGTTTGGGTCGGAGCCGATGAGAGACAGGTGTTTCTTGATCAGGCGCTGTGGCTGGCCAAGGCCTGGGGGGCGGATCATGTGGTTGCCGAAGGGCGGCATCATTTTGATGTGATCGATGAGCTACGTGATCCTCAAAGCGCAATGGTAGAGGCGATTTTGGGGTAGGTTTCGGCTGCTTCGGAGCCGACCAACTGGAGGGGCGCTGCCCCTCCAGACCTCCCCGGAGTATTTTTGAATAGATGAAGGGGGACGTCCGCGTCGTCAGCCGGGAAAAATGTCCGTGTAAGACGGTAGTAGATCGCCTGTCGTTGCGCGCGCCGCAAAAACGCCGCGCGCAATCGCGCGGGCCAGACAGGTGGCGGCCGCATGTCCCAACAATAGCGTGTCGCTTTCGCTCAGGTCGCGCTGGGCCGTGGCGCAGCCGAAGATCAGGTCGCCATCCATCGGCGTATGTGACGGCACAATCGCCCGGGCCATCCCATCGTGGGCGGCCATTGCCATGCGCGTGGCCTGCGCCTTGGTCAGCGTCAGGTCGGTGGCGACGATGGCAATCGTGGTATTGCCGCCCGATCCCATCTTGGTACGCGGCGCGGGCGCTTTGTCCGGTGCATTGCCCAAGCCACCAAACTCATCGCCTTCCTCAAAGGGTGCTGCCCAGAAATGCGGGCTGTCACCAAGGGTGACCTGACCCAGTGCATTGACCGCGACCAAGGCACCCACTGTGACCCCTGATGGCAGAACCGCCGAGGCCGAGCCGATCCCGCCCTTCATGCCTGCAATCGTCGCGCCATATCCGGCACCATGTGTACCAAGCTCCAGCGTATCAGTGCGCGCCGCATAGGCAGCCTGTCCCAAAGCTGGATAGGGCGTCTCTGCCCATGCCTTGTCGCCTCCGTTGGCCAGATCAAACAGGATCGCGGCAGGCACAATTGGCACCCTATGCCCCGCCGCCTCAAAGCCGCGCCCGTCGCGGCGCAGCCCGGCCACCACCCCATCGGCAGCCGCCAGCCCAAAGGCAGAGCCACCGGACAACACAAGCGCATCCACGCCGTCCACGATGGCATCGGGGCGCAACAGATCGGTCTCGCGCGTGCCAGGTGCGCCGCCCATGACGTGCACGCCTGCCACCATCGGTGCATCGCCCACAACCACCGAGACACCCGATTTCAACACCTCATCTGCTGCCTGACCCACGCTCAGGCCCGCCACATCGGTGATCAGGTTCTTTGGCCCAGGGCTCATGCGTCGGGGTCCAAAAGCCCTGCAAATCGGCCCAACAACCGAAAACCGCTGCCATCGGGCGGAAACATCGGCGCGGCAGACAAGGCGGAAGGCTTGATCACCACGACCGTATCATCCTCGGCCTGCAAATCCTGAATGCGGGCCACGATGGCCGGCCTGAAATAATGCGCCAACCGCACATCGGGCACCTCGCGGATCACATCCACATCCCATGCACCAATCAGAATGCCCATCGTCTTTGCCGAATAGGCCAAGGCATCAAAGGCCGCTGGTTGGCTTTCAAAGCTGCCTGACAACACAGGCAAAATCGTGTTCTGGCGCTCGCCCATCGGTTAAGACCCCTTTGTCCCGATTGGTCTGCATTGGTGAGCGGCAATCTGCCACGACTACCGACATGTGTGAAGCCCTTGCAGAAAGGTAGTTCCGCATCTTATGTGCAGAAGGCAAAGGGGTTTCGCATGACCTATATCCGTTGGACGTTCCGAATACTGCTGCTGCTGATCGTTGGCGGTTTTCTCCATTACACATTGCCGCAACGCGATATCGTGCGGGTGGTGAATACCTATGAAGAGCGTCAGGATTACGGCGGTTGGACAAAGATATTCTGGAGCAATCCGGCGGCAAGTTCCGCGGAAAATGCGACGCAGGATGTTCTTTTTATTCAGACGGTTAAGGCCAATGGCAAGGTCATGGTGTACCGCAATGAGGACACCAGTTGGGGGTGGCCACCGTATTTCAAGTTTGACACGGCCAATCTTCAGACAGAAGCCGCTGACGGCATCTCTCCAAAGGAGGCGCCCGAGTGGTACGCTGTGCGCCACTATGGCTGGCGCAACACATGGCTGTCGATTTTTCCCAATGCACTCTCGATCCGCGCAGTAGATGGTCCCGACACCCGTTTGATCCCGTGGTTCAATATTGTCTTTCTGACCATTTTGTTCCTGATTTGCGCAACGATCTGGCGGTTGTGGCGTAATTTCAGGCAGGCGCGGATTGATCCGGTCTTTGACGACATCGACGAAAGCGTCGATGCCATGCAGGATCGCGCCGGTGGATTCTTTGATCGGCTTTATGGGCGCTTATTTGGTCGCAAGAAGTAGGCGCGCAAATCTGCGCGCCTGACAAAGGGGCAGTCAGCCTGCTGGCTTGAAACTTGATGCAATCTGTCCGGCGCGTTTTTGGGCTGCCATGAATTCGGCGCTGGTAAACGCCTGAACCGTTTTCAAGTTTGCGACCGTGCCCGAGGCGCCCGCGACCATCAGCGATGCCATCATGCCGTCAAGGTCATCTGTTTCGACAACCATTGAAAAATCCGTATCGCCTGTTGTCACAAGAAATGAAATCATCTTTCCGCCGCCCGCTTCAACCAGTGGGCGCACCGCCGCCTCGCGGTCACTTGGCTGCGCCAGCATTCCTTTGATGGCATCAGCCGTATAGCGTCCTGATACGATAAACATTGCCATAATCTTTCCCCCCGGAAGTTGTGTGATCGGTTGCTCCGATGTGGCAGAATACCACGGCAGGGCTGGTTGCCCTAACGTCACCCTGTGCAGAAGATGATAAGGCTTGATGACAGCCGTTGATTTGCCAGAAGACGCCTTTTGAACCCCGGATAGGATTTCGCGATTTTCGCGACGATCCCTTGCCACCCCATTGCCCCTAGGCGGCTGTGCTGGTCTAATGCCGCCAACCAATAAAAGAGCAGAGAGCCCAATGGCCAACGATCTTCTCAGCGCCTCCAAAGGCAGCGATTACGACGCCAGTTCGATCGAGAAACTGGACGATATGGAGCACGTGCGCCTGCGTCCGGGGATGTACATCGGCGGCAAGGATGACCGCGCGCTGCACCACATGGTTGCGGAAATCGTCGACAACTCGATGGACGAGGCTGTGGCGGGCCACGCCAACTGGATCGAAATCGAAATGCACGAAAACGGCCATGTCACCGTGCGCGACAATGGCCGCGGCATCCCTGTCGATGCGCATCCCTCCGACCCAAAGAAATCCGCGCTTGAAATCATCTTCTGCTCGCTCAACGCAGGCGGTAAATTTTCCGGCGACGCATATGAGACATCCGGCGGCCTGCACGGCGTCGGCTCCTCGGTCGTCAACGCGCTCTCGGATCATCTGCGCGTCGAGGTTGCCCGCAACAAGGAACTCTACGCTATGGAGTTCTCGCGCGGCGTCCCACAAACCAAGCTGGAAAAGATCGGCTCAGCCCCCAATCGGCGCGGCACATCTGTCACCTTCCATCCCGACCCGGAGATCTTCGGCTCGCTCAAGCTCAAACCCGCGCGCCTTTTCGCCATGGCCCGCTCCAAGGCCTACCTCTTCTCAGGCGTCGAAATCCGCTGGAAATCGGCCCTGCCGGACGGCGACATGCCGATGGAGGCGAAGTTCCACTTCCCCGGCGGCCTCTCCGACTACCTCACCGAAACCCTCGGCGGGGCCACAACCTACGCCGATAAACCCTTCGCGGGCCTTGTCGATTTCAAGGAAAAGTATGGCGAGCCCGGCAAGGTCGAATGGGCGATCAACTGGACGCCCTCGCGCGACGGTTTCATCCAATCCTACTGCAACACCGTGCCC
>JABDJX010000025.1 GCA_013003245.1 Silicimonas sp. | reverse complement strand
CCATTGGGGTGGGCCCGCAGTTTGACCAGATTGCCTCCCCTTTCGCTGCCTCTCAGCTTCGCTTCGAACGCAAAAGCGGATAGTCTTTTATTAAGAGGGTCAAACCGCTTGGGTCGAAGGACGCCCCGTTTTCTTCGTTCGCACGGATCATACATTGCCCGGCAGCGTATCTGCCAAGATGCGCGAGAGGGTCGGTCGCCCAGCTTTGCCACCAACGATCTTGGCGTGAAGGTGTGCACTGGCCACCCCGCCATTGGGGCGGCCAGAGTCCTCGTGTTTTTACTTTAACGACGCCATGAACGCATCGACGTCCGGCAGGGACAGGTACTCCACCTCGTTCGTCCCGTCTTCCGAGAACGACCAGACCACAGCCGGAGCCGAGACGTCGCCGTTGGCGTCAAAGCGCACGTTGCCCGTGGCCCCTTGGAACATCACTGTGCCCCCGCCTGCCAAAACGTCCTTGGCCACTGCAAAGCCTGCCGCATTGGCGCTGACCGGCGTGCCGCTGGGATCGGTCACCTTGCTGACAGCCGCTGCAATCTCGGCGCCCGAGGCATCCTTGCCCGCCGCTTCCATCGCCAGAAGCGCGATCATCGCTGCATCATAGCTGTTGGCAAGGCCCGGACCGTTCGGCTCGCTGTCGAACCGCGCCATGTAAGCCGCACGGAAGGCATCGGCACTTTCAGAACGCGGCGAGGCCGTGTCGGTGCCAAGGGCGGATCCAAGGTATTGCAGACCGACGTTGTCGCGGAATTCATCAGACTTCAGCGAGTTGGCAAGGATCATATTCTGCGTACCGCCCAGCGAAATCCACTCGCGCACGGCAGCGGTGCCTTCTGCGGGGTAAAGAGCGAGGTAAAGCGCCTCTGGCTGGCTGCCAAGTGCTTCGGTGACTTCGGCGCGATAGCTTGGCTGGCCATCGTTTATCGCGACAGAGGCCGTCACCTCGACACCCACAGCCGCGAAATCGGCGGCGATCAGGCGGGCCATGTCCTGACCCCAGTCGTCGTTCTTGTACATGATCGCAACGGACTTATAGCCCTTGTCGGCGGCCACTTTGGCGCCCACTGCCGACTGAACACCGGTGGTGGCAAAGGTGCGGAACCACAGACCGTTGGTCTTGCCCTCTTCGGCCAGTCCGGTGAACGCGGTCGAGGACGAGCAGCACGACATCTGCAGCACGCCGCCCGGCACGGTGACCGATGTCAGGATCGGCATCGAAACGCCCGACGACACTGCCCCAAGCAGCACTTGCACGCCTTCGAGATCGACCAGCGCCTTGGCGGCATCCACGCCGACCTTGGGGTCAACTTGCGTGTCACGCAGCACCATTTCGATTTGACAACCGGCAGCACCGCCGGCCTCGTTGACCTGATCCACGGCGAATTGCGCGGTTTCAGCAATCGGGCGGCCCCAGTCGACCGAGGTGGGCAAAACCGCCCCGATCTTGGTGGTGCAGTCCTGCGCATGGGCCGCGCCTGACAGCGCCGTCAGACCTAACGTCAGGCCAAGAACGGCTCCTAAACACCTGATAATTGACATGAATTTACTCTCCCAGTTGGTTCGGCGGGGGTTTTCCCCTTTGTGAGACGACAAGCCGTTCCGGCAGCAACCCTTGGGGTCGCCACATCAGCATGCCGACGATAACAGACCCGATCAGTATGAATTGAACCGAGCCAGTGTAAAGCTGTGCCTCTATGGGCGCGAAACGCGACAGCGCCCAGCCCGAGGCCGTCCACGCACCCCAGATCAGGAACGCGCCGAAAATAGCGCCCTTATTGTTGCCTGCCCCGCCCACGATCAGCATCGCCCAGATTTGGAACGTGAGCGTTGGCAGAACGTCCTGCGGACTGACGAAGGCGTAGAAGGTGCCGTAAAGGCCGCCTGCCAGCCCCAGAATGACCGAGCCTGCAATGAAGGCTGTCAGTCGAATTTTCGACGGGCTTTTGCCGAGCGATTGGGCGGCTTCCTCGTCCTCGCGAATGGCGCGTAACAGTCGGCCAAAGGGGGAGGCGACGAGACGTTCGAGAAAGAGATAGGTGGCGATCAGGATCAGCAGAACGACGAAGAAGAAGAGAAGGTTGTAGGCAAAGCCATCGCCCAAGGCCGCGCGCAGTGGCCGTTCGAACCCGCGCACGCCCTTGGCGCCACCGGCCAGCCACTCGGCATTGCGCATCAGGTTTTCAAAGGCGACGGCCACACCAAAGGTGGCGATGGCCAGATAGTCGTGCCGCAGCCGCAGGGTCAGCAAGCCAACGATCCACGCCATCAGGCCCGCCGCCGCCATGCCGCCCAGCAAGGCCAGCGGATACCACAGGCCGAAGCCGCCCAAGTGCCCCGCCTGCGGTGTGCCGCCAAGGATCAGCGTGCCATAGGCCCCTGCCCCGAAAAACGCGACAACGCCGCCATTGAAAAGCCCGGTGTTGCCCCATTGCAGGTTCAGCCCCAGCACCGCGATAGCCAAAATCGACGCGGTGGTGGCAAAGAATACGAGGTATGAGATCACGCCAATCATGCCCGCGCCTCGCCAAAAAGGCCGTGCGGGCGGATCATCAGCACCAGCAGGATCAGCAGGAACGGCACCGATGGCGTGTACCCTGACGGCAGTATGACAAGGGCAAGGTTGCCCGCGATGCCGACGATGAACCCGCCCAGCACCGCGCCATAAACGCTGCCGATGCCGCCGACGATGGTGGCTGCGAAAATTGGCAGGACCAGATCGCGCCCCATCACCGGGATCAACTGGTGGCTGAGGCCGTAAAACACGCCTGCGACAGCGGCCAGACCGCCGCCGATCAGCCAGACCCACATGATCGTGCGCTGCAGGTTCACCCCGTTGACCTGCGCCAGCGACGGGTTTTCCGCCACGGCGCGCAAGGCATAGCCAAAGGTCGTGCGCGACAGGATCAGGTGCAGGCCCCCCATCAGCAAAAGGGCCGCGATCAGAACAAAGACCTGATCGGGTTTCACCAAAATCAGCGGATCGCGGCTGAGGACCTTGGCGAAGGCGATATCGCGGGAATAAAGCGCGGGGCTGAGGCCGAAGATCAGGCCGATCACGTTGCGGATGATCAGCGCCATGCCAAAGCTGGCGAAGACCATCGACAGCTCTTGCCCCTTTTCGCGCACGCGTCTGAAGACCAGCCGGTCAATGGCCAGCGCCGACAGGCCGGTCAGAACCATCGAGACGAGGATCGCCACGATCAGTGCAAAGGTCAGCGACAGCGGTGCCAGCTTCACTGCAAGGACCGGCACAAGGTTTGAGACCAGCGCGTCGAACACCAGCGCCACGTAAGCGCCCAGCGACAAAAGCTCGGCATGGCTGAAGTTGGCGAAGCGCAGGATGTGCATCACCAGCGTCAGCCCGATAGCCCCAAGCGAGATGTAGGAGCCGGTCAGCACCCCGTCGATCAGGTTCTGGATCATGCCGGTGCCACCCGCCGCCCGCCAAGGTAGATCTCGCCCACCACGGTGTCGTTCAGCAAACTCTGTGCTGCGCCATCGACCTGATTGCGGCCTTCTGCGAGGATAAAACAGTGATCCGCCAGCCGAAGCGCCTGCTTGACGTTTTGCTCGACCAGCAGGATCGACACGCCCTGCCCGGTCAGCGCACGCGCGTGCTCCAAAACCTCTTGCGCTGCCTTGGGGGATAGACCGGCTGACGGTTCGTCCATCAGGATCAGGCGTGGGGACGCCGCCAGCGCCATTGCAATCGCCAGAAACTGCCGTTGCCCGCCCGAAAGGGTGCCGGCTTTGTCGCGCTGTTTGTCGGCCAGTGCTGGGAACTGGTCAAAGAGTTGCGCCAGCGTCTCGGCAGAGCCGCTGCCTGCACGGCGCAATGCAAGATCAAGGTTTTGCCGGATGGTGAGGCTGCGAAAGATGTTGTCAGTTTGTGGCACATAAGCGATGCCTTTTGCCGCAAGCTGATCGGTGCGAATGTCGGTGATATCGCTGTTTTCAAACGTGATTTTGCCCGCACTGACAGGCACCAACCCGGCAATCGCCTTGATCAGCGTCGATTTCCCCGCGCCATTTGGCCCGATGATCAGCGTGATCTGGCCCGCACGCGCCACCAGCGACACGTCGCGCAGGATTGGCAGGTCGGGCACATAGCCTGCGGTCACGCCATGGGCCTGCAAGATCACCTCAGCCATCCTCCATCGCCCCCAGATAGGCATCCAGCAAGACCGGATTGGCCAAAGCCTCGGCACTTGTGCCCTGAAAAATCACCCGTCCCTCGGCCAACGCGATCACCGGGTCGCAATGGCGCATCACGAAGTCCATATCGTGCTCGATGATTACAAATGTGGTGCCCTGCCGGTTCAGTTCCTCGATCTTGCCGATCAGCGTCTCGGTCAGCACCGGGTTCACGCCCGCCGCAGGCTCATCCAGCAGGATCAGCGCCGGATCGCCCATCAGCACGCGGGCCAGTTCCAGCAGTTTCATCTGCCCGCCCGAGATTTGCCCTGCAGGATGGTCGGCCAGATCGCCCAGCGTCACAAACTCCAGCACCTCAAGCGCCTTGTCGCGGATCTGCGCCTCCTCGGCCCGCATCCGAACGCGCGACAGAAACGGGCCAGTGATCGTCTCACCGATCTGCCCGGTGGGGGCCAGCATCACGTTTTCCAGCACGCTCATCCGCGCAAACGGGCGCGGAATTTGAAACGTGCGGCCCAGCCCAAGCGCGAACAATCGATCTGGCGGCAGGCCGGTGATGTCCGCACCCTCAAGCTGAACGCGCCCTGCGTCCGGTTTAAGAGCGCCCGTCAGAAGATTGAAAAACGTGGACTTTCCAGCCCCGTTTGGTCCGATCAACCCGGTGATCGAGCCGCGCCGTACGTTCAGCGTCACGTCATCGACCGCCTTCATCGCCCCAAAGCTGCGGCAAAGGCCGCTTGTGGACAGGATGGGCTCAGCCACTGCCCAGCACCTTGTCGTCAGGCTTGGTGTTGAGGTTGTATTTCATGATACGCCCGTGCCGTCCGTTGCGGTCCCGTTCGAGCGCAAAGACCGCGCCTTGTGGGCCCGGCGCGTCTTTCAACACCGCCTGAATTGCCGCGTGATCGTCGGCATCAAGCTCAAAACTGAAAACCTCCAACGTTTTCGGCAAATGGCTGGCATAGCGCGCGCCGACAATTGCCGCTGCCACTTGCGGTCGGTCCAGCACCCAGCGTGTGGCGACGCTGGAGAGCGAGACGCCGCGCTTGTCGCCCACGGTTTTCAGAACGCGCAACAGGGCCTGAAACGTATCCCAAGGCCCGAATTCGTCGATGATCAGCCGGTATTTGACCAAACTGCGGTTCTTAAACGCAAAGCCCGGATCAGGCGTGCCGAGCCATTTCTCGGTCAGAAATCCGCCCGCGAGCGTCCCATAGCAAAGCAACTGGACGTTCTGCGCCTTACCCCAATCGGTCAGGCCATTTTCGGGCCGCCGGTCCAAGAGCGAATACTGCACCTGGGTCGAGACCACATCGTAGCCTGCGTCCAGAAAAGGCTGGGTTTCGGCGACGTCCCAGTTTGTAACGCCCAGATGGGCGATCTTGCCCTTCTCCTGACAGCGCTTAAGCGCCTCCAGCCCGACCTGCGGGTCGCCCAGCGACAGATCCCACCAGAAGAACTGCACCAGATGAAGCTGCTCGATCTGCAACCGCTTAAGCGAGCGGTCGACAATCGCCTCGACATCCCTTGCGCGGATGGTCTCCAAAAGCCCAAGGTCCGGCACCAGCTTGGTGTGCACGCGCACGGCATGCGCAACCTTAGCCCCGCGTCGGGCGCGCACATCTGCGATAAAATCACCGATCATCTCTTCCACGCCGATATAAATGTCAGCGCAATCAAAGGTGGTGATGCCCGCGTCCAGAAACGCCTCCATATCGCGCACGGCCTCGGCACGGTCAACCGGCCCATGATCCCCGGCCAGTTGCCAGCCGCCCTTGATCACGCGGGAAATGTCATAGCCCGGGCGCAGTTCCGTCACTTCAACACTCACGCGCCATCCTCTTGCCAATAGGGCTTGCCGCGCGCTTCGGGGTCGCCCGTGGTGCCTGCGTGGCTGAACCAGCGCTTGTCTGCCCGCGTAATCCGAAACCGCCCGCCACAGTGTGGATCCGGACAGGCGACCTCGGCATCGGTGCTGATCCAGTCATCAGGGTCGGTCATCCGCTGTTTGGCTGGCAAGAGCGGCAGCAGTGCTGCCAGTGCATACATCGACACGCGCGCGCCCGGCGCGAATACCAGCGTTTCGCCTTCTACCCGAAAGCTCTCGCCTTCGATGTGACGGCAGACCGGCGTGCGCCCGTCCAGCACCGTCTCGACCTTCAGGTCATAAAGCCAGAAGCCCCGTTCGCCCTGATGTTCCATCCCCGTCCCTTCCGCTGGACGAATGCCAGCGCTTGGTCTTATCTGGGGCACGTTATCGAATGTGGCGCGGCTCTCAAGGGTCATTCGCCCGACAGCCACCAAAAGACGAGACCCGCCATGACCACGCCTGACCGCCTTCGCCTGTCTGACAACCTTGAGATATCACGGGTTCTGACCGGGCTGTGGCAGGTCGCGGATATTGAGAAAGACGGCGCGGTCATTGATCCCGAGACCGGCGCGGACTGGCTCAAGGCCTATGCCGACCGGGGCTTTGATACCTTTGACATGGCCGACCACTATGGCAGTGCCGAGATCATTGCGGGCAGGCTTCTGGCCAAAGGCGCATCGCCGCGCCCGCTGGCATTTACCAAGTGGTGCCCCACGCCCGGGCCGATGACGGCGCAGGTTGTGCGCGCGGGCGTTGAAGAGCGCTTGGCACGGCTGGGCGTTGAGCGCGTCGACCTGTTGCAGTTCCACTGGTGGAGTTTTGAGCACCCGGCGTGGCTTGAGGCTTTGCACGAACTCGCCCGCCTGCGCGACGAAGGACTGATTGCCGAGATTGGCGTGACAAACTTTGATGCCGCACACCTGCGGGTCGCGCTGTCTGACGGGGTGCCGATCCTGACCAATCAAGTGTCGTTCTCGATGGTGGACCGCCGTGCTGCGCGCGATTTGGCAGCGCTTAGTGCTGAGAAAGGCGTCAGGCTTCTGGCCTATGGCACCTTATGTGGCGGGTTCCTGTCGCAGCGCTGGCTGGGGCAACCTGAACCGGCCGAGATCACCGACTGGTCGAAGATGAAGTACAAACGCTTTATCGACATCACAGGCGGGTGGGACAGTTTTCAGCGCCTGCTGAGCGCCGCTGACGCAATCGCGCGCAAACACGATGTGTCGATCCCAAACGTCGCCACACGCTGGGTGCTGGAGCATCCGGCGGTGGCAGGGGTCATTGTCGGCGCGCGGTTGGGCGAACGGGTGCATGCGGACGATAACCTGCGGCTTTTCTCGTTTCAGTTGGACGACGAAGATCAGGCACTGTTGGCCGATGTCTTTGCCGCGTCCGCGGACGTGCCCGGAGATTGCGGCGACGAATACCGCCGACCGCCCTTCCTGACGGCCTCGGGCGATCTGAGCCATCATCTCGACACCATGCCACATTTGCATGAAGCGATGCCTGCCCCTCATCGCGACGGTGGCGCCCAGGTTCTCAGCGGATCAAAGTGGGAAGACATCGCCGGATACGCCCGTGCCCAACGGGTGGGCGAGCGCATATTCGTCTCGGGCACCACAGCGACTGCAGGCGAAGACCGGATCGTTGGAGAGACCGACGCAGGCGCGCAGACCACATACGTGATCGATAAGATACTCGCTGCCCTCTCGGCCTTGGGTGCAAAGGCTGAAGACGTGGTGCGCACCCGCATCTATATAGTCGACGAGGCCGATGTCGAAGCTGTCTCATGCGCGCACGGCGCGGTCTTTGGGGCAATCAAACCGGCCAACACGCTTGTTGTGGTCGCAGGGTTGATTGGCGGCTACCGGGTCGAGATCGAAGCAGAAGCGGTGTGCTTACCAAAGTGAGCGCGCGGGCCCTCAATTGTGGCAATCTGATGAAAAAATTGTCATGCCTGCCACATTTCGATCACAATCTTGCCATCTTTTTCTGACAAAAATGTCTTTATTGGCGATCGATGTCACGGTTTAGCCAAATTGTTTGTGAGTGTTTTGTTGGAGAGTCCCGTGTTTAGCATTTCCAAAAAAGTATCGAAAAAGCCTGACTTCCTGAAAAATGAATCAGGCAGCCTGACGATTGAGTCGGTCCTTTGGCTTCCGGTCTTTTTCTTCTTCTTCACCGTACTTGCCGATGCCTCGATGATTTTCAGCGGGCAATCCCTGGCAATGCGCGCGCTGCAGGATGAAAGCCGGCGCATGGCCACTGGCCTGACCCCCTCAACGAATGAGCTTGAACGCCGTTTGCAGGCGCGCCTTTCGTCGCTTTCGCCAAACGCTCAGGTCGCGGCCAGCGTATCGAACGGCATCGTCACCACGACCGTGGTCATGCCAGCGTCTGATCTGGATGTCGCCGGTATTGTGGGTGCCTTTGAAAACGCAGCCGTTTCGATCCAGACAGATTATCTGCTGGAGGACCTGTCATGATGCGGACCCCATTTCTTGATAACGAGCGCGGCGCGATTACCGTTCTTGGCCTTTTCCTGTTCATTGTGTCGATGATGGTGGGCGGTCTGGCGCTTGATGTGTCCAACGCGGTCAAAGCCAGAACCCAGCTTCAGATGACCGCAGACACAGCAGGCCACGCGGCCTTGGTCTGGCGGTTCTACAATGATGCCGACAGCGCCAAGGACAAGGCGCTGGAGCTGGCGGCCAAAAGCATGCCATCGTCCTATTATGGGTCTGTGCTGGAGCGTCAGGACATCACCTTTGGGCACTGGGACCGGGCGAGCGAGACCTTCACGCCCGATCCTGCATCGCAAGAAGCAGTTCTTGTCAGCACGCGTCGCCTTGCCGAGAATAACAACGGTGTGGGCACGTATCTTTTGAAGCTTGTGGGTGTCGACGCATGGGATCTGAACACGGATGCTGTCTGGGAACTGGGTGTGCCGCGTTGCCTGAAAGAAGGCTACGTCGCTGAGGACGTGATTTCGCTGCAGTCCGACAACACGTTCAAATCGGGGTTCTGCGTGCATTCAAATACCGGTTTGAACTTTGCAAATCACAACACATTTGAAGCGGATGTAAAAATATCGGTCCCTGATATTGCAACTGACGTGGATGCAACATTTTCAACGAACCACGGTCTGGAAGAGGCGCTTTACGAGAACTACTATGCGTTGAACATTCCGCAGCGCATTCAGAAAATCCGCGATGGCATTACAGATCCTGCCTCAGAATACTGGCGCGATTTTGTTACGTCTGCTGCGATCACTGATGTGGACTATAAAAGCCAGCTGACGCCCGAGAACCTGGCACCAGGCGGCATCTATGAAATGACCTGTCCTGCGCCAACCACCAAAATTCGCATGCCTGCAGGCACTGTCCTAGAAAACATTGTGTTGCTGACCAACTGTCAGATCATTATCGGGCAGGACTCTAAGCTGCAGAACCTGACCATAATCAATTCAAACACCTCTGCCTCTTCGATCAGTGGTGCATCAGGTATTGACTTTGGGCTGAATGACAATTGCGCACCCGGTGGTGCAACACAGATCGTGTCCATGGGCGGGCTAAGCTTTCCGACCCAGGTCAGCATCTACGACAGTCAGCTTCTGGCGAACGGCGACATCTCGTTCACCTCGCATGCTGACGGGATCAAGGGCGCCTCGATCGTCTCGGGCGGCAAGATTGACACCAATTCGCACATCACCATGGGGTTTTGTGGGGCAAGCGAGAACTTCAAGTTCGAATTTGTGCGCCTCGCGATGTAAGCGGTGGCAACGCGACATTAAAACCAATGGGGCCGCCCGAAAGAGCGGCCCTTTTTCATCGGCCCATTTTCATCGTCACCCATGAAAACGGCGCTGACTAACTGGCCACCACACGTTGATTGATCTCGCCAAAGATCGACTGCCCTGTTTCGTCTTCCATCCACATCCGCACCCGGTCGCCCGTCTGCAAAAACGGCGTGCGCGGCGCGCCATTCAGGATCGTCTCGACCATTCGCTGCTCGGCAATACAGGCATAACCCGCGCCCCCTTCGGCCACGGGCTTGCCCGGCCCTCCATCTGCATCACGGTTGGAAATGGTGCCAGATCCCAAGATTGTCCCGGGGCCCAAAGGCCGGGTCTTGGCGGCATGCGCCAGAAGCTCCCCGAAATCAAAGGTCATATCAACGCCGGTTTCAACCCGCCCAAAGGGCTTACCGTTCAGATCTGTTTTCAACGTTCCGTGCAACCTGCGGCCATCCCACCCCGGACAATCCTGCGCCGCGACCGCGACGGGCGAAAAAGCAGATGGCGGCTTGGAGTGCAAAAATCCAAACCCCTTGGCCAATTCGTCCGGGATCAACGCCCGCAAAGAGATGTCGTTCATCAGCATAATGAAACGGATCGCCTCTGCCGCCTCATCCGGGCTGGCCCCTTGCGGGACGCGATGGGTGATGACAGCTATTTCACCTTCGAAATCCATGCCCCAATCGGCATGTCCCTCGATGGGCGCGCGACTGGACAAAAGCCCATCTGATACCCCTTGGTACATCAGCGGGTCTGTCCAAAAGTCTTCAGGCATATGAGCCCCGCGCGCTTTTCGCACCAAAGCGACATGATTGACATAAGCCGAGCCATCAAGAAGCTGATAGGCTCGCGGCAGAGGGGCCTGTGCATCGGCTTCAACAAAAAAACCTCCGTCCGCACCCAAAGTCACCTCGTCAACATCAAGCGCATGCTGAAGCGAGTGTTCCTTTGCACGCAAACAGCTTTTCAGATCATCCGAAACCACAAAAAGGGCCCCACCACTCCACAGATTCTCCGCGCTAAAAAGTGTCGCAACCTTCACAAAAATTTTCTTTCTTCTTGGTTAAAATATCCCGGGGAGCGCGAGGGCCTCTCGCGCATCGCTTTGCGATACGCTGCCGGTTTCGGGATGCCAACATCCCTTAGCATCGCCACTCGCATTGAGCGACGTGCGCTAGCACGGCGCAATCATTTCTTGCCAGATGTGCTATCAAACCTCTTCTCCAGGCTTTCCCAGCAATCGATGTAGTCATCCTGCAAAGGCGCTTCCGCTCCCGCAAAGGCGGTCAGGTGCTGGGGAAAGCGCGTCTCGAACATGAACGACATGGTGTTGTCGAGCTTCTCCGGCCCAAGGTTTGCATTCGATGCGCGCTCAAACGCCTCTTTGTCCGGCCCGTGCGGCAGCATCATGTTGTGCAGGCTCACACCACCCGGCACAAACCCCTTCGGCTTGGCATCGTATTGCCCGTAGATATTTCCCATCAGTTCCGACATGATGTTCTTGTGATACCACGGCGGGCGGAAAGTATCCTCAGCCACCAGCCAGCGCTCGCGAAAGAGCACGAAATCGATGTTCGCCGTACCCGGCTGACCAGAAGGCGCTGTCAGCACGGTAAAGATAGACGGATCGGGGTGGTCAAACAGGATCGCGCCCACCGGGCAATAGGTTTTCAGATCGTACTTCAGCGGTGCGTAGTTCCCATGCCAGGCCACCACGTCGAGCGGCGATTGCCCGATGAGCGTCTCGTGAAACTGCCCGCACCACTTGATCACCACGCGGCTTTTTACTTCGCGGTCCTCGAAGGCCGCCACGGGCGCTTTGAAGTCGCGCGGATTGGCCATGCAGTTGGCCCCGATCGGCCCCCTGCCCGGAAGCTCAAATTTCTGACCATAGTTCTCGCAGACAAACCCGCGACACGGGCCCTCCAGAAGCTCGACGCGGTAGAGCAGCCCGCGCGGTAAAATGGCAATCTCTTGCGGCGCGACATCGATCACGCCCAGCTCTGTGGCAAAGCGCAACTTCCCCTCTTGCGGGACCACCAGAAGCTCGCTGTCGGCAGAGAAGAAATACTCATCCTCCATGCTCCGGGTCACCAGATAGATGTGGCTCGCCATGCCGACCTGGGTGTTCACATCGCCCGCTGTGGTCATCGTGCGAATGCCCGTTAGCCACGTCGCCCCGTCGGCATGGGGCACCGGATCCCAGCGGTATTGACCAAGCGAGGTCACGTCCTCGACCACATGCGGTGCTGATTTCCAGTAGGGCAGATCGATCCGCGTGTACCGATGCGAGTGCTTCACCGAGGGCCTGATCCTGTAACACCACGTCCGCTCGGGCCGCGTGTGGGTAAAGGCCGTACCCGACAGTTGCTCGCCATAAAGCCCGTAATTGCATTTCTGCGGGCTGTTCATCCCTTGCGGCAGCGCGCCCGGCAGCGCTTCGGTTTCAAAGTCATTGCCAAACCCCGGCATGTACCCTTCGGCGGTGCCCACAGGGGACGCGGCGGTGGTCAGGTTATGCGGTTTTGCGACCTTGTTCATGGCTCACCTCGTTTTTTCAAAGCGTCCCAGTGACTATTAGTTGTATTTGTAACTATCAATGATAATCTGCCCGCCATGCAAGACAATTCCCCCTTTCACCTGCAGGATTTCATGCCCTACCTGCTGAACCGTGCGGCAGAGTCGACGAGCCTTGAGTTTCAAAAGGCCTACAAGGGCAAATACGGCATGCTGCGCACCGAATGGCGCGTGCTTTTCCACCTGGGCCGCTATGGCAGCCTGACGGCCAAGGATATCTGCACCCGCGCGAGCATCCACAAAACCAAGGTCAGCCGTGCTGTTTCAGCACTTGAGGCGCGCCGCTTTGTCGTCCGCGAAGAGATGGAAACCGACCGCCGGCACGCGCTTTTGTCCCTCACCAAAGCCGGACACGCCGCCTTCGATGATCTGATAAAAGACGCCGCGCGCTACAATGCAACGTTGATGGACCGTTTCACTGCTGAAGAGGCGGACACCCTCCGCCGCGCGCTGATCAAGCTCTCCACTGAGAATTAATCCCGCATCCGTCCCTCATAAGGCCCGGACGCAATCACCTCAGCCGGCACCATCTGCCCGATAATATCGATCTCTGCCTTTGTCCCCGGCTCGGCCAGCCCCGGCTCGACAAAGGCATAAGCCAGGTTCATCCCCACCCGGTGCCCCCAATCGCCCGAGGTCACGGTGCCAACGACATCGCCGCCGCGCATTACCGACGCGCCACCGTGGGCAGGCGCCACGTCACCGTCTACCCGCAGTGTGACCAGCTTTTTGCGCACGCCCGCCTCATGATGCGCCAGCAACGCTGCGCGCCCGACGAAATCGGTCTTTTCCAAATCGACAAAGCGCTCAAGCCCCGTCTCGAACGGATCGAACTCGGTCAGAATGTCGGCTTTCCAGTGCAGATACCCCATCTCCATGCGCATCGATTCAATCGCGCGCCCACCAAAGACGTGCAGCCCATGCGCCTCTCCGGCAGCCCGCAAGGCAAGCCATGCGGCATAAAGCTGGTTGTTGGGCACGTGGATTTCATAGGCCAACTCGCCCGAGAAACTGACCGCCATCACCACCGCAGGCGCGATCCCGATAAAGCACTCGCGCACGCTCAGCCACGGAAACGCCTCGCGTGACCAATCGGCACGACTGACTGCCGCCATGATCTCGCGCGACTTCGGCCCGGCCAGCACAAGAATGGTCATCTCGTTGGTCAGTGAGCGGATACTCACATCCTCATCCGCGTGTACATGCGCCCGCAACCAGTCCATGTCATGAAACTCTGACGCCGCCGCCGAGCCGTACCAGACGCGGCCATCCGGCAGGTTGGCAATCGTTGCCTCGGCCTTAAGCCGCCCGTGATGGTTCAGCAAATAGCCCAAACCGACACGACCCGCTTTGCGTGGCACACGGCCACAGATCATCCGATCCAGAAAGCTGTGCACGTCCGACCCCGTCAGCTCAAACCGGTTGAACCCGTTCACTTCGGCAATCCCGCAAGACGCCTGCACAGCGGCCACATCGCGGGCGACAACCTCAAACGCCTCGTTAAACCGAAAGCTGTGCGTTTCCTCAAAATCCGGCGCAGGCTTGATATATTCGACCCGCTCCCACCCGTTCACCGTGGTAAATTCCGCCCCTTCGGCGGCCAGCACCGGCGTCAACGGCGTGGTCTTCATCGGACGCCCCGCCGGGCGATGCTCGTGCGGGAAATGAAACCGAAACTCGTTCTGGTAATCCTCGATCGCCTTGAGTGCTGTCAGCTCGACATTCGCGTGCCCGGTAAACCGGCGCGGATCAATCACCCAGGTGTCGTAAACCGCCTCGCCATGCACGATCTGCTGCGCCAAAAGCCAGCCGTGCCCGCCGCCCTCTCCAAGGCCCGCGCGCAGACCGATAATGCAAAACGCATTCCGCTTGCCCGGGATCGGCCCTACCAATGGAGCGCCATCAATTGTGTAAGTGATCGGGCCATTCACCACCGTATGAATGCCGGTGCGCGTCAACGTAGGCATCCGCTCGAAAGCACCTTCCAAGACATCCGTCACCCGGTCCAGATCATCAGGACATAGCGCATTGGTGAAATGCGGGTCGATCCCGTCCATGCCCCACGTTTTGCAGTCCTGCTCGTAAAACCCAAGCAGCAGGCCGTTCTTTTCCTGCCGACAGTAATAATCGCTGATCGGACAGCGCAGCAGAGGCATGCGATGCCCGACCTCTTCGATCTCGGCAATCGGTTCGGTCAGAAAATACTGATGCTCCATCGACGCAACCGGATGGTGCACGCCCATCATCGCGCCCACCTCGTTCACCCGGTAGCCGCCCGCGTTCACCACGACTTCACAGGCAATGTCACCCTTTTCGGTATGCACAATCCACGTATCGTCCGGTTTTTGCGTCAGCCCGGTCACCGGGGTGTGGCGGTAAACCTCGGCGCCGGCGTTGCGCGCGCGCCGCGCCAAAGCCTGGCAAAGCTGTGCAGGATCAATGTCGCCATCGGTCGGATCCCATAGCCCTCCAAGCAGATTATCGGTCGAAATCAGCGGATGCCGGCGCGCGCACTCTTGCGCATCGATCACTTCGAACTCAACACCCATACCACGTGCCATAGAGGCAAAATGACGATAGCCATCCATCTGTGCTTCGGTATTGGCCAGCCTGATTCCGCCATCGCCGTGGTGGTAGTTGATCGGATAGTCCGCGTCCGCCGCCAGCTTCTGATAAAGCGCGATCGAGTGCGACTTCAGACCCACCATCGTCTGGGTCATGCCAAAGTTGGTCACCTGCGCTGCCGAATGCCATGTGGTGCCGCTGGTCAGTTCATCACGTTCGACCAGCACCACGTCGCTCCAGCCTTCCTGCGTCAGATGATAAAGCGTCGAACACCCGGCGATCCCGCCCCCGATCACCACCGCCCGCGTTTGAGATTTCAAGCCACCGCCCCTTTATGCAAAGCCGCCCGGCAATCTGTCAGCGAAGCCGCGCGCGGTCAATCGAGGTAGTTCAACAAATGACAAAGGGTCCGCTCTCATTGCATCTGCGATGCAACTGCCGCGCGTCGATTTTTTGCTGCGCAAAAGATCGACGGTGGTGCGGGTGAAGGGACTTGAACCCCCACGCCTTGCGGCGCCAGAACCTAAATCTGGTGCGTCTACCAATTCCGCCACACCCGCATGTCCGCGCGCTCTCTAGCAAAGCTTTCCCGCTCTGGCGAGGACTAATTCAAACCTCCAACAACCCTCAGGCTCCATGTCCTGACAAATTGACTAAAATTGCATTTCTTCTTGGTGAAAATATTCCGGGGGAATTGGCCGAAGGCCAAGGGGGCAGAGCCCCTTATCTCAAAGGCAAAGACATCCCCGGCAGACAAAGTGCCTGCGCCCCCTCGCCCTCGGCGCGCAATCTCCCTATAAGCCCGTTGAGACCAGCGGAGATTCCCATGACCAACAGCCTGTCCCCCTCTGACACCGCCAAATTCGTGGCCGCAAAACGCGCAAGCGAGATGGTGCAATCCGGCATGAAAGTCGGGCTTGGCACCGGCTCGACAGCGGCGTTTCTGGTCAAGTGTCTGGGAGAGCGGGTAAGGGATGAGGGACTTCAGATCACCGGTGTTCCAACCTCGAACCGCACCGCCGATCTTGCCCGCGAGGTCGGCATCAAAGTGGTTACGCTGGACCAGGCCCGCTGGCTTGATCTGACGATTGACGGAGCCGATGAATATGACGCCGAACTTAACCTGATCAAAGGTGGCGGCGGCGCGCACCTGCAGGAAAAGATCGTCGCCACCGCGTCTGACAAGATGATCGTGATCGCCGATGTCACCAAGAAAGTTGACACGCTGGGCGCGTTCCCCCTGCCCGTCGAGGTGCTGGCATTCGGGATGAAAACCACCCAGATGCTGCTTGAAGAGATGCTCGATGGTCTTGATGTCATGGGCAATTCCGTCACCCCCCGGATGGCGGGTGATGCGCTTTTTGTCACAGACGAAGGCAACCACATCCTTGATCTGCACCTTGGTCGCATCGGCAACGCGCGCCAGATGGCGCTGGTGCTGAACCAGGTGCCCGGCGTTGTTGAAAACGGTCTCTTCATTGATATCTGCGATGTGATCATCACCGGGCATGGCGACGGCACGGTTGAAGTGCGCGACATTAACACCGGCGAGACGGAAACAGGCGTTTTGGGCGGCGAGATGGCCGACAACGTCTTTGGGGAGATCGCAGACTGATGGCCTACGACGTTGATCTTTTCGTCATCGGCGGCGGCTCGGGCGGGGTGCGCGCAGCCCGCACTTCGGCGCAAACAGGCGCCAAAGTCGCTCTGGCCGAATCCAGCCGCCTAGGCGGGACCTGCGTGATCCGCGGATGCGTGCCCAAAAAACTGATGGTCTTTGCGTCTGAGTTTACCGAGCAGGTCGCCATAGCACGCGAATATGGATGGACCGGACAGACAGGTACGTTCGAGTGGAGCGATTTCCGAACCAAGCTGCATGCCGAGCTCGACCGGCTGGAAAGCGTCTACGGCAAGATCCTGAGTTCAAACGATGTGAAAACCTACGCCGCCCACGCCCATATCGAAGACCCGCACACGGTCAAACTCTCTACCGGCGAGACGATTACCGCAGGTCACATTCTGGTGGCAACCGGCGGGCATCCGGTGCGCCCCGACATGCCCAATGCCGATTGCGCCATGGTCTCGGACGATATCTTCAACATGGATGCCCTGCCCGGCTCGATCCTGATCGTGGGTGGTGGCTATATCGCGTCTGAATTCGCCTGCATTCTCAACGGGCTTGGCGTGGACGTCACCCAGTTTTATCGTGGCGATCAGATTTTGCGCGGCTTCGACGACGAGGCACGCGGGATTGTCGCCGATATGATGATCGAACAAGGCATCACCCTTGAGCTGGGGGTGAATATCGCCGAGATGGCTCCGGTGGAGGCACCGGACGGGCCGATCCGGATCAAGGACACCAACGGCAAGGAACGCACTTTTGACAAGGTGATGTTCGCCACCGGGCGCGCGCCCAACTCGCATCACCTCGGGCTTCAGGATGTGGGCGTCAAGCTGAACGATCGCGGCGCGGTCGAAGTTGACGCGCATAGCCAGACTGCGGTTCCGTCGATTTACGCCATCGGCGATGTGACCGACCGCATCCAGCTGACCCCGGTCGCGATCCGCGAGGGCATGGCGTTTACCGAAACCGTCTTTAAAAATAACCCGACCGCACCGGATCACGATCTTGTCCCGTCCGCCGTCTTTACCCAGCCGGAACTGGGCACCGTCGGGCTTTCAGAAGAGATGGCACGCCGGGTAGAGGCGATTGAAGTCTACGCGACCTCGTTTCGCCCGATGCGCAGCGCGTTTGCCGAGCGACCCAACAAAGTGTTGATGAAACTTGTGGTTAGCCAGGAGACGCGCAAGGTTCTGGGCTGTCATATTGTCGCGGATGGCGCGGGCGAACTTATTCAAATGGCGGGTATTGCTGTCAAAGCAGGCCTGACCAAAGAACAATTTGACCAGACGGTTGCGGTGCACCCGACAATCTCGGAAGAGCTTGTTACAATGCACGCACCTGTTAGAACGGCTTGAAAAACAACGGCTGAGACTACACTTAGCAACACGAACGATGAATTTGGACCAAAAAAGGATGAAACCCGCTTATGGCCAACAATAACGGCGGACCCTGGGGCGGCGGCAAATCGGGCAATGGCGGTGATGATGACCGCAGACCCGGCAAGCCCACCGGTCAGGACGGACCGCAGATCCCCGAGATCGACGAGATCATGAAAAAAGGTCAGGAGCAGCTTAAAGTGCTGATGGGCGGCCGTGGTGGCCGCTCGAACGGCTCAGGCGGCGGCGATGGCGATGGCCCGCGCCTGACAAAGGGCACTTTGGGCCTGGGGGCATTGATCGCGCTTGGTCTTTGGGCCTTCACCTCGTTTTACACGGTGCGCCCCGAAGAACAGTCGGTCGAGCTTTTCCTTGGCGAATTTTCCAGCATCGGCAATCCGGGACTGAACTTTGCGCCCTGGCCGGTGACGACCTATGAGATTGTGCCCGTGACCCGCGAACAATCGCTGGACATTGGCGTTGGACGCAACGGTGATGATGGCCTGATGCTGACGACGGATGAAAACATCCTCGACATCGATTTTCAGGTAGTCTGGAACATCAACGATCCGGCCAAGTTTCTCTTCAATTTGCGCGATGGCGAAGACACCGTGCGCGCTGTGTCAGAATCGGCGATGCGCGAGATTGTGGCTGGCAGCGAGTTGGCGCCACTTCTCAACCGAGACCGTGGAGCGACTGCAGCCCGCGCGCTTGAGTTGATCCAGGGCACACTCGACAGCTACGAATCCGGCATAAGCGTCATTCGTGTGAACCTGAACAAAGCCGACCCACCGCGCGAAGTGATCGATGCTTTCCGTGATGTGCAGGCCGCCGAACAGGAACGCGACAGACTTGAGCGTCAGGCCGACGCCTATGCCAACCGTGTTCTTGCCGGTGCACGTGGTGAGGCAGCGCAGTTGCTTGAGCAGGCCGAGGGTTACCGCGCACGCGTGGTGAACGAAGCCGAAGGTGAGGCAAGCCGTTTCACAGCCGTTTTGGGCGAATATCAACTGGCCCCGGACGTGACACGCAGACGCCTTTATATCGAGACACTGGAAAAAGTACTTGGGGATGTCGACAAGATCATTCTTGACGAAGGTGCCGAAGGTGGTCAGGGCGTCGTGCCCTATCTGCCGTTGAACGAATTGCGCCGCCAGCCAGTGGGAGGAAACTAAGATGATCCGTTCAGGAAGCATTCTTCTTATTGCCGCCATCGTGGGCGTTGTCGCTGTGTTGTCGTCGATCTTTATCGTTGACGAACGTGAAAAGGCGCTTGTCCTGCAGTTTGGTCAAATCCGCGCTGTCAAGGACGAGCCGGGTCTGGCATTCAAGATCCCGTTCATTCAGGAAGTGGTTCGCTACGACGACCGTATCCTGTCGATCGACACGCAAGCCATCGAGGTGACACCCTCGGATGACCGCCGATTGGTTGTCGATGCCTTTGCACGCTACCGTATCTCGGATGTCGAGCGGTTCCGTCAGGCCGTTGGTCCCGGTGGCACGCGTCTGGCCGAAGATCGCCTTGACCGCATCCTGATCGCCGAGATACGTGGCGTTCTGGGTTCGGAAGGGGTTACGTCAAACACCATCCTGTCGTCTGAACGGGCGGATTTGATGAACCGCATCCGGATCCAAGCCGACAGTCAGGCAGCAGCCCTTGGTCTCGATGTGGTTGACGTGCGTCTCAAGCAAACCAACTTGCCCGAGCAGAACGAGGCAGCGACGTTCGAGAGGATGCGCGCAGAGCGGGAACGTGAAGCCACCGACGAACGCGCCCGTGGTGAAGAAGCCGCACAGCGCGTGCGCGCGCAGGCAGACAGAACTGTGGTTGAGCTTGTCTCAGAGGCTAACAAGCAGGCCGAGATAGCACGCGGTGAGGCAGATGCCGAACGCAACAATATCTTTGCGCAGGCTTACGGCGCGGACGAAGATTTCTTCCGCTTCTACCGCTCGCTCACGGCCTATGAGAACGCACTGAAGGGCAGCAACTCCACACTGGTGATCACGCCTGACAGTGAATTCTTCGAATTCCTCGACGGGGCTGGCCTTAGCGCCGGTTCTGGCGCCAATTAACCCCCCAGGGAGGACGTCTCGCATGGAGTTCGTCCTCCTTGGCATCGGCCTTGTTCTGGTCTTCGAAGGCTTGGTGTTTGCGCTTTTGCCAAACCGGCTGGAAGAGCTGATCAAAGTCATCTCCGAGATGCCGATCGAGACCCGGCGTGCCTTCGGGCTATGCGCGGTCGCCATTGGTGTTTTGCTGGTCTGGGCCGCAAAAGCACTCACTTAGGCCTTCATCGGTCCCAAAAATATGCCGGGGGTCCGGGGCCTCTCGCGCATCTCTTTGCGATACGCTGCCAGTTTCGGGATGCAAGCATCCCTTAGCAGAGCCCCCGGCGAGGCGACGCTGACAGACGGCGCAAAGCCTAGATAGATTTAATCCTGCGGTGCGCCTGAAATCGCGGCCTTTGGAATAGCTGCTCCTGCCTCGAATTTGTCCAACAGCTCGTGCCCCTTGAATTCGGCCTTGCGCATCCGCATCGCTGTTGTGAAGGCTTCCTGCAGCGTGGGCGATGAGGCACCAAGCTCTTCGGCCATACG
>JABDJX010000296.1 GCA_013003245.1 Silicimonas sp. | reverse complement strand
CTAAAGCATTGATAGGGATGGTGTTTCTGAAGCGATCTTGCGCGTAATTCCATGAATTTCCAGAATCTTCCCTGCTTTTTCCCTGCTAGCAGGGAAAAATCCGCCAAAAGCGTACCCCACGATGCTGGCAACAGAGACCCATCGCAAACATAGCGGCAAATGCGTCTCTGAGGGGCGTTTTGGTCAGCGCGATAGTCGCGTAAGCCACGGGAATTTGGGCAGGAATTCCGCTTTATTATTGTTTAATATCAGATACTTATGTGGTTGGCGGAGAGACAGGGATTCGAACCCTGGAGACGGTTTCCCGCCTACACACTTTCCAGGCGTGCGCCTTCGACCACTCGGCCACCTCTCCGGTGAACGCCTCGTAGCAGGAAGTATGTGGCACATTCAAGCGTGCTTACACTATCCAATTGCAAATAGACGTGCTTGTTGCGTGCGCCCCTTATTCGGCACGCCCAGTTGCATCAATGGTCTTCCCCACACGCCAAAAAAGTAGTCACTCAGCCTCAAACACAGTTGGCATGTCGCGTGGCGCGCCTTCCAGCCACGGCGGGACAGGAAGCCCCTTTTCCCGCAGGAAATCCGGGTTGAACATCTTTGACTGATAGCGGTTTCCATAGTCGCACAAGATCGTCACGATCGTGTGGCCGGGACCCATTTCGCGCGCCAAACGGATCGCACCAGCCACGTTGATACCGGACGAACCACCAAGGCACAGACCTTCATGCTGCAACAAGTCATAGATGACCGGCATCGCTTCGACATCGGGGACTTTGTAAACAAAATCGGGCGTGAACCCTTCGAGATTTGCGGTAATGCGCCCCTGTCCGATACCCTCGGTGATCGAGTTGCCTTTGGGCGGATCCATCTCGGTGTAAAGCTTATAAAGACCAGAGCCGTCAGGATCAGAAAGGCCCACTTTCACGCCCTTCGGCTGCAATATCTGGCCAACGCCCGCCAGCGTACCGCCCGATCCCACGGCACAGGTAAACCCATCAACCCGACCCTTGGTATCGCGCCAAATCTCGGGCCCCGTCATCTCAACATGAGCTTGCCGGTTGGCGACATTGTCAAACTGGTTGGCCCAGATTGCGCCATTCGGTTCTGTCTCGTTCAGTTTAGCGGCAAGCCGGGCTGAGTACTTCACGTAATTGTCCGAGTTGGCATATGGAACCGCGGGCACCTGCACCAACTCGGCACCACATAGGCGGATCATATCCTTTTTCTCTTGGCTCTGCGTCTCGGGGATCACGATTACCGTCCGGAACCCCATCGAAGCACCAACCAAAGCCAGACCAATGCCCGTGTTCCCGGCAGTGCCTTCAACGATTGTGCCACCCGGGCGCAGATCACCACGCGCGATAGCGTCTTTGATGATGAAAAGCGCCGCACGATCCTTTACGGACTGGCCCGGGTTCAGAAACTCGGCTTTTCCCAAAATCTCACAACCAGTCGCCTCAGAGGCACCGCGCAGGCGGATAAGGGGCGTATTTCCAACGGTATCGGCAAGATCGGCGCGAATGGTCATGGCAGCATCCTTCAGGGGTTCCCCTTGTCCTAGTGGCGCGCGGCACGGGTTTCAATCCGGGGTGATAAGGAACTTGCCAGAACCGATCAAATCACCCACCATTCCGGCGGAACGCAGCGCGTTCAAAGGGCCGGGGATGTCTTCCGGATCGGCCCGGCGTCGGACGACGTTTGAAATCCGCCTGAAAATTGAATCAGCAGAAAGGTGCGATACCATGCGTACAGGCGTTATTGGCATTGGGGATATGGGATCAGGTTTGGCCAAGAACCTGATGGCCAGCGGGTTTATGGTGACAGGTCACGACCTCAAACCTGATCGGCAAATGGCGTTCAGCGACGCAGGGGGAGCAGTGGCTCAAAGTGCCGCCGAGGTGGGTGCAAACGCGGACGCCGTCTTCGTTATGGTGATGAACGGGGACGAGGCGAAATCGGTGATCTTCGGCGACGACGGGTTGTGCAAAACTATGGCCCAAGGCGGCGTTATCCTTATGACGGCCACGATCAAACCCCGCGAGGCGCGCGAGATTGGAGCAGCGCTTGAAGGCACGGGATTGCAGATGATCGACACGCCCGTCTCGGGCGGTTTTCCCGGCGCGCAAGCTGGCACGCTGACCATGATGGCGGCGGCGCCCGATGATGTGCTTAACCATATGGCACCCGTGATGCAGGCTGTGTCGGCCAACATTCACCGCGTCGGCACCAAGCCGGGTGAAGGCCAAACAGTAAAAGCTTGTCTCCAATCGCTGATTGGCGCGCAATTTTCCGCCACCTTCGAGGCCGCGGTCTTAGCCGCCAAAGCCGGTGTTCCGGGGCAGGTTCTGCTTGATGTCTTTTCAACCTCGTCGGCAGGCTGCGGCGTCGTGAACAATGCGCTGGAAAAGATCATCGACCGCGAGTTCGAGGGCACTGGTAGCCATATCAATACGATGCATAAGGATCTGACGATTTCGCTTGATCTGGCAGAAGAGCTTTTGGTCCCGCTGCACACCGCCGCATCGGCCATGCAGATTTTCCATGCGGGTAAGGTAAAATACCCAAAGGGCGATAACTGGGTCTGCACCCGCGTGATCGAAGAGATCGTTGGTGCAGAATTGCATCGGGGGAAGAAATGAAACTTGGGGTGATTTGCGATGGCATCAGCCGAGACTTGAAGCACGCGGTTGATGTCATGGACGAATTCGGCCTGACCTATGCCGAGCTTCAGTTCGTTGGCGACACCGAAGTGGGCGATCATTCTGCAGAAGAGATAGGAGACATCGACAGGCTATTGCGCGACCGTGGCAAGCCTGTTTCCTGCCTATCCCGCCACATCTTTGCGGGCATGACTATCGCCAACACACCCGGCGATGCGCTCCACACCAAACATATGGACGCCCTGAAACGCGTGATCGATATGGCGCATATCTTGGGTTCGCCTTTGGTGCGGATCATGACGCCCAAGAAAGAGCAAATCCTGTGGGGCAGTCACGGCGCCGAAAAATGGAATGTCGCCACCGGCGCGTGGGAGGCGCACTTGCCGCTAATTGCACCTGTCGTTGATGTGGCGCGCAAGGCTGGTATCACCTTGGTCGTCGAGACGGGCAATGGCACGATGGTTAATTCCAACTACACTGCCCGCAAGCTGATCGATGATCTTGGCGCAAAAGACGTGCTCAAGGTGCTGTGGGATCCCGCCAACAACTGCTGGTGTCACGAACGCGCGTTTCCAGACGGCTATGACGAAGTGAAGAACGGCTATCTTGGCCATGTCCACATCAAGGACGTTCAGGTCGACACACCGCGCGCAACACTTGAGGTGCGCGAAATGGGAAAGGGTCAGCTTGCGGACCAGTTTCAGCCATTGGCCGACGCAATGCGGGCCGATGGCTATGATGGCGTGGTTTCCTTCGAAAGTGTCTACCATCCCGGCAACGGCAACTTCGAAGATGGTTTTCGCGCCTGCATCAACAGGTTCAAATCGCACTTTGGATGACTTGACATTCGCGCCTTGCAGGCAGAGTAAAATGTTCAAACGAACATTCTCGAGTCGTATATGAAGCCTAATCGAAAGAACGAGATTCTGACCACGCTGACCCGACAGGGCAAAGTGGATGTGGACCGGTTGGCGGCGGAGTTTTCGGTCACGCCACAAACCATCCGGCGCGATCTGAACACTCTGGTGGACGCGGGCCTGATCGCGCGCACCTATGGCGGCGCAAAACTTGTCGCTTCGACCGGTGCGTCGACCTACGAGGCGCGGCGAATGAAAAACCTTTCCGCCAAAGCCGCCATCGCACAGGCCGCCGCCACGATTGTGCCCGATGGGGCTTCGGTCGCACTGAACATCGGCACTACGACCGAGCAAGTCGCCCGCGCGCTGATGCGGCACAAGGACCTGACCGTGATCTCGAACAACACCAACATCATCCAGATCATGCGCCCTGCCCAGTTGCGCTCGCTCATCGCCATCGGCGGAGAGGTGCGGCCCGAAGACGGGGCCATCGTCGGCGGTGACGCGGTGGCAGCGCTGGCCAACTACAAGGTTGATTTCGCCATTATCGGCACGTCAGCGCTTGACCCGGAAGGAGCCGCGCTCGATTTCGACGTCCGCGAGGTTTTGGTTGCTCGCGCGATACTTGAAAACGCGCGCCAAACTATACTGGTGGCCGACGTCTCGAAATTCGACGTTCAGGCCCCCAACCGCATCTGCACATTGGACGCGCTCGACACAGTGGTACTGAACGCGGCACCTCCCCCTGAATTTTGTGCCGCAGTCAAAGCCGCTGGCACGACCCTGATCATCGCTGAGGATCCCTCATGACTTACGATCTTTTCATCATTGGCGGCGGCATCAATGGTTGCGGCATCGCCCGTGACGCCGTTGGCCGCGGCTATTCTGTTGCGCTGGCCGAGATGAACGATTTCGCCTCTGCCACCTCATCGCAATCGACCAAGCTCTTTCACGGTGGCCTGCGGTATCTGGAGTACTTTGAATTTCGACTTGTCCGCGAAGCTTTGGTCGAACGCGAGAACCTGCTAACCGCCATGCCCCACATCTCGTGGCCCATGCGCTTTGTGCTGCCCATGCACGGCTCGATGCGGTTTGATGGCACGACGCCGACGTCCAAACTGCTGAGCACCGTGATGCCGTGGATGAAAGGACGCCGCCCCAATTGGCTGATAAGGCTGGGTCTTTTCATGTACGATCACCTTGGTGGGCGCAAAATTCTGTCCGGCACCTCCAAACTCGACCTTACAAAAGACCCCGCTGGCGCCCCCTTGGACCCAAAGTTCAAAGTGGCCTACGAATACTCTGATTGTTGGGTCGAAGACGCGCGCCTTGTGCTTCTTAACGCCCGCGATGCAGCGGATCGTGGTGCGCATGTCATGCCGCGTACCAAGGTATTGTCGGCCACTTTTGCCGACGAACTTTGGACGATTGAAACCGAAAAGAACGGTGAAAAATCCACCCACCAAGCGCGCATGCTGGTCAATGCAGGCGGCCCTTGGGTCGAAGACATCATCCGCCAAACCATCCGCATCAACACGCAGGAAGGCGTGCGCCTTGTCCGTGGCAGCCACATTGTCACCAAGAAGCTCTTCGATCACGACAAGTGCTATTTCTTCCAGGGCACCGACGGGCGTATCATTTTTGCGATCCCCTACGAGCAGGACTTCACGCTGATCGGAACCACCGATCAAGAGCATGAAGACGCAGACATCAAACCGGTCTGCACCGAAGCAGAGGCCGATTACCTGCGCGCCTTTGCCTCGAAATACTTCAACAAACCAATAGAGAAAGACGCAATCGTCTGGACCTATTCCGGCGTCCGTCCGCTTTATGACGACGGTGCCAAAAGTGCCACCGCCGCCACCCGCGAATACGTGCTGACGGT
>JABDJX010000287.1 GCA_013003245.1 Silicimonas sp. | reverse complement strand
TCCGTCGATCAGCACAAGCTGGCCTGGCGGCTGGAGCGTGAAGGACGCATGCGATGATCGAACACATCGGACTTTGGCTGATCATTGCGATGTCGGCCAACATGTGGGCGCTCACTTACGTTCTTCAATCCGATGCCAGCCTGACTGTGCGCGCGATTTGGGTGATCGTGCTGCTCATCCCCGTGATGGGTTTCCTGGTGTGGTTCTTGCTGGGACCACGGGCGCGTTCGGTCTAACGGCTGCACGATGCAAATAGGCGTGCTTCAGTGTGGACATTTCCCGCAGCCGGATAACCATCCGAAAACGACCTACACAGATCTGTATGCTCAAATGCTTGAAGGTCATGGCTTTTCGTTCCGAACGTGGAGCGTTGTAGACATGGAATTTCCCACCACTGTGCACGACGCGGACGCTTGGTTGTTAAGCGGCTCCCGGCATGGGGCCTATGACGACGTTCCATTCATCCCGCCCCTGGAGCAGCTTATCCGGGATATTCATAACGCCAGAGTACCCATGGTCGGCATCTGCTTTGGACATCAGATCGTTGCGCAAGCTTTGGGTGGAAAGGTGATAAAAAGCCCACGCGGATGGAATTGTGGGCGAAACCTTTACAGGTTTGGCAGCGCTGAAAAGATCCTTAACGCATGGCATCAGGACGAGGTCGTTGCAGCGCCGCCTGAAGCAGAGGTGGTGGGTTCCAGCCCGCGATGCGAGATCTCGATGATCCGTTACAAGGGCAAAACTTTCACTGTGCAGCCCCACCCCGAGTTTGATGATGAGGCACTCAAAATCGTCATGGACGGCCCGTCGTCAAAGCTTTTGACCGCGAAGGAGCTGAAATCCGTGCGCGATGGTTTGGGAACGCCTCACGACAACGCATGGATGGCAGGCGAGATCACACAGTTTCTTAAAGAGGCAGGCGACAGCCGCTAGGATCGCGGATATGCTTTTGTGCAAGGAGGTGCCGCATGAAACCTATTGAAACAGACGATCTTAAAATCAGCTTTGATATGAAGACGTGTATCCACGCACGGAAATGTTGGCTTGGTTTACCGCAGGTTTTCGATCCATCGCAGCGCCCATGGATTCAGCCACAAAGCGCGTCTACTGCAGAGATTGTGGCCACGATTGAGGCATGCCCTTCGGGTGCCCTGTCCTACGAGCGTAAGGGCGCGCCAGAGACGCCGCCGCCGGTCAATACGGTCAGGCTGTGGGAAAACGGCCCGTTAGAGTTGCGCGGTGATTTGCAGTTGCCGGGTGAAGACCCGCAGACCCGCGCCGTGCTTTGCCGATGTGGCAAGACGGGCAATCCGCCCTATTGCGACAATTCACATCGTGACGGGTTTGCGGCCACTGGCTTGCCCGCCGAACAGGAAAGCGAAGAGCTGGAGTCGACGGGTGGTGCTTTAGAGATCAAAGCTTTTGAGGACGGCCCTATTGCCGTGAAGGGCAATGTCGAAGTTATCGGATCGGACGGACGGCGTGTTGCGCGCAAAACCAAGGCGTTCTTTTGTCGCTGCGGCGCATCTGGTGACAAGCCATTTTGCGATGGCTCGCACAAAGACGCAGGGTTCAAAAAGGCAGCGAAAGCTTAGGGTTTTTGACCCACAAGGCGGTAGTAAAGCCAATCGGGTAAGAACTGCATGGACCTTATAGCTGTGGAGAATATCCACGGATAGTTCTTGGCAAAGCTGTCGTTGTTCATGTGCTCCACAAACTCGCGGGCTGCAATTTCAGGTTCCATGATGAACGGCATCTTGAACTCGTTCTTGTCGGTGAGCCGGGTTTTGATGAAGCCGGGGTTGATCAACTGAACCTCGACGCCGGTGTTGATCAAATCGGCATGCAGCGTCTCGGCCAGCGACATCAGGCCAGCCTTGGACGCACCATACCCACAGGCATTCGGCAATCCGCGAAAGCCAGAGAGTGACCCAGTCAATACGATATGCCCTTGGTCGCGCTCTACCATCGATGGCAGGACATGGCCCAGAACGCGGGCGGCGCCGGTCAGGTTGACGTCCAGCATCATGGCGACTTTTTCGCCGTCAAATTCAGTCGCACCCAGCGACCAGTAAACGCCTGCCAGATAGACCAATCCATCCACTTGACCTGCCGCTTCAGCGGCTTTGGCCACGCTTTCGGCAGAGGCCACATCCATTGGTACGATGGTCGAGCGGCCTGACAATTCGCCAGCCAGCGCGTTCAGATCGTCTTCGCTGCGGGCGCTCAGAATAACCTCCGCTCCGGTGTTCGAAATCTCTTTGGCTACATCACGGCCAAGGCCTGACGATGCGCCAACAATCCAATACCTTTTGCCCTGCCAGTCTCTCACGCGGCCTCCTGACGTGCTTCTTCAACCGTTGCCGGTCGCATGGTCGCGACCAGTTCGGCCACCTTGAAACCAAATTTGCGGAATTGGCTGCGGTTCATGATAACGCCATTGTCCAGCAAGTACATCCAGTCAACAACGCTTAACATATGGCCGCCCGCACTTTCGGGCAGGCGAATGTTGTAGTCGAGCTTCACGCTTGACCCAGATTGGCGACCGCTGCCAACGCCAACAAGGTCGTCCGCTTCGGCGCGAATAACGCCAGCACCATTAACGCTCAAACGCCACTCACGCTCTTGCACCGCACCGCTGTCATAACGAAATTTCTCTCGCATCACACCGCTGTCTCCGTCCCACTCGGCAAAGAATTCGGCAACGAAACGTGATGTAACACGCCCCGTAGGCCCATAGATGACCCCGTCGCACAAAAGCGGGCCATTCAGATGCGCGCGAATGTCGAAGTTGGGACCATGATCTGCGTAATCCTCGGGCGATTGCGCCCGAAAGCTAAAATAGCGACCGGCAAACCAAAGAACGGCAACGGTCAGCAGCAGCCCGAATTTGAAGGCAAAGAGAGTGTCCATGATTACACCTCGTTTAGTTGTGAGTGCGCTGCGCTCTCGTCGAGCGGGGTTGCGGCAAGCAGGGCCAGCGCCGCCAGCTTTAGAAAGCAGGGCAAAATGGCGTAAAAAAGCGTTAGCGTGGCAAGTGCATTTTCAGGTGACTGGCCTGCACCAGACTGAAAGCCAGCGGCATCCAGAATGGGCAACAAAACCGCTGCCGCAAAGGCCAGTGAAAGCTTGGAGACAAAGGACCAAAGGCCAAAGCCTTCGGCCGCCTCGGGCGCGATTTCGGCCGTGCGCGCAGCGAAGAGAGCGGGCAGAAGTGTCATGTCTGCGCCCAATGCAGCACCTGAGGCAAGGCAGATAACCACAAAGGCAAGCAGATCGCCCGCGCCAAGAAACGCAGCACCGCCGAAGGCAGCAATCGACATCGTCATGCCCAGCATCAACGCGGTTTTCGCGCCGATGATTTGCGCAAGGCGGCTCCACAAGGGCGCGCAAAACGCGGCCGCTAGGAAAAACAACAAAAGCAGGGGGCCTTCCCAGCCCGGCGCTTCCAGACGGCTTTCAACAAAGAAAAGAAAGAGCGTGGATGTCACGGCAACAGGCGTTGCATTCAGCAAAGCAATCAACAGCAACCGGCGTGCCAGCGGATCGCGCAGGAAAGGCATCACGCCCGGGGTTGCAGGCTCTTGGCCCGCACTCCAGTTGGAGCGCATCGCAAGAACGGCTGCCACGACGCAAACCGCAAAAACCGCTGCGAAGATTGCGAAAGGGTTCGCCCCGAAATTCGCCAAGGCAACCGGTGCGACCGCGGCAAGTGACACACCGATCAGTGCACCGGTTTCGCGCCATCCTGCAAGACGCACGTGGCCGTTGTCGCCAAGCGTTTTCGCGGTGGTGACGCCTTGCGCGTAAAAGCTAATTGTCAAAAAGCTGAAGGACGAGAAAAGCAGTGTCAACGTGATGGCGAACCATGCAATCGGGTTGATCGGTGGCGCCATGCCGAACAAGCCGATCATCGAGATGGCCAGAACGCCCCCCGCCACGGCCACAGCAAACGCGCGATGGTCGCGAAGGAGACGCGACAGCCACCCAAGCGCGGGGTCTTGCACCACGTCAAGCAGGCGAAGTGCGAACAAGACAGCGCCAAGGGCAGCAAGGCTGACACCGTACTCATCAACATAAAACTTCGGCGCATGGATATAGATCGGCAGGCCCGCTGCTGCGAGGACTGCGCCGAAAAGCGCGAAAGGGACAAGATTGTGAGGGTGCGCTGTCATCGTGACACCTCGTGGTTTGGGGGTTCTGGGCGGGTGCGGAAGGCGGCCCCCTTCCACCAAAGTTTCAAAGCCTGCCAATGGATCAGGCCCAGCACGCGACGTGACCCAAACGGGCGCCGGATCATCGCGCGCAGGATCGCTGCGTTCGTGAGCGGTTTGCGCGCCCCTGTCAACGTGGCCAGCAGGCTGCCATTGCCGGTTTTGTAGTCAATCCAGACGCCTATGCGGCTGTCTGAGATGTCGAAGCGAAAGGTGTATTCGCCCTCAACAGGCTGAAAAGGCGAGACATGGAAAATCTTGCGCGCGCTCAACGTGTCTTCGCGGGTGATTTCGCGCAGATCATCGTGGTGGCAGAGGTAGGAGTGGCGATCGCCATAAGTGTTTGACACCTCGGCAATGATCACCCGGATTGCGTCCTTGGGGTCGCGGATCAGCCAAAAGGATACAGGGTTGAAAACATGGCCCAAAACCCTTGGTTGCGCTAAAAGCTCAAGGCGTCCTATGGGGAAATCGAGCGCGTGCTCACGCAATGTATCCCGAACCCACACAGCGCCGCGCCCGTCCTGCGGAGCCCCTCCATGATCCCTGTCGAAAAGCGAAAATAGCCCGCTGCGGTTGCGCGAGAAAAACCTCGGCGCCCGCACCTCGCGCTCCGCATCCAGCAACACGTAGTCGACCGAATAGGTGAAAGCGTTTTCCACAGCCCCCTTGCGACCATGAAAGGTTAGCCCGTCAATATGATCGACGCACTTCATCACTCTGCCGCCAAGCCCATCGTATCTTGAAACGCCATCTGCTGAGCCACGTCAAACGCACTGGCAAGGCCATCTTCGTGAAAGCCGTTGCGCATCCACGCACCTGCAAACCACGTGCTGTTGTTGCCTTGAATGGCGCGGATCGTGTCTTGCGCGGCAAGGGCTGCACTGTCGAAGACAGGGTGCATAAAGGTTGCCTCGTCATAAATCAGCTCTTCGCGGATTTTGCCTTGCGCATTGAGGGTCACGAACATTGGGTCGTCGTTTGGAATATTCTGAAGCGAATTCATCCAATAGGACAGATCAATCGGCGCATCAGCACCTGTGCCAGTTTCAACGTGGCACCATGATGACCATGCTTTGCGGTTGCGCGGCATCGCGTTGGTGTCGGCGTGCAGGATCGCATGGTTGGGCTGGTAGCGCACCGCAGAAAGAGCGGTACATTCAACGCCGGTGGCGTCGGAAAGAAGCCGAAGGGTTTGCTCAGAGTGCGTGGCGAAGACCACTTCGTCAAAGCTTTCCCACTCACCGTTTGCACAGCGCACATCGGCTCCGAATGGGGTGCGGCGGACGCCTTTGACAGCAGCACCAAGCCGGATATCGACGCCCGCATCGCTCATCCGGCGTGCCAGACGGTTCACATATTCAATCGAACCGCCCTGAACCGTGTACCACTGGTGGTTTTCCTCCCACTTCAGAATGCCATGATTGCGGAAGAACCGGATCATTGCCTCGGCCGGAAAGTCGAGGATCTTGGATTTGGGTGTCGACCAGATCGCGCCCGAGAATGGCAGCAGATAATAGTCACGAAACCATGGGCCAAGGTTCATCTCGGTGATTAACTCGCCGATGGTCATGTTTTCGCGGACTTTGCTTTCGGCAAAGCGTCCAAAATTCAGGATGTCACCAATCATCCGCAGAAAAGCAGGTCGTCCAAGATGCTTTCGCTGCGCAAACACAGAGTCTACACTGGCCAATCCATATTCCAAAGCACCGCCGCGCGCCGAGACACCAAAACTCATGTTGCTCTTGGTTACCGGCACATCAAGTGCGTCGAAAAGCGCGGTAAGGTGCGGATACGTCTCGTAATTGAAGACAATGAACCCAGTATCTACGGGCTGATCGTTGTTCTTGCCCGCGATGACGGTGCGCGCATGTCCACCTAGACGCGGTTCGCTTTCGAAAAGGACAACGTTATTCTGGTCTGCAAGGTAATGGGCTGTGCCCATGCCTGAGATGCCACCACCAATCACGGCAACGCGCCGTGAGGCGGCTTCTCTTTGTTCGAACGGCATTCAGGTCTCCTGGTCTTTTTATCTTGTGTAAAGCGTTACGTGCCGCGCCGCACGGCAGATCAATCATGAAAGGATTAAAATTGATCCATGTGAAAAGTTGCGACGTAAAGACTACAAATGCCGATTGATATTGCGCTCGAACTTCATGGTGGAACCCGCGCGGAACCCTTGTATGGTGCCCGCGAGACACATGCGGCTGACCGCGCGGAAGATCGGCAAGTAACGATGAACGTTGAAAGAAATGATGATTGGGCCGCATATGTTTTGCGTGTGCGTGAACATCAGGACAAGCAGGCGTTTGCTGAACTTTTTCGCCATTTCGCCCCTCGGGTAAAGGCGTTCTTGATGAAATCCGGCGCTGAAGTGACGCTGGCTGAAGAGTGTACGCAGGAGGTCATGGCGACGCTTTGGACAAAGGCTCATATGTTCGACCCCACGCGAGCGAATGTCTCTACCTGGGTCTTTACCATTGCGCGTAACAAGAAGATTGATGCTTTGCGGCGTCAAAAAAGACCAGAGCCCGAGGACCTTTCGTGGGGTCCGGAGGCCGAGCCGGATCAGGCAGACGTCATGTCGCTTCGGCAGGAGAGTGAACAACTGGCCAAGGCTGTTGCCGAGCTGCCGGAAAAGCAAAGGGAATTGATCGAACGGGCGTATTTCGGAGACCTGAGCCACAGCGAAATTGCTGAGGAGACTGGACTTCCGCTGGGAACGATTAAATCTAGGATAAGATTGGCGCTGGAAAAGCTGCGTCACGAGATGAGGTAAGTACGATGAGTTCGATTAACCATCACCTGACAGACGCGCTCTTGATGAGCTATGCGTCGGGCACGCTTGACGAGGGCTTTAGCATCGTGGTCGCAACGCATGTGTCGTTGTGCGACGAGTGCCGGGCGCGCATGGAAAGCTTTGAAGCGGTGGGCGGCAGCCTTGTGGATGAGGTCGATGCTGTTGAAATGGGTGAGGACTCGCTTGAGGCAACCATGGCGTTGATAGATGCGGCACCTGAGTTTGACATCGCACCCAAAGTGTCCGGGAAAGTTTTGCCTCAACCGTTGTTTGACTATATCGGCGGTGATCTTGACGACGTGCATTGGAAGCCGGTGGGCGGTGGTGTGCGGCAGTCGGTGCTGAATGTCGATGGCGGTTCGCAGGTGCGTTTGCTGTCTATTCCTGGTGGAGCGGCGATGCCAGATCACGGGCACAACGGGCTTGAGCTGACGCTGGTGCTGCAAGGCGCCTTCAAAGACGATGATGACCGTTTTGCGCGCGGCGACATCGAGATCGCCGATGAAGATTTGCATCACACGCCGATTGCAGAGGCTGGTCAGGACTGCATTTGTCTTGCCGCTACCGACGCACCGTTGCGTTTCAAAGGGTTGTTGCCGCGCATTGCACAGCGGTTTGTCGGCATCTGAAGCCTGAGAAGATCTATGAATGAGTCCGCCTTTCGGCGGGCTTTTTTTTTATGCAGTCAATGCTAGGTTGGGACTTGGACGGGCAGCGAAACTTGCTCGCAAATGGTCCGCCGCAGCCTCCACAGCTGGGTTAGGTCGCTCCCCGAAAAGGAGCCCCAACGCGTATTGCGGAAGCTTGGGTAGATTGAAACGAGCAGGCACCTCTACAACGTCGCCCGTCAGGGACGAGGCAGGGATAGGCGCAACAGCCAAGTCCGCCAAGATTGCAGCGCGTTGGCCGGATAGATGCGCGCTTTGAAAGGCAAGCCGCCAGTCTCGGCCTGCAGCCTCCAGCGCGGTGATGGCCACCTTGCGCCATGTGCAGGCCTCGTCCCAGACGCTGACAGGCAATGGTGTCTGCTCCGCTGCCACACCCCCTTTGCATGAAGCCCAGATCAGTTGCTCACGGTGCAACACCTCGGCATTTGGATCAGGGGCATCGCCGTCGCAGGTGATAATGGCCATATCGAGCGCGCCCTCCTTCAGTTTTGAAATCATGCGTACGGTTTCATCGACTACCACATTGACGGTGACGTTCGGATGGCTGTCGGAAAAACGCCGAAGCATGTCCACAAGAAATCGCTCGGCCACATCATCGGGGGCACCAAGGCGCACCACACCTTCGATCTCGGGTTGCACGAAGCGTGCGACGGCATCGCGGTTCATCGCCAGCATGCGTCGGGCATGCTCAAGCAGGAAGGCACCGTCTGCTGTCAGCGCAACAGAGCGACTGTCGCGGATAAAGACCGGGCGCCCCAGAATGTCTTCCATCTTCTTGACCTGCATCGACACCGCAGAGGGGGTACGCAAAACCACCGCAGCAGCAGCAGAAAAGCTGCCGGATTCGGCAATGGCAACCAGCGTGCGCAACAGATCAAGATCAAGTAGGGGTAAGGCTGGCGTGTTCGAGGCGTTCATAGGATGTCTTTCAGAAAATTTGATAGGTTAAGTAAAATCTATTCGTTTGATTGAAGATTGTCCAGCCTGCATACCAAAGGGGTACTTCATTTAAGGAGAGACCCAATGTCATACGCACCTTGCGCACCCGTTGCCGCTCGCGGAGCCGGTAACCCACTTTACGACCTGTCCACGTCGCTGACTGCGCGCGTAAATGAGCATCGTAATCGTCGTTCGCTAAAAAGGCTGCTTGAGCATGAAGAGTACGTTCTTGATGACATGGGCTTTGCACGCGTAGATATTGATTGGGTTTTGTCACTTCCTCTTACGATTGATGCTGCCGCAGAGTTGGCTCGACTGACTGAAGAGCGGCGTAAAGCCCGCATGTGAACCGAAACTTTGCGTGCTACATGTTATCTTACACAAACAACATGAAAGTCCGTCCACGCCTGCGGGCGGGCAGGTAGATTGATGAAACATTTCGCAGCGCTGTTCACGGCACTTGATCAGACGACCAAGACCAATGCCAAGGTGGCAGCGCTTGCAACCTATTTTGAAGCCGCGCCTGAGGATGATAGACTTTGGACAATCGCGCTTTTGTCGGGACGGCGTCCAAAGCGCACGATTACTGTCTCAAAGTTGCGTGAATGGGCCGCAGAGCGCGCTGACATTCCGCTGTGGCTGTTTGAAGAAAGCTATCCGATTGTTGGCGATCTGGCTGAGACGATTGCTCTTGTTTTACCTGAGCCATCCAATCGATTGGAGCGTTCTTTGACCGGGTGGATTGCCGCGATCAAAGCCCTGTCTACCGAAGACGAAGAGACGCGCAAGATGCGCATCCTAGATGCCTGGGACGGCTTGGGCCGTCGTGAGCGCTTTGTGTTCAACAAGCTGATCACGGGCGGCTTTCGGGTTGGCGTGAGCCAGAAGCTGATGACGCGTGCGCTTTCAAAAGCCACTGGCGTAGAGGAAACTGAACTTGCGCATCGGCTCATGGGCGAATGGTCGCCAGAGACGGTGACCTATGAAAGTCTTATTCTGCGCCCAGACCCCGAGGCTGATCTTTCAAAGCCGTATCCCTTTTATCTCGCCTATCAGCTCGACGATGCGCCCGAGGACCTTGGTGCTGCGCAAGAGTGGGCAGCAGAGCATAAATGGGATGGCATTCGCGGACAGCTTATTTTGCGGGGCGGGCAGCATTTCGTCTGGTCGCGCGGCGAGGAACTGATGACCGATCGATTTCCCGAACTTGGTATTTTGAGCGATTTCATCCCGTCCGGCACCGTCATGGACGGTGAATTATTGGCGTGGAATTACGCTGAAGATTCGCCGCTCAGTTTCAACGCTTTGCAAAGGCGGATCGGGCGAAAGACGGTGCCGAAAAAACTATTGGCAGAGGCACCCGTCTTGCTGCGGGCCTATGATGTTCTGGAGTGGGCGGGCAAGGATGTACGTCAGTCCCGGTTCGCAGAACGACGGGCGCTGCTGGACAGGGTGATGCAAACTGTTCCAGCCCAAGCACCTTTGCGGCTTTCACCTTTGCTGGACTTCGAGGACTGGGGCGATCTTGCCAAAACACGGGCCAGATCGCGCGCGATCGGGGCAGAAGGTGTGATGCTGAAGCGTCTCGATAGCCCCTATCAGCAGGGCCGCAAGAAGGGTGACTGGTGGAAGTGGAAGGTCGACCCACTGGTGGTTGATGCTGTCATGATCTATGCGCAGGCGGGACACGGGCGGCGCGCGAACTTGTTCACAGATTTCACCTTTGCCGTCTGGTCGGGCAATGATCTGGTGCCTTTCACCAAGGCCTATTCTGGCCTGACTGATGCCGAGTTTCGCGAGATCACGGCCTGGGTGCGCAAGAACACGCGCGAGCGGTTTGGGCCAGTGCGGTCGGTCAAGGCCGAGCATGTGTTCGAAATCGCCTTCGAGGGCATTCAGAAAAGCACGCGGCACAAATCAGGTGTGGCGCTGCGGTTTCCGCGGATGGCACGGTGGCGCAAGGACAAGCCGGTGGCGGAGGCGAACACGCTGGACGACCTGAAGGCGATGCTGGCGGCTTATGGATGAGGCATTGCGTCCGCTTCGCGACCGCGAGGCGGGGAGCTCCGCCCCGCTCGCT
>JABDJX010000282.1 GCA_013003245.1 Silicimonas sp. | reverse complement strand
GGGTTCACCTTTTCCTTTTTGTACATCGCCATCATCTCGGTTTGCAGCTTTGTACGGTCGTCGCCCGCGCGTTCCTTGATTTTCTCCATCTCGGGCTGAAGCTCTTTCATCTTCGCCATCGAGACATAGGATTTTCGCGCCAGCGGGAACAAAAGCGCCTTGATAATGATCGTCAACGCGATGATCGCCCAGCCCATATTGCCGATCAGAATGTTCAACTCGTGAAGGACAAAGAAGATTGGCTTGGTCAGGAAGTAAAACCAACCCCAGTCGATGGCGTCGATGAAGCCTTCAATCTTGGCCTCACCGCCAAAGCCGACAAAGTATGACAGCGCCGCTCCAAAACCAGTTATCTCACGCCCCGCTTCATAGTCGCGGATGGTGTCCCAATCCTTCGCACCGGCGAAAAGCTGGGTGGTTGTTGTGGATGTCGCGCCGGGCGCCAGATCGACCGTGGGCATGCGCGCCGCGGTCCGGTATACGTCTTCGCTGGGCAGGTATTGAACCACTGACGTAAATGCTTTGCCCTGTTCGGGGATCAGCGTTGTCATCCAATAATGGTCTGTAAAGCCGACCCAACCGCTTTCTGCGGCCTGTTCGACCGAAGCATTCACGCCCCACACCTCATCATCGCGCAAATCGGGCATGTCAGAATAGTCAATTTCTTCCAATTCACCATCGGTGCGGCGGATTGCACCTTCGTGAATGATGAAAAAGCCGGACAAATCCTGCGGTTCGCCATGGCGCGCAACCAATCCAAAGGGGGCAAGGCGGTGTGCAGTCTCAGTGGGGTTTTCCACGGTCTGTTCGACGGTGAACAAAAAGCGCTCGTCAACCTTTATCGTGCGCTTGAACACAAGGCCCGACGGACTATTCCACCGCAGGGTAACCGGGCTTTCGGGACTAAGCGTTTCGCCACTCTCAACGCTCCAGATGGTATCGGCATCCGGTACATCCTCCGGTGTCAAAGCGCCACCATTCACCCAGCCGAAAAGCGCGTAGTACGGGCGGGTCGTGCCGATAGGAGACAGGATCGTAACTTCGTTGTCACCATTGAGCGTCTCATTGTAATTTTTCAGCGCCAGTTGATTGATACGACCACCAGCCAGTGAAATCGCACCATCAAGGCTGGGGGTTTCAATCGAGACCTCGCCAACGTCGACAGCGACAGCAGCCGTTTCGCTTTCCGGCGCTGTTTGGCTTGAGTTGCCTGCTGGCGCTGCCGGTACAGATTGCGCTTGCGGAGTCTCTGCGCCCTCAGCATTGGTTTGCTCAGGAACCGGCTGAGGCGGAAACATGATCGTCCAGATGATAAGCACAAGCGCGCTCAGCACCATCGCAAGAATCAGGTTCTTGTTCTGATCGTCCATTTGGCCACCACCTTGGCTACATCCAGATTGCGGAGGTTCAATCCTCCAAAGGCCAAAAGGTCAAGGCGTTTTCCCCTAAATGAGACGTTGCGGCACCACCTTCAACCGCCGTGAGCCATCCTGACAACGGGTTGCTGGGGGTGTGGCAATTCGGTGCGGCTCTCGAGCCAATTGAGCGTGTCGCCCAAAGGCATTGGGCGGGCTGCGACATAGCCTTGCATCAGGTCGCAACCCAATTCCGCAAGGCATTCGACTTCCTCAGTGGTTTCTACGCCTTCAGCCAGCACTTCGATGTCAAGGTTTTCGGCAAAAGCAAGCAAGGCAGAGACCATTTTCAAAGGCTGGTCTTCCTTGTCGACGTGACGAACCAGACACCGATCAAGCTTTATTCGGTTCACATTGAAACGGTGCACGTTCATCAAGCAGGTAAACCCTGTTCCAAAATCATCCAAATCGATCAGACACCCGATTTGCGACAGCGATTGAAGCGTGCGCGAAATTACATCTTCGCTGGACTCGGCCACCACGCTTTCCAACACTTCAATCACCAATCGGCCAGGCGATAAATTATGTCGGTCCAATTCCCACCTTACATAGTCGGGCAGTCGCGGGTTCCGCAGATCGTCATTCGAAAAATTTACCGAAACTGTAGGCACGTCAAAGCCAGCGGCATCCCACGCATTCAAAGCAAGCAGCGCCTGTTTCAACATCACTTCAGAGAGTCTTTGTGACAGCCCCGCTTTCTCGATGTCCGGCAAAAAGCTGGCCGGCGACACAAGTCCACGTTCCGGAGTCTCCCAACGTGCCAGGGCTTCAAAGCCCGTCACGCCGCCGCCGCGGGTCTTAACTTGTGGCTGAAACCACGCGTAGATTTCGCCCGTTTCCAGGGCTGTGGTCAAATCTCGCGCTGCGTCTCTATTTTGTACCGCTTTGCTTGAAAGGCCCTCGCTGTAGACCCGGATCGATCCAGACCCCGACAAAGCGGCAAGTTCACTTGCACGTTGGGCCGCTGCAACCAGGTTAGCGGCTGTTAGGTTTTTAACGTGGCTATCCGCGGTGACACCCAACGAAATGGTGATGTAAGTGCGCGTCGGACCTTCGCTGACCGGGTCGTCGAAAATCGCTTGCATCCGTCGGGACAATTGCAACAAGTTTTCCGTCTCAGGCTCGCGCACGTTTGCCAGCCCCACGGCGAAGCCATCCCCGATCCGCGCAACGACATCATCTTGTCGTACGAAACCGTTCAATCGGTCTGCGGCTTCCTGCAAAACGGTTGTTCGCATCATACGACCAAACCGTTCTTCCAACGCGTCCAGTCCATCGATTGAAATCATGACAACCGAAGGATGACTGTTTGTCCGTGATGCTTTCACCATCCGCCACTCAAGCCAATCAATCAGCCCTTCTCGAAGCATCAGGCCAGTCAGACCGTCTCGTTCTCCCGAGAAATGTTCAGCCCCCATTTGCCGCATTGCGGCCAGCATCAATGGAAAAATAATCGCCACCGCAATCAGGGCGTTTACCCCCGCGGCCCAATAGGCACCCAGCGTAAAAAGCGGAATAAAAGCAAGCATATGTGGCCCGCCGACTGCGCGGCGAAGATCATGCTTAAGAACTTCCATTCGTCGGGTGGGGTTTCGATGCATTTTCGCAGGTTCCATAGCTATCTGGAACCATCGATTAGCAGCCAAGCACTCTACAACCCGTTAATCTGGTTTCGATTGTCGCGAAAGCGCCGCAAAATCAAACAACTTTGGGTCCAAAAGGTGGGACGGGCGTGCATTTGTCAGGGCACGAAACATCACCTGACGACGCCCCGGCGCGTTCTTCTCCCATCCATCCAAAATTGCCTTAACCTGTTGACGTTGCAGCCCATCCTGGCTGCCGCAAAGATCACATGGAATGATCGGGTACTGCATTGCGCGGGCAAATCTCTCGCAGTCGGCTTCGGCGACATGGGCAAGCGGGCGATAGACCATGACATCGCCCTCCTCGTTCAGCAATTTTGGCGGCATCGTCGCCAATCGCCCGCCGTGAAAGAGGTTCATGAAAAATGTTTCTAAAATATCATCGCGGTGATGGCCCAGAACCACGGCAGAGCAGCCTTCCTCTCGCGCGATGCGGTACAGATGACCGCGCCGCAGCCGGGAACAAAGAGCACAATAGGTTCGCCCGGCAGGCACTTTGTCGACCACAACGGAATAGGTGTCCTGATACTCGATCCGGTGCGGCACGCCCATGTTTTCCAAGAACTTTGGCAGCACCGTCGCGGGAAATCCCGGCTGGCCCTGATCAAGGTTGCACGCCAACAGATCAACCGGCAAAAGTCCTCGCCACTTAAGCTCGTAAAGCGCTGCCAGCAGCGTGTAGCTGTCTTTGCCGCCCGACAGGCACACCAGCCACCGCGCATTGGGTGCGTCACGTTCGATCATGCCATAGTGGTCGATCGCCTCGCGCACGCCCCGGATGATCCGTTTGCGCAACTTTTTGAATTCGGCGGATTTTGGCGCGCCGGTAAAAAGTGGATGGATGTCGTCTCTTTCGTCAAGCATGGGCGGCGGTATGCCAGCAAATCATGTGCGAGGAAAGCACTAGGTCGCCCACGCCACCCGTGGCTAGACTGCTTTCATTTAGCGAAAGGGATTATCCCCCATGGTGCGCAGCGCATCAGGTGACGGTTTCACCAACGAACCGGAACCTCTTGTTTCCTGAAGGTTTCGGGCAATGCCATTGCAGAAGATCGAAAAGACAAATTGGATCAACAAGGAGATCAATCTGTCACAAAGAGTACCATCGATACCCCGACTGGATCCTGACAAATAAGGAAGACCTGTTAGGATAGGATCATAGACGAGGCGAGGGACAACGAAATGTTTGGTGAAGTCGATGGTGCTGGATTTGAAATTATTGATCCAGACTTCAAAACCTGCCTGATCGGCCACGCGCGCGTTGAGCGTCTTTGGACCGGGGCGCGCTGGTCCGAGGGGCCCGCGTGGTTTGCCGCAGGGCGCTATCTGGTCTGGTCCGATATCCCCAACAATCGAATGATGCGGTATGATGAAACCGACGGCTCAGTGTCCACCTTCCGAAGCCCGTCCAACAATTCCAACGGCAACACCGTCGATGGCCAGGGGCGTCTGGTCACCTGTGAGCATCTTGCACGGCGCGTGACGCGCACCGAACATGACGGATCAATCTCTGTCATCGCGGACAATTTCGAAGGAAAGCGGTTCAACTCTCCAAACGATGTCGTGGTGCAATCGGACGGCTCGATTTGGTTCACCGATCCCACATACGGTATCTTGATCGACTACGAAGGCGGTCGGGCAGAAAGCGAGATCGGGGCCTGCCACGTCTACCGGGTTGATCCTTCGGGGAACATCGCACGCGTTGCCGATGATTACGTCAAACCCAACGGGTTGGCCTTTTCTCCTGACGAAAGCAGCCTTTACATCGCCGATACCGGTGCGTCCCACGATCCAGACGGGCCCGCGCACATTCGCAAGCACAGCGTTGCAAAGGATGGATCGCTTTCGGGGGGCGAGGTTTTTGCCACATGCTCCAACGGCCTTTTCGATGGCTTCCGCGTGGATCGCGATGGTCGGATTTGGACCTCGGCCGCAGACGGCGTCCATTGCCTTAGCCCCGACGGGACACTGATCGGAAAGATCAAAATCCCTGAATTCGTCAGCAATGTCTGTTTTGGCGGCGCCAAGCTGAACCGCCTGTTCATCTGCGGCACAACTTCACTTTATTCGGCCTATCTTGCTGTGAACGGCATTTCGCCCATCAGAAACTGATGTTTCACGACGTCCGCTTTGCAAAGAAGTGGGTCACCCACGCGGCAAAAAGTGCTCCGATGACAGCCGGCCATACGACTTCGTTTACCGCAGCTAGCTTCGCGTAATCGACAAACTCTTGCGCCATTCCCTGCAGCGCCTCAATTGGTCCGTCGAAACGCATACGTATCGAAAGTTTGAGCATCTCATAGCCCGACCAGACAAGCAGGCTCCAAAACGCAGTGGCTACCAAGGTTGTCAGGCCATACCCAAACGTACGTCGATAGGTTTCACCGGCACCTTTGCCCATGATTGTCCAGCCCATGAGAAAGCCGATGATGGCGTTCAGGGGCGAAAACCACCCCAACTGCGACCCTTCGGGCAACAATGGTTTAATCAGGTCTGATATAAAGTAGGCCAGCGCTGCAAACGCGAGCCCTCCGATAAGTTTTGCGCCGGTAGGCATGGGTATCTATCCCGGTTTTGTGACCGTTATCTGTGTCACATCGATAGATCCTGCATGAAAGCCAGCCGCGCAAGAAGTTAAGTAGAAATTCCACATTCTTCTGAACCGACCGTCGAATCCAAGCAACGATACGTCCTCCCAACGCGCATTGAACACGTCATACCAACGGCGCAGTGTCTGGCTGTAGCTTTCGCCAAACTCGATGGAGCGGGCAACTTTCAGACCGGATTTCTCAACTTCCTGCCGCAAAACCGACGGCGAAGGCAGCATTCCACCGGGGAAAATGTACTTTTGAATGAAATCAACACCCTTGCGATAGGCTTCAAACCGATGATCTTCAACTGTGATGATCTGCAAGGTGGCGTTCTTGCCCGGCTTCAGCCGCTCGCGCAGGGTGTCAAAGTAAGCGGGCCAGTATTTTTCACCCACCGCCTCGAACATCTCGATCGAAGCAATGCCGTCATAAAGGCCCTGTTCGTCGCGATAATCCTGCAACTTGATGTCGACCATGTCGGCCACGCCCGCACGCTGCATCCGGTCCACGGCGTAATCGTATTGCTCCTTGCTGATCGTCAGGCCAGTTACTTTCAGCCCGCGCTCCTTGGCCGCGTATTCGGCAAAGCCGCCCCAGCCGCAGCCAATCTCAAGCACATGATCGCCGGGCTTTGCACCCATCTGGTCAATCATTGATTTATATTTCTGGATTTGTGCTTTCTCGAGGCTCTCTTGGCCCGTCTCAAACAAAGCGGATGAATAGGTCATCGTGTCGTCCAGCCAGAGGTTGTAGAATTCGTTGCCAAGGTCATAGTGGTACGAGATGTTTTTCTTCGCCTGATCGCGGGTGTTGCGGTTCATCCAGTGGCGCATGCGCTCAAACAGGCGCACAATCTGCATGCCGCCAAAGCTGAAATAGACGTCGTCATTGTCGGCGTGAACTACGTCCATGAATGCCTGAAGGTCCGGGGTAGACCAGCCGCCCTCCAGATAGGCTTCCGAAAACCCAAGGTCTCCCTCGCGGATCAGACGTGCAAAAACATCCTCGTCATGCACCACTATCTCGGCCACCGGGCCGGGGTTTGGCGCATCAACGCGAAACAGCCGACCGTCGGGCAGGCGAAAGTCGATGCGACCGTTTTGCAGCTTCTTGGCCAGCGCAAAAGCGGCGGTGAAATAGCGTGGAAGGTCGGTTTGACCTGTCAGTGATGTAATCGGTTGCATCCCACTCCCCCGAAGACTGCTCCATAAATTAGCGGACGTGCGCGGTTCATCAACCCCTTGTTAACACTTGACCTTGCGGAGGTCTTAGTGGTCACGTTCTATCAAGTGCGCGTGCGCTGACATGTACAAACCGGAAATTCAGGTGCGAGGAACATGTACAAAGCGGAAAAAAACGTCGCACAGGCGGACGTACGGGCAAAACTCCGGAAAGGCATGCCTCATTTTTGGGCGGTCGTGTCGAAGAGCGATCTGAACACCTTTGGGAGTTCCTCCGGCAGGTCCTCGGCGATCAGGCCGGGACCAAAGGACAGCGCGCATTCGGTGTGCAGCCAAGCCCCGGTTTCCGCCGCCTGCATCGGGGCAAAACCGCGCGCCAGAAGGCCGGTGATAAAGCCAGCCAGCACATCGCCAGAGCCTGCCGTGGCTAGCCAGGGGGCGGCGCGCTCATAAGCGGAAGAGTTGATCGAACACCGGCCATCGGGAGCGGCAATGACCGTGTCGGGACCCTTGAAAAGAACGGTGCACCCAGCACGCGCAGCCGCCTCACGCGTGGCATCAACCTTGGAATAAGCGGGGCCTTTTGTGGCGGGCGAATCAAGTTTTTCAGCGATATCGGGGAAGAGGCGTTTGAACTCTCCGCCATGCGGTGTGAGCACAACGCCTTCGTGTAGCGCGTCGAACAGAACCTGCGGATTACGTTCGAACCGGGTCAGCGCGTCGGCATCAAGCACCGTTGCACGCTTGGCCTCAAGTGCAGCCAGAACCATCGCCTGCGTATCCGCGCCAAGCCCCATGCCGGGGCCAAGGCAGAGCGCGTTAAGGCGCTGATCTTGAAGTGTTTCGTTGAGGCCGGGGGCACCGTCGAGCGGTGCGCACATGACAGCGGTGGAGTGCGCAGCGACTTCCCAAAGGGCCTGCTGCGGACAGCCAAGCGTGACGAGTCCAGCACCGATGCGCAGAGCACCCCGCGCGGCAAGCCGGGCCGCACCGGTTTTGCCGGGACCACCCGAGAGGATCAGGGCGTGGCCGTGGGTGTATTTGTGCTCGCGAAATTTATTGAGTCTTTGCAGCGATCCCGTCAGCCCCACAGTTTTGCCGGATTGTATTCCTTCTAGACCGATGTCAGCGACAGCAACCTTGCTTGAATGCGGGATATAATCCGAAAGCCCGTGACCGATTTTTTGCCGATGAAATGTAACTGTAAGATGTGCAAAAGCAGCGGGGCATTCGTAGTGTGGCTCTTTCGCCTCCCCAATCGCGCGTCCACTATCTGAACAAATCCCGCTTGGTATATCGACCGCGACGACTTTGCATGGTCGGCGCAGCTGTCCTTCGGTTGACCATTCGCGGAGCTCATAGATGCTGCCAAAGACTGACATTAAATCAACAGGCCGCGTCAGACCAGTGCCGAAAAGTGAATCTATCAGGACGTCGAGACCCGGATCTGTCTCCAAGGCGGTCAGGCCGCTTTCGGTGTCCAAAGGTTCGGTTTTACCCAACTCCCCCCACCGCTCATAATTTACGCGCGCATCTGGCGGCAACTTGTCGGCATCCCCATACAAAAACACCTCCACCTCCCAGCCCCACTCTTTCAACAGGCGCGCCACGACAAACCCGTCGCCGCCGTTGTTGCCCGGACCGCAAAGCACCACCGCCCGGTGCGACGTCTTCGCCAGCTCCGGCCATTCCTCAAAGATCGCCTCGACCACGCCGCGACCGGCGCGCTCCATCAGCTCAAGGCCGGTCACCTCACCGCTCTCAATGGCGGCCTGTTCGATCGCCCGCATCTGGGCGGCTGTCAAAAGCTCTGTCATAACCGCGTTCTTAGCATCATTTCTTACAATTTCGTCGACCTTTGCTTTGCGATTCAATTTCGCCCTTTTTTCAGCCGTTATGCCTAAAAAATAGGCAATTGTACAAAACGACAGGGGGCAACCCCGCGCTCTGTCCCGGTTCCGAGTGTACGCGCAGAGCCTGACGTGATCAGACGCGAGCAGCCAATACGTAAGGGAGTCGGCCACATGAAGAAGATCGAAGCGATCATCAAGCCCTTCAAACTCGACGAGGTGAAGGAAGCACTGCAAGAGATCGGCGTGCAAGGTCTGAGTGTTTTGGAGGTCAAGGGTTTTGGCCGTCAAAAGGGCCACACAGAGCTCTATCGTGGTGCCGAATACGTGGTGGATTTTCTGCCGAAGGTGAAGATCGAGGTGGTTTTGCCAACCGATCAGGTGGACGCAGCGATTGAAGCGATCATCGCCGCCGCCAAGACCGACAAAATCGGTGACGGCAAGATTTTTGTCAGTGACGTGGGTCAGGCGATCCGCATCCGTACCGGGGAATCGGGCGCAGACGCGCTTTGAGTATTACGAACAGTTAGGAATAGAGGGGACGCACCCATGAGCAACGCAGACATGTTGAAGACCATCAAGGACGAGGAAGTCGAATACGTCGACATCCGTTTTACCGACCCGCGCGGCAAGCTGCAGCACGTCACGGTCATGGCCGATCAGGTCGATGAGGATTTTCTGGAAGAGGGCTTTATGTTTGATGGCTCTTCCATCGCCGGTTGGAAGTCGATTGATCAGTCTGACATGAAGCTGATGCCCGACGCGAACAGTGCTTATATGGATCCGTTTTTTGCGGAAAAGACCATGGCGGTGCACTGCTCGATCGTTGAGCCTGACACGGGCGAATCCTATGACCGCGATCCGCGTTCTACAGCCGAAAAAGCCGAGGCGTATCTGAAGTCGTCCGGTATCGGTGACGTGGCCTACATGGGCCCCGAGGCAGAGTTCTTCCTCTTTGACGATGTGAAGTACTCAGTCGAGATGAACAAAGTGTCTTACGAGGTTGATGCGATCGACGCGTCTTGGAACACTGACACTGACTACGAGATGGGCAACATGGGCCATCGCCCCGGCGTGAAGGGCGGCTATTTCCCTGTACCACCGATTGACGATGCGCAGGACATCCGTTCAGAGATGCTAAGCACGATGAAGCGCATGGGCATGAAGGTCGACAAGCATCACCACGAGGTGGCCTCGTGTCAGCACGAGCTTGGCCTGATCTTCGGATCGGTGACCGAGCAGGCGGACCATCTGCAAAAGTACAAGTATGTGATCCACCAGGTCGCGCACGCCTACGGCAAGTCGGCAACGTTCATGCCAAAGCCGGTTGCGGGCGACAACGGCACCGGCATGCACGTGAACATGTCAATCTGGAAAGACGGAAAGCCGCTGTTCGCGGGTGACAAGTATGCGGACCTGTCGCAGGAGGCGCTCTACTACATCGGTGGCATCCTGAAGCACGCCAAAGCGCTGAACGCCTTCACCAACCCGTCAACCAACAGCTACAAGCGTCTGATCCCGGGCTTTGAAGCGCCTGTTCTGCGCGCTTATTCGGCCCGTAACCGCTCTGGCTGCGTGCGTATCCCATGGGCCGAAAGCCCGAAGGCCAAGCGTGTCGAGGCGCGTTTCCCTGATCCGGCGGCGAACCCTTATCTGTGTTTTGCGGCGTTGCTGATGGCCGGTCTTGACGGCATCAAGAACAAGATCGACCCCGGCGAAGCGATGGACAAAGACCTGTACGACCTGCCGCCAGAAGAACTGCAGGGGATTCCAACTGTTTGTGCATCTTTGCGCGAAGCAATGGACGAGCTCGAGAAAGAC
>JABDJX010000280.1 GCA_013003245.1 Silicimonas sp. | reverse complement strand
AGCTTTTCAGGTGCTGCAGGGGTTCGGGCAAAAACTCGATATTGATCTGCGGCACACCGTAAAAGATGTTCAGCTTGGCGGAAATGCGCGCCACGAAAAGCACCAGATAGGTGTAAAGCGCGATCTGATTTGCCTGTCCTTGGGAATAGGCCGCAAGCAGGATCAGACCAACCGCCAGTATGATCTCGTGATGCGCAATTGTCGCCCAAGCGCGCGCCAGACGGTCCTGCCCGGACGCGCCCGGCGGGCACGGTTGCGTGCTTGGTCCCGTGATTGTGCCGGTTAGAAACGCAAGTTCAATCCAGCCCCAGATGGCAAGCGCCGCGAGAAACCCGGCATAGGCCCCCATGACACTGTCATTGGGCACAGACGCGACGACGCCATAAACGCCGATCGCCAGCACCGGCAGGCTGGCAAGGGCAGTGACACGATGTGCATCGCCCCCCTTCCGATCTGCGCGGCGGACAACCAACAGGATAATGCCGGTGGAAAACCACCAGACAAAAAGCGCAAAAAGCGCCGGTATCCAAAGCGAGGTTGCCATCAGTAGGCAGGCTCCATCCGGGTGGACACAGGCACATCGTGCTTGATCGCCGGAATCGTGTAGAGCGACGCAAATGCCAACGCTGCCTTGGTCATTCCACCGATACGCTTGAGCATGCCGCCCACTCCGCCTTGCTTCTTGGCCAAGGCCACCTGAACCGACGCGCGGTTCAAACGCTCCAAGGTCGGCTGCCAACGCGGATGGTCAATATCAAGCGTCAGCGGGAACACCTGCTTGGAAATCTCCGAGGTCTTCTCAAACACCGAGTGAGCATACCAATCGGGGTCGACGCCTAAAGCCTTGTGGAATTCTGGACGCTGATGGTCCCGCACGTACATCGTGCCGTACACCGCCGTCAGAAAGAATTTGATCCACAGCTTGTTCGACCAACTTTGGGTCAGCTTAGGGTCAGTTTTCATCAGTAGGGCAAAGGCCTCGCCGTGCGAAAACTCATCATTGCACCACTCGCGGAACCACTTGAAGATCGGATGGAAACGATGCTCGGGGTGCGCCTCAAGGTGACGATAGATGGTAATGTAACGCGCATAGCCGATCTTCTCGGACAGGTAAGTTGCGTAGTAGATAAACTTGGGCCGGAAGTAGGTGTACTTCTTCTGCTGGGTCAAAAAACCAAGGTTCACGGCAATGCCCGCCTCGCGCAGCGCATCGTTGATAAAACCTGCATGCCGGGCCTCGTCGCGTGCCATGAGCTGGAACAGCGTTGTGATATCCTCGTTCGATCCACGTCGCTTCATTTCCTTATAAAGCACACAGCCCGAGAACTCGGCGGTACAACTTGAGATCAGGAAATCGATAAACTCTGCCTTTAACTTGGGCTCCATCCCGTCCCAATCGACGTCGTCCCAGTCCTCATTCTTCTTAAAATGACCTTTGTTCGGATCGGATTTCATCGCTGCGATCAGTTTATCCCAATCGGCACGGACGGGTGTAACGTCAATTGCGTCCATCTCGTCAAAATCAGTCGTGTAAAACCGGGGCGTCAGCAGCGTATTGCTCATCGCCACTTCCGTGGCTGATTTGCTGTCAATCACTGCGTTCTGATTATCGGCGGCAAGGGCATCTTCAACGGTTGATGCATCTGCGGAATGTGTTGCACGTACATTCATGACAGCACCTCATCCGAGAATGAGAATTCACAAAGCTCCATGAACTCCAGATCGCCGGTGGCGCGGGTCCAAAGCTGTTCGAGCTTTGAGGCGCGGGTGATTGTTGCAATACGCTCTTCGCGCACAACCTCACCATAAGGCGCCATGATCTCGGCTCCGTGCACCAGCACACTGTCGCCGGGGTGCACAACGGCTCCGTTGGTGAATTTCACATGCGCAGACAGCTCTTCAAAGCGGTGGCTGATCTCAACCACGCAAGATGCGGTTTCCTTTGTCCTTGTCAGTAATCCCATGGGTTCCCTCCTCGATGGGGTGTCAGTCAACCAGCTTGGCGAAAGCGGCGACATTATCCTGGCCGTATCCGACCAATTCGATGGACCAGTCGGTGACCGTGTCCAAAACTGCGTAAATACCATTCTCGCGGCGCACCACACGCACCGGAGCCGAAAGGGTGGCTTGCTGAAGCATCCGCTCGCGTTCCATCACGCGGTGGATCACCCCGATAAAACCGTTCTTGTCTTTGTCAGAGCGTGCGACTGTGTGCCCGGCAGCATCGACCACGGTGATATGACCTTCACGTTCTGCCCCAAGCGTAACCGTCACCTCTGCCACTATAGGCTGCATTGCCGGAACGCCCGTCAGAGGGCGCTCGGTCAAAACGGCAAAGCTCACCAAGGCAAGTGACGCGAGCATCAGCGCGAACATTGCCTGCACCAGAATGCGCGGCACCATTTCCTTGTCGCGCAGTTTCATTTGGCTTTCGAGTTGGCTCATCTCACCTACTCCGCAGCAACACTGGCAGCGCCGATGCGCTCCAGTTGCGGTTGTGACACACGGGCATCCGCAGCATCGGCAAATATGTGGGCTACGCGTTCGGCCTGCGGGATGCAGCGCAGCGATGGTTGGGTTTTGCTCATGAACCATGGGCGCACATGCGGCCACGTCATCAGGTAGGAAAAGCGCGTATCACCCTTGAGTTCAAAGGCAACGGTGCCGGTCCCGCCACGTCTAAGATCCAGATTGGCGTTGGCAATCTGAGTATAGGGCAGGTTCAGCGTCATCGTGAGTGCTGCTCCAATGCGCAGCGCCACCCGCTTGTTTGTCAGCGTGTATACTGCAGAGCGCGCCTGAACCGTGGCCAGCCCATAAATCACAAGGCAGGCCACCGCACCTACAAGGATGAAAGGTATTCCATGCGACATGGCTTCGGTCAGCGAGTAATCGATAGAGGACACACCGATCCGCCAGACCGCCAGCACGATGAAATACCCGGCCACCCACTTGAGCGACAAAGCCTCAACGGCCAAACGCCACGGGTCCGGGCTACCCTGCCACAAGATATGCTCATCTTCCGGCAAGGCTTCGGGTAAACCGCGAACAGGTTCAAATTTGAAGTCATCATGCGACATGGGAATTCCCCCGATTAGTGGCCTTTAGATGTAGGGTTCAGCCCGCTTTGGATCGGCGTACATTGTACCGCCCGCGTACCAGGCCATGATCTTTTCCTCCTCAAGAAGGGTAATCTGATCGTCGGCCTTGGTGGTTGGGATGCCTTCGAAGTTGTGGCCGTAAAGCGAGCGCACGGTCACGCGGTCAGACTGAATGCGCACCATGTTGATGGGGGCCAGGCGGATTTTGCCAGACCCTTCCGGGTTCAGGTCAATGGTCAGATACCGCACCATCGACTCAGGCACGTCGACCCACATGTCGATCACGCGCCCAACCACTTCGCCGTCACCGGCAACTACGGCCTTGCCGCGTGGATCGCGACCAGCGCTGATGCGGAAATCCTCCAGCTTTGACATCGGCTTGATCTTGGCGTGGCCATGGAAATCAAGTTCTGGCACATCGCGGCGCGGCGCCCAGCTTGCCGGGCCAACACCGTCAGCCATCGGATCACCGGTGGGCACATAAGGCGAGCCTGCAGCGGTTGACGTGCGCTCCAACGCAAGGTTTTCACGATCACCGCGTGCGCCGGAAGGCACAGTAAGCTCGCCACGACCATCGCGCAGAACAAAGGTTTTATCCTTTGGCAAAGGAAACGGCCCCTGGTTTGGAGCAGCGTTGCCGTCGTCATCCTCAAGGGGGTATCCCTCGCGCATATTTTCAGTCTGCAGATAGAAAACCAGTCCTGCGAAAAAGATCCAAAAGAGCCAGATCGCGGCGCTTGCCAGATCAAAGGTTCCAAAAAATTCCATTCCAACCATATCAGTGTCCTCCGTTGGTCAGGTGGGAAAGTCAGCCAGCCCAAAAGGCTTGGCGTCGTTCGTGATACCGCGCACCCGCACCAGCGGGCCCAGGGCAATGAGTGTCAAAAAGAGAAGTCCGATTTCCGTGTGGTAGACGACCGAGTAGCCAACCGACGGGTCGGTCAACGCTTCGCCGAATGCACCGTTCGTAGCTGCCCCACCGACGACGTCGCGCAGCGTGCCACCGATTACGATGGACAGACCTGCAGCCGTTGCTTGCGCTGCCCCCCACGCGCCAAGAGCCAGACCGCGACCGGCAAGGCCTTGCGCAGGCATCGACATCGCGGCTGTGAGCGTTGCAACTGCGAACAGGCCGCCACCAAAGCCAATACCAGCGGCACCAGCAAAGAAAAGCACGACCGACTCAAGCGGGGCAGCAAAGATCACAGCAGAGAAGGAGACAAGGCCCACAAGAATGCCACGCGCCGCCATCCGGTAGGGGTTGATCGACGCAGCCAACCATTTTGCAGCGGCGGCGAAACCAACAAGCGCGCCAAAGGCCCACATTGCAGTCAAAAGCGTGGTCGATGACACGCTCATGCCAAGGATCTCACCGCCGTAAGGCTCCAGCAAAACATCCTGCATGTTGAAGGCCATGGTGCCCAGAAAAACGACCGCCAAAAGCCGCCCGACATTGCCGCCTTGCATAAAGTCAGACCAGGCATCGCGAAACAGTGGACGCGGCGCGGCGCGCTCCGCCTTGGTCATCGGCGCAATTTTTTCCTGCTTCCACAGAGCAATTAGGTTCAAAAGAATTGTCACAACCGCTGTGCCTTGAACGACCTGAACAAGACGCAATTCGCTGAAGTCGCGTAGCAAAGCGCCAACAATTATCGCCGAGACCAGCATCCCTAAAAGGAACATGACATAGAGAAGCGCGACCACGCGGGGGCGCGTGTCATCTGAGGCGCGATCCGCCGCCAGGGCCAGTCCAGCGGTCTGCGTCATATGCATGCCAAGCCCGGTCAGAAGGAAGGCAAGACCAGCACCGACCTCAGCCGCGAAAGGCATATCAACCGCCTGGTTACCGTTGAACAGCACCAGACCCATTGGCATGATCGCCAGCCCACCAAACTGCCAAAGCGTGCCGAACCAAAGGTAAGGCACCCGTTTCCAGCCAATAGCCGAGCGGTGCGTGTCAGAGCGGAAGCCAAGCAGCGCACGGAAGGGTGCTATCAAAACCGGTATGGCGATGAAGAATGCCACGATCATTGCAGGCACGGAAAGCTCGACGATCATCACCCGGTTCAGGGTGCCCAAAAGCATCACACCCGCCATTCCGACCGAAATCTGGAACAGTGACAGGCGCAAAAGCTGGCCAAGCGGCAAACCTTCGCTGGCCGCATCGGCAAAGGGCAGCGCCTTGGCCGTCAGGTTCAGAAATGCGCTGCGCGGGATGATCACGGGGCAAACTCCAGCGCTGTTGAGATGTAGAAACCCGAAGTCACGCGTTCGATCTCACGGACGCTGCCTGCCGTGCTGGCCTCCGCCATGGCGTGACCGATCTGCCGGGCCGATTGCGGCACCATCGTCGGCGAGCGATCAGAGTGCGGGAAAAGCTTTCCGGTGCGCCACATCGCTGTCAGAAGCATGGTTTTGGGTGGCACCGTAAAGATCATCGACGTGCCTAGACGCGGGCGAAGGCCACCCAGAACCTGCGCGATCATCGCAGGCTCGTAATAAATCAGGCTATCCATCGCGACTATGTAATCAAAGTGCCCGTGGCTTTCGTCCAGCATGTCACCGGAGGCAAATCTGATGCGCCCTGCTAGACCATCAGGACAACGCTTTTCCGCAATCTTGATCAGCTCTGGCGAGATATCAACCGCCACCACATCAGCCCCGCGCCCAGCCAGCTCAACGGCCAGTGCACCGGTGCCACAACCGGCATCCAAGAAGCTGGCACCCGTCAGATCGGGCGGCAGTTGCGCAAGGATCAGATCGCGCATTCGATCACGTCCCGCACGCACCGTTGCACGAATACCCGAGACCGGCGCGTCAGAGGTCAGACGCTCCCATGTCTTGGTCGCCGTACGGTCGAAATAATGCTCAACCCGGTCGCGTGTGGCCACGTAGGTCATCAATCAAACCCTAGCAATTCAAAGATGTCGCGGTCCGGCATTGGCGCTGGTGCCAAGGGTTCGGTTCCGTTCCAAAGCGTTTCGGCCAGACGGATGTATTCCTTGCGAACCTGCACCACGTCTTCGGCATCATCCATTTCAAACAGCGTCTTTTTCTTCAGACGCGAGCGGCGAATGGCATCCAGATCGGGCATGTGCGCGATGCGGTTGAAGCCGACGGTTTTGCAGTAGCGGTCCACCTCATCGGTGTCCTTGGAACGGTTCGCGACACAACCAGCAAGGCGCACCTTGTAGTTGGCCGATTTCGCCTGAACAGCGGCGATGATCCGGTTCATCGCATAAATGCTGTCAAAGTCGTTGGCGGTCACAATCAACGCGCGGTCCGCGTGCTGCAACGGGGCCGCAAAACCACCGCAAACTACATCGCCAAGCACATCAAAGATCACAACGTCTGTGTCTTCCAGCAGATGGTGCTGTTTCAGCAGTTTCACCGTCTGACCCACAACATAGCCACCACAACCAGTGCCGGCAGGCGGGCCACCGGCCTCGACGCATTTCACGCCGTTGTAGCCCTCAAAGATGAAGTCCTCGGGCCGCAGCTCCTCGGAGTGAAAGTCCACCTCTTTCAAAATGTCGATCACCGTCGGCACCAAAGTCCCGGTCAGCGTAAACGTGCTGTCATGCTTGGGGTCGCACCCAATCTGCAGCACCCTCTTGCCCAATTTTGAAAACGCCGCAGACAGGTTCGACGACGTCGTCGATTTTCCGATCCCGCCCTTGCCATAAACCGAAAAAACCTTGGCCCCTTCAATCTTGGCGTCTTCGTCCTGATGCACTTGCACCGAGCCTTCGCCATCTAGCCCGTTCAGGCTTGGTGGTGTTCTATCCAGTGCCATGTTTCGTCCTTCCTAAGGCCTATTCGGCCGCAATTCCCTCAAGCCGATCTTCTAGTGCGTCGGCTGCATTTCTAAGCCCCTCAAGGGTTTCCCCGTCGGGCGTCCAATAGTCTCTGTCGCTGGCTTCCAGCAGGCGGTTGGCCATGCGTGCGCTGGCCTGCGGGTTTAGTTTTGCAAGGCGCTCGCGCATCTC
>JABDJX010000131.1 GCA_013003245.1 Silicimonas sp. | reverse complement strand
CTTTGCCGCTGCAAAGGTTGAGCCAAAGCGGAAGATTGCTGAGTTTCGCGTTGATCCGGAAAACCTGATCGACGTGGGCGAAGAGATCACTGCCAACCATTACTTTGAGGGCCAGTTCGTTGACGTTTCCGGCACCTCGATCGGTAAGGGTTTCCAGGGCGCTATGAAGCGCTGGAACTTTGGTGGTCTGCGCGCCTCGCACGGTGTGTCGATTTCGCACCGCTCGCACGGCTCGACCGGCCAGTGTCAGGACCCCGGCAAGGTGTTCAAAGGCAAGAAAATGGCTGGTCACATGGGTGCTGCCCGCATCACCACGCAGAACCTTCAGGTTGTGCGCACCGATGCCGACCGTGGCCTGATCATGGTCAAAGGCGCGGTTCCCGGTTCCAAAGGTGGTTGGGTGACGATCAAGGATGCGGTTAAAAAGCCCGTGCCTGAGAACGTAATCCTGCCAGCCGCTTTGAAATCCGCTGCAGCCGCAGCCGAGAAAGCAGCGGAAGAAGCAGCGGCAGCCGCCGCAGCAGAAGCCGAAGCAGAAGCAGCGCGTTTGGCTGAAGAGCAAGCCGCAACAGAGGCCGCAGCACTTGAGCAGGCGGAAGCTGAAATCAAGGCGGATGGCGACGGTGATGCAGCCGAGCCTGAGAAGAAGGATGACGCGGAATGAAACTCGACGTGATCAAACTGGACGGCGGCAAAGCCGGGTCGGTCGATCTTGGCGACGAGATCTTCGGGCTTGAGCCCCGTGCCGACATTCTGCACCGCGTGGTCCGCTGGCAGCGCAACAAGGCGCAAGCCGGTACGCACAAGGTGAAAACGCGTTCTGAGGTCAAATACTCGACCAAGAAGATCTATCGCCAGAAGGGCACCGGCGGCGCTCGCCACGGTGCGCGTTCTGCGCCGATCTTCCGCGGTGGCGGTGTTTACAAAGGCCCAAAGGTGCGTAGCCACGGCCACGATCTGACCAAGAAGTTCCGCAAGCTGGGGCTGCGCCATGCGCTGTCTTCCAAGGCGGCGACGGGCAACCTGGTCATCATCGAGAATGCGGCTGCTAAGGACGCCAAAACGGCGGCTTTGGCCAAGCAGGTTTCCGAGCTTGGTTGGAAGCGCGCGCTTGTTATCGACGGTGCTGAGGTGGATGCAAACTTTGCGGCGGCCACGGCAAACCTGAGCGATATCAACGTGCTGCCGTCGATGGGTGCAAACGTGTATGACATCCTGAAAAGTGATACTCTGGTGATCACTAAGGCAGGTGTCGAAGCATTGGAGGCTCGTTTAAAATGAGTGCCACAGCAGAGCAATACGATGTGATCCGCAAGCCGATCATCACCGAGAAAGCCACTATGGCGTCTGAAAATGGCGCGGTTGTTTTTGAGGTGGCGATTGACGCGACCAAACCCCAGATAAAGGACGCCGTTGAGGGTCTGTTTGGTGTGAAGGTCAAAGCGGTAAACACAACGATTACAAAAGGTAAGGTCAAGCGGTTCCGCGGCCAGTTGGGCAAGCGGAAGAACGTAAAAAAGGCCTATGTGACCCTTGAAGAGGGCAACACAATCGACGTGACCACTGGTCTTTAAGACCGACGTCCCGATGGATGAGATGTGAAAGGCCCTGCTGGTTGGCGGGGCCTTTTCTTTTGCGCATCTATTAGGAAATGAGTGAGGTACATCAGAAGGCGCATGCTAGGTTAAGCGTCGAGTTCCGCCAGTATGCGCTTTGCCGCCTCGGTCAATTCGGGCCACCTGGGGCAATACGAGAAGATGTAGCGCTTGCCGGTGCTATCCTGAAGTTCGGGGCCAAGGGCGTGCATCGCGGTGGCCATACGGCGAAACAGATCGGATGTCGGAAAGTCGCCGTAGAGCTTTTGCAGCGTGTCTTTCATCCCCTCTATCAGATCACCATCGTCGCTGTGGTGCATGACGCAGTTGAAGAGAAGGTTTTCTGTTTCTGCACACCGGCCATGTGATGCGACAATTGCCCCGATAGTCTGATCCCGAACGACCGCATGGTCCAGATCCCACACGTTTATCAGCTTTTAGTACAGTGGAACAAACGACAGCCGCCGGATCGCCAGAAGGCTGGCGGGCACTTCGCCCTACTGTGCCTCTTCGCTTTCCCAAATGGTGTCGAATTGTTCTGCCTGATGCTTGGCCAGCGTGTGCGCGGTCTTTTTTTAACGCGCCGGGCAAGCGATGGTCACATCGTACCAGTTCATGCCTGGGTTCATTCCTGGCGTGATCCAATCGCGTTTCGCACTTACGACACGATAGCCTTGCGGGCACAATTTCTCAGACCAGAATTTCAAGTGCGTGGGATTAGGTCCGCCCGCGCCTTGGATGTCGAGGGCGTAATAATCTTCGCCGTTCTTTGTGCCGATCTTGTAGTCTTCCGGCGATACGGCGCAGGCGCCAAGCAGGCCAAGGCCCAGGCTGAATAAAATGGATTTTCGCAACATGATTGTCTCCAAAAGCTCATTCGACTTCTGGTTGTATAAATGTTGATTAGGGCGGAAATTTGAAAGCCTTGGCTTTGTTTCGCCAATTTTGATCATTGCTGATTTGTGGGTAGGCCCGGAATGTTCGAAGGCGCGCGCAGAAACGCGCGCCTTGCACGGTCACTCGGTCGCGAAGCAGTAAAACAGTCCTGCACCGCCCGAGCCTTGAAGGTCTTCGGGGCTGCAACCGCGTGAATCGTGGGCTGCGTTCCACGAGACATTGCCACCGCCGTGCCGGTCATGGTGGCCAACCGTTGCGCTGCCTTCGCCATTGCTAGTCCAGTTCGAGCAGGTCTTGTCGCCTTCTTCCCATGGGAAATAAGCGGTGCCGTCGGCCTTGGTGCCAGTGAGGATGTCGTGCTCGTTTGGCTGATCGCCACGGCCTTTGACAAGGTTGCCGCTTTCATCGAGCGCAGTGGATTTGTAGAGGTTTGGCAGTATGTGAAGCTCGTCAAGGTTGCTGGCAATCAGTTCGCCTTTGACGTTGTGCCAGGGGCCGGGTCCGATACGGTCGCGGGCCGAGATGCCGCGCTGGCCTTCTACCTGGGTTGAAAGGTACGCGACCCAGGTCTTGCCGGACATTCCGGCAGCTTCGGCAAGCGCATTGCAATGAGCGTCGGCGCCTTCAAGGCCGCCAAGATTGGCACCATCCCCAAGGCCGGTGCTGGTCACGAAAAAGCTGGCGTTGGCGTCCTGTGCTGAGGCGGTGAGCGGCAGCGTGCAGGCAGTTGCAAGGGCAGCGAGCAATATCTTTGAGTAAAAAGTCATGGTTTCTCCTCCCAATGTGAGCGGCGGACCTGAGGGAGCCCCCCAACACCAAGTATTGCGCTGCAGGTGGCGAGGACAAAGCGTTATGTGATGTGGAGATTAAGCAATTCTGCATAGGATCTGTGCATAAGCGCGCAGTTCGGGGCCACGGGTGTGCAGCACCCGTTACGGTCGTGAACCGCAGGCGATGGTTGTACGCGAGATGTGAGTTTGCCCCGTCTCGCCGCAATATCGTGAAGCGTGAGGCCTTTTCTTTGGGTAGTGCAGCGGCGCCACTGAGCGCCCGTTTGTCCTGTCGCCGAGGCTGTGGGACCTCTTTGACTGTACCGGTCGAGAAGGCGTGAGCCTTCGGACGGTTGGGTTGGTCTGCTTGTTCGAACGACGGGGAGTTTGCCGGGCAGGGGTTGAGATTTGGTGATGGGGGCGTGCGGTGGAGATGGCGCGGCACGGAATCAAGGCCAAAGGCCGCCGTCTCTCGGTGAGTTTGCCTGCAAACTCACCTGCCCGTACCGGCGGGCTGGCGCTTTGTTTGACTTTGCGCAATGGCCCGGCAGAAGATGTGTCGTGACCACCATTAAGCGCTGCCGTTCAAAGGGCAGATGCGCCATCCCACGGGCAGGCACCAGCACGGCTCATCTCAGACGGCAATGGTGGTGTTTCCAGCGTCATGCGTAAGAACTTGATTGAAAGTTTACGGGTGAAGGCGAAGAAAAGAGCTGAGTTCCCCCAGGCGGTTCTGCGGCAAGATCAACCATATTAAGCGGTCGTTTTCGCGCAGGCAGGCGTTGCCGTAGGCCGGTTCGGATTTACCCAAGGCTTCGTAGTAGGTGCGTTCTCCAAGGCCCGGAACAAGGCCAAAGG
>JABDJX010000256.1 GCA_013003245.1 Silicimonas sp. | reverse complement strand
GATCAGTGAAGAGGGCCTCGACATGGTCTGGCGGCGGCATGCGATACTGGCCCAAGCTATTTGGGCGGCGATCGATCATTGGGGCAGTGGCGGACCGCTGGCGCTGCATGTCCCGAACCCAGACCATCGAAGCAACGCGGTAACCACGGTGACAACTGGCGACAGCGGCTCGCTTGCGCTGCAGGAATGGTGCAAGACCAAAGCCGGTCTGACCCTCGGCATCGGACTTGGTATGGACCGCCCGGATCAGTTCTTCCGAATCGGGCACATGGGCTACGTCAACGCGCAGATGATCCTTGGAGCGCTGGCGACAATCGAGGCCGGGATGAAAGCCACCGGGCTGGAGCATGCCTCGGGAGGTGCTGCGGTGGCCGCCGAGGTGATTGCCGCACAGGCATGAGCGCGCCGCTTGATATCGCGATTGCGGGTGCTGGCATTGGTGGCCTGACGGCTGCAGCCGCCTTGGCGGGGCCGGGTCATAACGTGGTGATCTTTGACCGCTTTGAGGCCCCGCGCCCGATTGGTTCCGGGCTGGTGATCCAGCCAGTGGGTCAGGCTGTGCTGGACCAGATCGGCGCGGGTGGCGACGCCCGCCGCCACGGGCGCGCGATTTATCACATGCAGGGTCTTGAGGCCGACAGTGGCCGCACAGTTCTTAGCGTGCGCTACGGGCCAGAGGGTGGCGCGCGCTTTGGTCTGGCGATCCAGCGACCCGCACTTTTCGAGGCGGTATTTGACGCGGCGATGGCGGCGGGCGCTGATTTGCAGATGGGACGCGCGGTGCAAAACCGCGATGGCGCGCGGTTGCACTTTGAGGACGGCTCTACCGAAGGCCCGTTCGATCTGATCATAGACGCCTCTGGCACCAACTCGGTGCTCAGCACTTTGACCTCGCGCGCCCTGCCCTTTGGTGCTGTCTGGGGCACCGTTGACTGGCCGACAGACGCGCCTTTGCCGCAAGGATTACTGGCGCAACGCTATCGCCGGGCGTCGCAAATGGTCGGTGTCATGCCATCGGGCACCCGCAAGGGCGAAACGCGAGAGACCGCGACGATCTTCTGGTCGCTTCCGGTCGCGGGGTTTGACGACTGGCGCGCACGGGGTCGCGACGTTTGGCTCAGCGATGTGGCAAACACCTGGCCCGACGCCCTGCCCTTTTTCGAGCAGATTACCGATCTGGATCAGATGACCACCGCGCGCTACAGCCACGGCACGCTGCGGCGCACCACGGCGCCGGGCTTTGCCGTGATCGGCGACGCAGCCCACCGCGCCAGCCCGCAGCTGGGCCAAGGCGCGAACATGGCGATGCTTGATGCCTGGGCGCTGGCCCTCGCGATTAAGCGTTTTCCACTGGACGAGGCATTGCGCCATGCAGAGCGCGCGCGGCGATGGCATGTTTGGATTTATCAGGCGATGAGTTGGGCGTTCACGCCGCAATACCAGTCTGACAGCACGCTTCTGCCGATCCTGCGCGACCGCGTGCTTTACCCGGTCTCAACGATCCCACCGGTGCCGCGCATCCTGTCAAAGCTGGTCTGCGGCGATCTTATTCCGCCGCATGCAAGCCTAGATATCCGGGCACCGCGTTAAGCGCGCGGGGCCTGTAGCCGCAAATCTCCTGCAAGGTCGCAGGATCATGCACGGTCAGCGAATTGCGGGTCAGTGACACCAGCCCTTCACGGCGCAACTGCATCACCTGACGGTTCACATGCACCACGCTAAGGCCCAAGGCATCTGCCGCAATGGTCTGGGTGATCGGGAAGGCCACCGAGCCATCGTATTCAACCCGACCCGTGTCGCGCTGGCGAAAGTAGATCTCCAGCAGCATGTGGCAGACCCGTTCATAGGCCGTCATTCGCCCCAAACGCAGCACCTGATCGCTGAGCATCGTCATTTCGCGCAGGAAATAGATGTTAAGCCCCATGCCGATGGCCGGGTTCGATTGGGTGCGCCGCGCAATCTGGTCGAAATCGATCTCGGCAATCTCTACACTGGTCAACGCCACCACATCGCAAGTAGCGATCTGGTTGCTGTCGATGTGCAGGCCCACCACGTCACCAGGCAAAACAAAATCAAGCACTTGCCGGCGACCGTCTGCGAGCGTCACCTGACGCATGGCCCAGCCGCTGCACACCACCAACAGCTTATTCATCCGCTCGCCCTCTTCCATGATCAGGCTGCGACGACCCGAGAAACGGTGCACAAAGGGCAAAGACCGCACCGCTGCGCGTTCGAATTCCGACAGATGCGGCATGCAGTTGATGATGCTTTCAACCGCCACGGTTTCTCGAAGTTTTCGAGTGTTGATCTGCTCGTTCATTTTTGTCGCCCAGCCTCGCTTTGTTGCGAACGCCAAAACACTTTCAAAATTGATTCATGTTGAAAATCAGCGTCTGGAGAGGAAACGCGGGGAACCGTTAAAAAGTTCCAAGTGCTGGTAACAATTGGTTAAGTGGCGCGCGCGGTCTCGTCGGGAGTGCGGTCAAAAAGCCCGGTCAAAGCCCGCCGGATCACGCCGGTCACACGGGGTTTGTTGCCGCTTGAAAAGGGCAAGGGGCGGCAGACTTCCATGGCAGCAATGCCCACACGCGCCGTCAGCGCACCATTGACCAGACCTTCACCGAACCGGCGCGATATTTTGCTGACCAGGTGGCCGCCACCAACAGAGCTGATCAGATCGTCGCCCACCGCCACAGCGCCCGTGGCCACCAGATGGGTGATCACAGCCCGCGTCAGCCGCCAGCCACCAAGCGCGCCCGAGCGTCCGCCGTAAATCTCGCAAATGCGGCGGATCATCCGCAGGTTCGTTGTCAGCGCGACCAAAACATCGGCAAAGGCCAGAGGAACCAATGCGGTGGCGGTGGCGACTTGCCGGGCCGCTGCTTCGATCTCGCGCGTGGCCTGCGCATCAAGCGGCGACATCAGCGTATCCTCGGCGTGAGCCAGCAGCGTGTCGGCATCAAACGCCTCTGCCGCGGCCTCTCCAAGCTTTTGGCTACCCCAGCTTGCATTGTCCCGCCCGGCATAAAGCGCCTGCAGCTTTTTGATGAATGCGCGCGCGCCTGCCAGATCGTTGTCGGCAATTACCGCTTCCGCTTCGCGGTGCAGGGTGTCGATGCGTGTAAGGCGTGCCAAAGCTGCCCATTCCTTGAGGATGATCATCATGCAAACGATTGAAAATATTGCGAGAATAGCAATCGCGATCCAGCCAAGGATTGGATTTTGCGCCACCAATGCCGTGACAAAGTTCCACACGGAAACCGACAGAAAGAACAGGATCATCGAGATCAAAAGCCGCCAGAACCAACGGCCCAGCGTCGACGGCCGCCGCGTCGCCAGCGTCGCCATGGTTTGCATCGCCTGACCGGAAGGCGCGTGGATATCTTCGATTGGCGGTGCCTCGCCCGGGTTTGGGGCGGAAGCGTCCAGCTCGATCATGACGGGGGTGTTTTGGGTGTCGGTCATCCCAACTTGTCTCCGATCAGAAACTCCACCGCCCGGTCAAGCCGGATATGCGGCGGCCCGTCGCCGGGTTTCAGCGTCAGCGGCTGCGGCGCAAAGCTCATCAGGTTGAACTGAGCATCCAGCCACGTCTCAGCCCCTTCAAATGCGGGCGACAACAGGTGCGACGGATCCTCGGGCAATTTGCCAGGATACAGCGCGACGGATTTGCCGGTGCCCAACAGTTGCCCGCGCACCACGTCAAGCGTGCGCCCCTTGTTCTCGACCTGATCCTCGGTCGTGGCCCGCAGCGAAGCAATCGACATCGCCTGTGTTTGCGCCCCGGCAAAATCGGCGCGCCCCTTGGCGTCCTTCAAAAGCGCCTCGGCAATAGCGGCCAGTTGCGGATGCTGCGCGTGATGGAGATGGTCGGCCTTGGTCGCCGCGAACAGGATTTTCTCAACCCGCTTCCCCAGAAAAATACTTGATAAGAAAGAGTTACGGCCCGGTCTAAAAGCGCCCAGAATATCGGCCAGCCCCTGCCGCATATCCTCAACCGCACGCGGCCCAGCATGGATCGCGCCTAGCATATCAACCAGCACAATCTGCCGATCAATACGGGCAAAGTGATCGCGGAAGAACGGTTTGACGACCTCGCGTTTGTAGGCCTCAAAGCGGCGCTCGAATTCACGCGCCAGACTGCCACGGGGCGCAGCACCCGGCGGCAAGGGCGCAAATGTCAGAACGGGTGAGCCTTTCAGATCACCGGGCAACAGGAACCGCCCCGGCGTGCAGTCGGAAAACCCTTCCGCGCGCGAGGCGGTGAGATAGGTAGTGAAAAGCTCGGCCAAAGCCTTCGCGCGCGGCTCGTCCAACGCATCCGAGGCGTCAGCGTCCTCCAGCGCAGACAAAAACACTTCGGCTCCGTCACGCGATTGCATCCGCGCTAATACCTCGTCCGACCATTGCCGAAACGACTTGTCCAAAAGCCCCAGATCCAGCAGCCACTCACCGGGATAATCGACGATATCCAGATGAACCGTGCGTGGGCCTTGCACTCCGCCCAATAGCCCGGAGGGTTTTACACGAAAAGAAAGGCGCAACTCGCTGATACTGTTTGTACTTTCCGGCCAACTTGGCGTCTTTCCCGTTACCCGCGCCAAATGCGCCTCATAATCAAAACGCGGCAAGGTATCGTCGGGCTGCGGCTGCAGGAACACCGACCTGATCCGCCCCTCGGCATTGGCCCGAAGCGCGGGCATACGGCCCCGGTTGAGCAGGTTCGCCACCAGCGATGTGATAAATACTGTTTTGCCCGCGCGGCTCAGCCCGGTCACACCCAGTCGCACAGTTGGCTCAAAAAACGCACCGCTCACGGTGCTGAACGATCGCTCAACGCCGCGCGTCAGCCCGTCTGCAATATCACCGATGATCACACGTTGCCCTCTCGCCTCTGGCGGCAAACATAAGTGCGCACGTGCCGCTCTGCCACCCGTGCAGGGGCACAACAGGGCTCTTGTGCCGCAAATTCGCCTCTTCCGCCGCGAATTGCCTGCGCTTATAAGCCCTTTGAGTTCAAGGAGCAGGCCCATGCGCAGCGCAAAAATCAGCCGGAAGACGGCGGAAACCGATATTTCGGTCGAAATCAACCTCGACGGAACTGGTGCCTATGATAACCAGACCGGCGTTGGTTTTTTTGACCACATGCTCGATCAACTGGCGCGCCACGCGTTAATCGACATGACCGTGCGCGCAACCGGCGATCTGCACATCGATGATCACCACACCGTTGAGGACACCGGCATTGCTTTGGGTCAGGCTCTGGCGCAGGCCTTGGGCGACAAACGCGGTATCCGGCGGTATGGCGCGTGCCATCTGCCGATGGATGACGCGCAGGTGCGCGCCGCTCTGGACCTTTCCGCACGGCCCTATCTGGTGTGGAACGTCGAAATGCCGACTTCCAAGATCGGCGCGTTTGACACCGAGCTGGTGCGCGAGTTCTTTCAGGCCTTTGCGACCCACGGCGGCATTACGCTGCATGTGGACAAACTGCATGGGATCAACAGCCATCACATTGCCGAAGCTGTGTTCAAGGCCGTGGCACGGGCGTTGCGCGAGGCGGTTGAGACCGATCCGCGCAAATCAGATGCGATCCCGTCAACCAAAGGCGCGTTGTAGGCCGTCATGCTGACCGTTCTGATCGATTATGGCGCCGGCAACCTGCACTCGGCCGAAAAGGCGTTTCAGCGCATGGCGCGCGAAGTGGACGCGGGCGAGGTTCTGGTCTCGGACCGGGCCGAGGACGTGGCGCGCGCTGATCGGATTGTGTTGCCCGGCGACGGGGCCTTCCCGGCCTGCATGGAAGATTTGACCGGCCAAAGCGGTATCCTTGACGCGCTGAAAGAAGCGGTCGAAATCCGTGCACGGCCGTTTCTTGGTATCTGCGTTGGCATGCAACTGATGGCGCGCGCGGGCTTTGAATATCGCGAAGTTGCGGGCCTTGGCTGGATCAATGGCGAGGTGCGTGCAATTGCGCCCGCCGATACATCCTTGAAGATCCCGCACATGGGCTGGAACGACCTGATCATCGATCAGCCACACCCGGTGCTGGAGGGGCTGAAAACCGGCGATCACGCTTATTTCGTGCACTCCTATCAGATGGAAATGGCAGATCCCGCACAACTTTTGGCGCATTGCGATTATGGCGGGTCCGTCACGGCCGTGGTCGGGCGTGACACGCTCATCGGCACGCAGTTTCACCCCGAAAAAAGCCAGACCGCGGGACTGCGCCTGATTGCAAATTGGCTCACCTGGGCACCGTAAGAAACATTCACTTTTCTTCTTGGTGAAAATATCCCGGGGGTTGCGGGGGCAGAGCCCCCGCGGGTCGGTGCAAACACAGGTTTGCGGCGAAAACAATGGACGCGCGCAGCAGGACTGCTACCCTTTCCCTATGCGCACTCTCATTTTTCTCTGCCTGAGCGCCCTGCCCGCCTTGGCACAAGAACCCGGCCCATTCGCCAGCTTTGATCGCGCGAGCGAGCCGGTACTGGCCGATCCGCATGATCTGGCGATCGGGCCTGACGGGCGGCTTTATGTAGCCGACAAGTTTGGTGCGCGGATCGCGGTCCTTGACGCCGAGACGCTGGAATTGATCGAGATGCTGGGCGAAGGCCACTTGCCGGGCGTCCATGACATATCCTTCGGACCAGACGGCAAGATCGCAGTCGCTGTCACCGGCACGGGCGCTGTCGCCGTCTATAATTCACTGGAAGAGATGCAAAGGCCTCCGTCCATCGGGGTCACCGCACCGCGCACCGAAGGCGCGCTTTTGCACTCCAACGGCGATCTTTACGTGATGGCCAGCGGCATTGGCGCGCTGGCGCGGTTTCGCGGGTTGGAGTTTCTGGAAGCGCGCGAAGGGCACCTGGGCGCGCACGATGTGGCCGAGGCGCCCGACGGCTCAATCTGGGTGGCTGACAACAACGCGCGCCGCTTGGTGCGCTACTCACCAGAGCTTGAAAAGCTGCAAACGATTGAGGGGCCAAAATTCGGCTTTGTTGGTCCCAGGTATATGGATGTAACTGCCTCTGGTCTTTTGGTTGTTGCTGATCAGGACGCGCACCGCGTCCTGCTGATCGACCCCGAACGCGACGGTGGCAGCCTGATCGGCGTATTGGGGGATGGCAGCCCGGGGATGGGGCCGAACAAGTTTGATGATCCTGAGGGCGTCGCGGTCGATGGCCCGAATTATTACTTCTCGGACAGCGACAACAACCGCATCGTCCGTTACACGGTCATTCTTAATTGATCAGACGTTTGCCGCGTCTTCATCTTCAGCCCGTATCGCAAAAAATGCCGAGACAAGCACAGAGCTGAGAACAAGCGTCCCGGTCAGGGAGTAAGCTGCAAAAGCCAGCCAGAATGACGAAGTCTCAACATAAACCGAGAGTGCAATCGCCATTGCCGAGATTATGCTGACCACCAGATAGACCATTCGAACCTCACAAGCTGAATTCATATTAAGTGCCTGTGAAATCTGGCATGATTGAGGCAAGCAGGGGTTAATTGCTTGCCGCAACTTATGAAGAGTTTTAGTTAAAGTCGCTTAGTCTGCCCATTCCCAAGGGCGAACAAAGCCGCCCAAGGTATTGGAAACAATAGATTCATCAGCATCAGACTTGCCGCTTAACTGCGCCACAAGCCCGCGCTTTTTATCCTCGATTACCTGGACAACGCGGGCGGGCGAGCCTGCGTCTTCAAGCGCCGCATTGTAGATGCGCGTGATCGCGCTGCGGCGCAGATCCGGTTTGAACACTTTGCCGACGGCGGTCTTTGGTAACTCGTCCAGGATTTCGATGTATTTCGGCAAGGCCGCCTGCTCGGCGATGTGTTCCTTGGCATAGGCGCGCAATTCTTTTGGGGTCACCGACGCACCGGCAACCAGCTCGACATAGGCGCACGGCAACTCGCCGGAATGCGCGTCCGGCTGACCAATCGCTCCCACCATGGCCACTGCCTCGTGACCGGCCAGCGCTTCCTCAATCTCGGCGGGATCAATGTTGTGGCCGCCGCGAATGATCAGGTCTTTCGCGCGCCCTGTAATCCAGATGTATCCGTCCTCATCAATGCGCCCCAGATCTCCGGTGCGCAGATGGCCGTTCAGATGGTAAAGATCGGCGTTCTTGTCTTCCTGCGTATAGGTATGGCCGACGTAAACGCCGGGGTTGGCCACACAAATCTCGCCCACTTCATCGGTGCCGCACTCAACCAGCCCATCGTCGGTGCCTTTGAGAATTTTCACGTCCGTATAGGGGAATGGAATGCCGATGGAGCCGATCTTTTTGGTCCCTCCAATCGGGTTGATCGAGACCAGACAGGTCGCCTCGGTCAGACCATAGCCTTCGATAATTTCGATACCCGTCGCGGACTCGAAGCGCTTGTAAAGCTCGACTGGCAGTGGCGAGGAGCCGGAAAACGCGGTTTTCACCGAGGAGATATCGGCGTTCACCGGACGCTGCATCAGCGCGGAAAGCGCTGTCGGCACGGTGATCAGGAAGGTCACCTTATAGCGCTCGACCAGTTTCCAGAAATTGTCGAATACTCCGTCGCCGCGATACCCCGCTGGCGTGGGAAAAATCACATGCGCGCCCGATGTGACCATCGCCATCAGGATCACGTGGCAGGCGAAGACGTGGAAAAGCGGCAGCGGGCACATCACCACGCTGGTTTCGTCAAAAAGCAGCGTGTCACCCAGCCAGCCGTTATAGACCAGCCCTGAATAACGGTGCTGCGCTACCTTGGGCATGCCGGTGGTGCCGCCAGTGTGGAAATAGGCGCAGACGCGGTCGGTTGTGGCGTCTTCAAAATCAAGCGTGGTGTTCTGGCGCGCCATCTCGGCGTTGAAGTTCAACACCTTGGCGTTGTGGCTGATCGGGTTTTTCGGACGAACCAACGAGACAAGCCACGACTTCGGCGGCGAGAGGTACCGCTTGAGGTCAACCTCAAGCACCGTCTCGACATTGGGCGCCATTTTCACCGCCTCGGCCGCTTTCTGCGGCAAGTCGGTTTTGGGAAACGCCTGCAGGGTCACCAGCACTTTGGCTTTGGTCTCGCGTAATATGGAGGCGATCTGTTCGGCCTCCAGCAGCGGGTTGATCGGGTTGGCGATGCCTGCCACGGTTGCCCCAAGAAGAGCGACAACCGTTTCATTCGCATTGGGCAGCAGATAGGCCACCACATCGTTTTCGCCCACACCAAGGCTACGAAAGAGGTTGGCGGCTTGCGTGACCTGCGCGTGAAGCTCGCCCCATGTCACTGTCTCTGCTGCGTCCGTTGGCCCGGACGTCAACTGATAGGTGACGGCATTTCTGTTCCCGAAGCGTTCGGCCACCGAACTCATCATACCATAAGTGGTCGCCTCCTTTGTCCGATCCTCCCAAGACATTTCGGAATCTAGTTTGTTGCGCGCCTCCAGCGACGAAAAAATGCTCATCGGGTCTCCCTCCCTGCCCCTGTTTTGTCGGGGTTTCTTTG
>JABDJX010000242.1 GCA_013003245.1 Silicimonas sp. | reverse complement strand
CTTCGCGAGGATGGTCGATCTGTTTGACATGGCAGGGGTATCGTTTGTGTCCGTTACCCAGTCCTTCAATACGACATCGTCGATGGGCCGATTGACCCTGAACGTCCTTTTGTCATTCGCCCAGTTCGAGCGCGAGGTGACGGCCGAGCGTATTCGCGACAAGGTGGCGGCCTCCAAACGCAAGGGCATCTGGATGGGGGGAGCGGTGCCCATGGGTTACGATGTCGAAGACAAGGCCCTGGTTATTAACCCGGATGAGGCCGAAGCAATCCGGACGATCTTCGCCGAATACCTGGCAGTGGGGTCGGTCCGCGCACTTTCCGGAAGGCTCAACGCACTCGGTATCGTCAGCAAACGCCGGACCGACCGGCATGGGCGCACGACGGGCGGTACATCCTTCCCCCGCGGCGCGCTCTACAACATCCTGCGCAATCCGGTCTACATCGGTAAAACTCGCCACAAGGATGAACTCTACGACGGGTTGCACGAGGCGATCATCGACGATGCCACTTGGCAGAAGGTGCAGGACCTGCTCGCAGACCACGGTGGCAAGAAGATTGGCGCGTCGCGACGGTCGGCGAAGCGCCTGCTGGATGGGCTGCTCTTCGATGCCTTGGGTCGTCCGATGCGTACCACCCACGCCAGCAAGTTGAAACGCAAGGGCGGAACAGAACAATCGCGGCGGTACTGGTATTATACCTCGAAGCCATCAAGCTCAGAGGACAGTGACAGCATCGAACGTCTTCCCGCCGGAGAAGTCGAGCGACTGGTTCTCAGTAATCTCCAAGATCGCTTGGCTGCCAGGGCCTGGCTGACCAGCCAATTTGGGCAGAATCCCCACGCCGATCCATCCCTAATCCCAGAGGTTCTTCGAGCAGCAGACGCCTGGTGTGCCCAAGCCGCGGTAACAAATGACGATAAAGAATCTCAGCTTCTCAACGGCTTGATTGATCGAATTGATGTGCGAAAGAGCCAACTCAGTGTTCAAGTCAATCTAAGTGCATTGCAGGCATCTGGGACATCTTGGCAACCGATCTACGCCACCTTCAAAGTCCCATTTAATAAGCGGCAAAACGGACGGGCAAAGCCGATCTTCATTGCGCCGCCGGATGCGCCGCAGCCGGATCAGGACCTCATCAACCTTGTTGCCGATGCAAAAAAGTGGTCGGACGAACTGCTCGAAGGGAAGACGAGCACCATCCGCCAGATCGAAGACTGCGAAGGGCTCCGAAGTGGATCAGTCAGTCGCATCCTGCCACTAGCCTGGCTGGCGCCAGAGATCTCGGTCGCCATTCTCGAAGGGCGCCAACCGGTAAATCTCACGGCAAAATCTCTGCGCTCTCTTCGTGCACTTCCTCTGAGTTGGAAAGAACAACGCCGGATTTTGGGCTTTCCGCATCAATAGAGCATTCAGGCCAGCCCCAAGACCTCACGCGCGAATGCCCCGCTGAGACTTCTGCCGAAATCGGACTTAAATGGCCCTGATCGGAGACAATACGTGAGATCTCTAAGGCCAGCTCCCCTTGTAACCCACTGAAAAATAAACACTACCCAGAGACAGTGTGTCCGACACGGTTTTGTGGAGATTGGATGGTGGGCGACCCTGGAATCGAACCAGGCGTGCGTCTCCGCGAGGGAGTTACAGTCCCCTGCCACACCTTGCGGCCTGTCGCCCTTGCGCCGCTGGAACGGCACGAAAGCCCAGATAACGATGCGTCTTTGTCCGGTCAAGCGGGAAAAGCCCTGGTGAATTGTTTGTTCAGGCTTGGCAGCCGCTGTGCTGCAGGATAGGGGCGATGGTATGGCAAAAAAACCTACCTGGGTGATTGATAAAGAGCGCGCACGCAAGGCAGAGACTGTGTGGCTCTTTGGCCTGCACGCCGTGCGCGATGCGCTTTTGAACCCTGCACGGGTCAAGTTGCGGTTGGTGGTAACCAAAAACGCCGCCGACAGGTTGGGCGATGCTTTGGAAACGTGCGGGATCGCGCCTGAGATTGCCGATCCGCGCAAGTTTCCCGCCCCGCTTGATCCCGGCTCCGTGCATCAAGGAGCGGCCCTTGAAGCAAAGCCGCTTGATTGGGGGCCGCTGGTAGATATCGCCGTGCAGGGCGGTGTGATCCTTTGCCTTGACCGCGTAACGGACCCCCATAACGTTGGCGCTATCCTGCGCTCGGCTGAGGTGTTCGGTGCCAGCGCAGTTGTGGCGCCCCTGCGCCATGCAGCCCCTGAAACCGGCGCGCTTGCCAAATCCGCCTCGGGCGCGCTTGAACGCCAGCCCTATTTGCGGGTGAAGAACCTTGCCACGTCCTTGGAAGAGTTACGCAAAATGGGCTATCGCCTGATCGGCCTTGACGGTACCGCGAATGAGACATTGGAAGAGGCGTTACCGCAAGACGGCCCGGTTGCTCTTGTTTTGGGGGCAGAAGGGCCGGGGTTGCGCGATAAGACCAAGGAAACCTGCGATAAACTGGCGAGAATCGCCTTTTCAGGTGAGTTTGGCTCGCTCAACGTCTCAAATGCTGCGGCAGTTGCCCTATATGCGACACACGCGACAATGAAGAAAGCCTGATGCCAAACACCAAGATTGCCACCTGTTGTTACTGCGGAACCCGTGCTGCGTTGACCCTGCGGGGCAAAGAGCGGCATGAACTGGCCTGCTCAAAATGTGGTGCGCCGCTGCACGAGTTGAAGATGCTGCGCTCTGACACCCATGGAGAGCGTGAACTTGTGCGTCCATCGCCTGCGCGGTCGTACAAACCGTCGTCGAAAAAGCATCGGGGCGAGAAACCCAGAAAGCGCAAGAAGCAGAAAAGCCTGGCGCAGCGATTTCTTGAAGAGGCGTGGGACGCGGCAGAAGACGTTTTTGACATATTCGACTAAGCCCAATTGTTTCGCATCATCACGAGATACTTGAGCGCGGTCACGAAGCCGCGAAGTGGGTTTTACGCCGTGTCCTTTGACCCCATCCTGTTTGCACCACGCAGACAAAGGATGTCCCAACCATGCTGACCCGCCGCTCATTTTTGGCCGCAACGGCTGTACTTCCCGCCGCAGGCCTGATCGCCACGCCTGCACTGGCCGCTGAACCGCCAGTTTACGCGACCGACGGTATCGCCATCAACGGTTATGATCCCGTTGCCTATTTTACCATGTCAAAGCCTGTCGAAGGGGAGATGGCACATGCCTCTGATTGGGAAGGCGTGAAAGTACTGTTCTCAAGCGCTGAGCACAAAGTGATGTTTGACGCTGATCCCGAGACATTCGCCCCTAAGTACGGTGGTTACTGCGCATATGCAGTTTCAAATGGTTATACCGCAACCACATCTCCTTCAGCTTGGAGCGTGTATGAAGGTCGGCTGTACCTGAACTATAACCGGGTTGTTCGGGGTCTTTGGAGCAGGGACAAAGCCGGCCATGTCGCCAAAGCAGACGCAAACTGGCCCGGCGTGCTTGCCTGATTAAGGTTCTGTTCACATCTTTGCGACAAGCTCTTTTCTAAGGACTGGTCGAACCCCACCTTTGTAACACGGATCGGGACCGGAACTCTCGATCTGTTTAACTGTCCCTCGTTCCGACACTAACGCCCGTTCTTGCGAACGGGCGTTTTTTTTGGTGCGTCAAAATTGTGCCAATTTGGAAGACATTCCGCGATTATGGGTAATATCAAGAAGTATATTCTGACCTTCGCTCTTATTCAGATCGCCATCGCAAAATCGAGATCCCTCAAAGAAAATTGACCTGATGTGCCCGGTTGGTCGTTTCCGAAACATCGGCTAAGTCAGCGTGTCCGGAGATAAATCAACATGCTTTACGACCTTTTTGACACTGAAATCACACCTCTATTTGCCTCTGTCTTGCTGGGGATTGGCCTTGGCGCGCTCTTTGGAGCCGCAGCTCAGATATCCCGCTTTTGCCTGCGGCGTGGCGTCGTCGAAGGACCTGAGCGTTCGCAAGCGGCAGGCGTTTGGCTGACGGCCTTGATCGTAGCCGTTCTTGGAACGCAACTAACTGTATGGCGCGGTGGGCTGGACTTTTCAGAACATCGCTTCTTTGTTTCTGAAATTCCCGCACTGGCAATAGCAGTGGGCGGTTTACTCTTCGGCGCAGGCATGGTGCTGACGCGCGGCTGCGTTTCACGCCTGACAGTATTGTCGGCGACGGGCAACCTGCGGGCAGCAACCGTATTGGTCGTCTTTTCAATTGTTGCTCACGCCACGCTGAAAGGCCTTCTGGCCCCGATTCGAGTTTCCGCAGGTTCTGTGACGGTCGACACAGGCGTTGTCAGTCTTGCAGACCTTCCCGGCGGTGCGCCGCTTTGGACCGCAGCGATTGTCGTCGGACTTGGCGCAATTGTCTGGCGCTCGGGCGCGCGGCCGTTGCACCTTGCCTTGGCTGCGGTGATTGGCGCTTTGGTACCGCTTGGCTGGTTCGGCACCGGCATTTTTCTGTTTGACGACTTCGATCCGATTGCACTGAACTCGCTGTCGTTCACAGCACCATGGGCCGATACGCTGTTCTGGAGCGTCGCCTCAAGCGCGGTTCCAGCCGGGTTTGGCGTCGGCCTCGTTGGCGGTGTCCTTGTGGGCAGTTTCCTGTCAGCAGCGGCGCGGGGTGAATTGGAATTGCAAAGCTTTGACGCACCCCGGCAAACGCTGCGCTACGTCTCTGGTGCCGGGTTGATGGGCTTTGGCGGCGTTCTGGCTGGCGGTTGTACCGTTGGTGCGGGTCTGTCGGGCGTGCCAACGCTTAGCTTCGCGGCAGTCCTCGCGCTTCTGGCGATCATTGTGGGCGCGCGGATAACCGATCGTGTTCTTGATCGCGCACCCTCAGGCGCTGCCGTTCCAGCCGAATAAGCTAGAGCGGCTCGCCGCCAACGGTGATCGTCTTGATGTCTTCCTTTGCTGCCCAGCGGTGAATGTCCTCACGCCGCAATGCGGCGGCCATCAGATCGGGAAACTAATCTGGCGTGCAGGCGAAGACCGGCGCGCCGAGGGCTGCCATTTTCTCTGACATGTTCGGGTCGTAAAAGGGCCGTCCGCTGTCAGAAAGCGCCAGCAACACGATCACGTTCACGCCCATGCCGATCAGCCGCGCGACCCGCGCCAGAAGCTCATCCGCATTTCCGCCTTCGTAAAGATCGGTGATCAAAACCAAGTGCGACTTTGACGGCTTCTCGATCCGGTCTTCGCAATAAGCCACGGCTTGGTTGATGTCGGTGCCGCCACCGAGTTGGACACCAAAGAGGACCTCGACAGGGTCAGCCAATTGATCGGTCAGGTCCAAAATCTGTGTGTCAAAACAAACAAGCTTGGTTTTGATCACCGGGAGCGAGGCCATGACTGCCGAGAAGATCGAGGCATAGATCACCGAAGGCGCCATGGAGCCCGACTGGTCGACGCACAAGATCATTTCATCCAAATCAACCATGCGCCGCTGGCGACGCATGAACCCGACAAGGCTCTGGGGAATAATTGCCTGATGCTTGGGCTGCCATGTGTGCAGGTTTTTACGGATGGTGCGCGGCCAGTCGATGTCGTTAAACCGGGGCCTCGACGTGCGCTTGGACTTGTCGACCGCGCCGCGCAAAGCCTCTGCTGTTTTGCGCTCCAACCGCTCCATCAGTTCAGCTACAGCTTTTGCAATGACAATGCGTGCGGTTTCCTTGGTCTTTTCGGGCATCGCATTGCGCAGGCTGACCAGATCGGCCACCAGATCCACATCTGCCTCGACCGCTTGCAGAAATTCAGGCTCCATCAGCATCTGGCGCAGGCCAAGGCGCTCAAAGGCGTCTTTCTGTACGATCTGAACCACCGGCGAGGGGAAGAACTCGCGAATATCACCCATCCATCGCGCAACCCTAAGGGCCGAGCCGCCAAGCCCGCCTTTGCGCCGCTTGGAACGGCCTTTGCCCTCAGCCTCATCACGTCCCTGATACAGGGCCGACAAAGCCGCTGATCATTTGCGGGCAGGAATTCGTCTTCGCCGCCCACGGCCAATCGCCAGCGGCGTTCGCGCGCATCATCCGCCATTGGGGGCACCTTTCCCCAAAATCTCGGTGAGCGTCTTCAGGTGTTCGGGCCAAAAGCCTCCCGCGTGATCGGCAAGCACCCGACCTGTGCCGCTTGCGGTGCGCCCGAAAAGCCCGTCGAGAAGCCGCTTCTTTTCAGTCTTGTCCAACTCCGACAACACCCGGCGGAACACGGGCAGATACTCGGTGAAGGTCTCTTCATCCAAGCTTATCCTCCAGGCATCCACGCAATCGCGCAGGTTCGCGTCATAAAGCAGGCGCTGGCCCGATCCCTCAAAGAACCCTTCAAAGAAGCCTGCTGCATCGGTGGGTGTGGTTCCGGGCGATAGCATGCGGCCTAGCAGCGCCACCGCGTCTTCGGCGCTCATCTCGCCGGCCTCGTACAAAAGCCGCGCGGCAGAGCCCATGACCAGTCGCGCCGCCTGATCATCTGCCGCCACGCGCGCCAGAGCGTCGCTCCAGACACTTGCCAGATCGCCCTCGACCTCAGCCAGCCGAATGGCTCCGTCAGCGGCCTTCATCGCGACGTCAAATCCGCGCGCGGCCTCGACATCGAGATTACGCGCGGCATAATGCAACCCAAGCGCGCCTTGGGTTCCGATGCGCGTGAACAGTCCCACCAGTTGCGAGGCATCCGTCTCGCGCGCCCAGCTTTTAAATGCCTGCCTCTGCTGCCACAGGCAGTTGCGCAGTCATCGCTTGAAACACCAGATTGGCAAGCTGGCCCAGAGTATCGGCCTCACTCAACTTGTGCGCAAGATAACCACCCGCCGCCTGCTCAATCGTGGTACCGTATACCAGCTGCTCGACCAAAGCGACGGCAAATTCAGGCTCCCACTTCAGCACCCATTTCTCGCGGAAGGTGCCACGGCTTTTGCCCGCGTCGGTCATCTTGCCCCAAGGCACGCCAAGGGCGCTCAGACGGTGCAACAGGGTGGAGCGGAAAAGCCCGCTGTCCGAGCGCAGATCAAGCGACAGCTCCTTGTCCTGCGCCTCGGCCTTGAGCCGCGCTTTTTTCTGCTGGCGCTGCAAATCTTCCAAAAGCGGGGCTGACGGCACGTTTTCGGGGATTTCATCGCCCAAGAGCAGCTTGGTCTCGATGATGCGCCACGGGATCGGATCGCCATAGCACAGGCAGGATACGGTGGCGTCGCGCAACTCTTCAAACCCGGGTCTTGGCCGCCCCCTGACCGAGGCGAGTGCCACCGACAGGCGTTCGGTTTCAATCAACGACGCGGTCGAGACGATCTGGCCTTCGTTGCGTAACGCCCGCGCTATCCGGGCTAGCCATTTGGTCGCCTGATCCGCGCCCGGTGCGTCCCAAAGGTGCTTGCACCAGCCGGGTGCCGCCACGCCTGCGCCATAGCCGCTGGTAAACGCCAGTCGCGGCGCGGTCCAGGGTGCCCAGGTCGCTGTGACCTTGGCTTTGGGCGCGCCTTTCAACAAAGCGCGGTCATCCTTTGCGGTGTGCTTTGCTTTCAGAGCAGGCAAATGCCATGCGCCACAAACAACGGCCACCGGACCGTCGCAGGCCTTGGCTGTTTTGGCGATTTCCAGGCGCATGTGCGCCTCGCGCGCAGCTTCCAAGGCGGGCAGGTTGCTTTCATCTTTGCGCAGGGCGCTCATCGCATTGGCGACGGCGACGGCGGCAAAGATCGGGCCGGGATCGGGGTTTTCCTCGATCACATCGCGCCACCAGCTTTCACCATCCTCATAGCCTGCCGCGCGCGCCAGCACACCAATCGGGTCGCGGCTGATCGGGTCGGGTGCGGGGGCGTCCACGACCTCTTCCACTTCCTTGCCTTCGTCCGTATCCACGATCTCCGGTTCTGGCATTGGCAGCCGCCAGGCAACGGGAAGATCAATAAAGCGAACGGGCACGCCCCTGGCCACCGCCCACAACACGGCCTGATACTCGGGTGAGAACGTCGCGAAGGGCCAGAAAAATGCCTGTTCGGGCGTGTCCTTTGGGAAGGCCAATAGCGCAACGGGCGGCACCATGTCGGGCGCTGCCAGCGTTGGCAGCTGATCAGAGAGGTCCACCGGGCCTTCGTTCAGCACCTCTGCAGGCGCAAGCGCCTCCAATGCCTCGATCAGACGCCGGGCGGAGCCGGGGCCGTGGTGGCGAATGCCGAAATATGTGACCTCGGCCGTCACAATGGGCACCCTGCGGGCGCCGCTGGGGCTCTGCCCCAGACCCCGGCATATTTTTGGACCAATGAACGGGGTGCGTGCATATCAAATCAGATCGGTCATGGCGCCGTAGTAATCGGCGTCTGTTCCTGCAGTGCACTGGATCACCATCGTGCTGTCGCCGGATACGGCTGCCGCCAGATGTTCTGACACCCACGACTTTGCCGTTCCCGGTACGCCAAGCAGCAACAGCGCCCGGTCCTTGGCCAGCGTTGCTACGGCCGTTTCGATCAGGCGCTTTTCGCCGAGGTACTTTGGGCTGATTTCGACATCGCCGGCCTTGCCGCCCAAAAGATAGGTCACCGCGGCCTGAGGGGACAAAGCCCATCCTTTGGGTTTGGGCGCGCTGTCGCTGTCGCGCAGGGCCTTGAGTTCTGCGGCATAGGTTTCCTCGGCAGGCAGTCGCAGCTTTTCTGGCTCGGACATTGGCGGTTACTCCTTCAGGGATGCGTTCAGGCGTAAAAGAGCAAGCTGGGGGTCGGCTGCCATAACGCCATTGTCGGTAAAATAGGTGATCAGGCCTTCGGCTGCGGGGCGTCCACGATCAGGCCAAGGTTGTGAAAGCCAGTTGTCAGCGCGCGTTCGGCAGGCGCATCATTGTCTTTCTTGAGCAGCTTGGCGAACTCGCGAAACGCTCCGGTGCCAGTGATTGATGCAAAGTCCAACACGCCCGGCCTTGAGCGCAGTGTCAGGGCGGTGAGTGCAAACAAAACGCGACCCTATTGCTCCTTTCAATCTTGGAAATGTTCAGGCTGAGCTTGGGAATTTCAAGGCCGCGCGTCTTTCGTACCAAAGTGCTATCGCACGCGATCCCCGGTTTTCAGAAGCGCACTTCAACCTTGCAGGCGTGTTTGAGAGCGCTGGCAATCTTGACGCAGCCGCCGATCATTTGCGGCAGGCCCTGAACATTGATCAAAGCTATGCCGAGGCGCACTTTAACCTTGCGCATCTTGCACTGAAGGCGGACGCGCAAGTCTAGGCTGAAATGCACTTTCGGTGCTTTATCGATCTTGTGCCCGAGGGCAAACGCGCTGCGAACGCCACCAAGGCGTTGAAAATCTTGGCGATGAACCGGTCGGCCTGACGTATCCGTGATCGCGCAAAATCTCGACAAGCCGACAATCGCACGTTAGCACCCCTTAAAAGACTGACGAGGCGATATGAGCACACTTTCCCATGTTTGGCGGACGCTGACACTGATCACGGCGCTGGTTGTGCTGGCAGCCTGTGGAAACATTCCGCCGGAAGAGCGCCCAGTGCCGACAGAGCTTGAGATTGCCAAGTTGGCCGAGGGTATCTTGGCGCTTGGCCCAAATGTGGATCCTGATGAAGCCTTGCGCGCCGCACGGATTTCTTTTGAGCACACGCGCGAATTGGCGATCCAATATGAAATTGTCGATCCGCCGCTAGTGCACAACACCAAGGTGAACATGGGGCTTAAACCGCGCGGACTTTGCTGGCATTGGGCGGAAGACATGGAAAAGCGGCTGAAAGCTGAAAACTTTGAAACGCTCGTCATTCACCGCGCGATTGCCAACGCCAATAATTACCGGATCGAACATTCGACCGCGATCATCTCGCAGCGTGGAGACGATATGTATAAAGGTATGGTCGTGGATCCATGGCGTACGGGCGGCACGTTGACCTTTAACCTCACGGCGCTTGATCCGGATTATGATTGGCTGCCGCAGGATGTCGTGCACGAGCAGAAGCGTCAGGAGATCCGTGCTGAACAGCGCCGCGCTGTCCTCGGGATTTAATCACTGTCACAAGTCCTCCCATGTGACGCTGCACTGCGGCGTGAAATTTTTATTGACTTTTTCACCACCCTGATGTGAAAAATGCGAAGATAATTTCACGGCAGTGGGGAGCGGGTTGTGTCGCTGATTCAATCCTTCGACAGTCTTGGAGCAGACCTTCGCGCCTTGCGTAAATCACGCGGGTTGACGCTGACAGATGTGGCAACAAAAGTTGGCCGCTCGGTTGGGTGGATGAGCCAGGTTGAGCGCGACATGTCGCAGCCGACAATGCCTGAGCTCAAGCAACTGGCCGATGTGCTTGGCGTTTCGGTGTCTACATTCTTTGGACAAGCGCCTGCGCGCCCCGGCGAAGAGGGCATCATCGTGCGCAAAGACGCGCGCCGTCCCATCGGGCACCGTGCGCACGGGCTGACCGAAGAATTGCTCTCGCCTGATTTGACGGACGCATTCGAGGTCATCCATTCAGTCTTTCAAGCCAACACCGAGCGCAAGACAGCAGTAAAACGCGACACACAAGAGGTTGGCTATATCGTTACCGGCGAGTTGGAGCTGACCATCAACGACACAGCATTCACGCTGACACCCGGCGATAGCTTCCGCATTCGCGGCGAGCCCTATCGCTGGGCAAACAAAACACAGTCCCCTTGTGTTGCGATCTGGATCATCGCACCGCCGGTCTACTAACGGAGAAGAACATGTCAGATTTCCCCACCACGGCACGGGTTGTAATTATTGGCGGCGGCGCGGTTGGCACCTCGACGCTTTACCACTTGGCCAAGGCCGGGTGGAGCGATTGTGTGCTCTTGGAGAAAAATGAACTAACGGCGGGTTCGACATGGCACGCTGCGGGCAACTGCCCGAACTTTTCCAACTCCTGGGCGATCCTGAACATGCAGCGGTACTCGTTGGAGATGTACCGCACCCTGGCCGAGGACGTAGACTACCCGATGAACTACCACGTCACCGGCTCGCTGCGTCTGGCGCATTCTAAGGAGCGGATGCAGGAATTTGAGCGCGTGGTCGGGATGGGGCGTTATCAGGGCCTTGAACTGGATATCCTGACGCCTGACCAGATGAAGGAGATTTACCCTTTCCTTGAAACGCACGATTTGGCAGGTGGCCTTTGGGACCCGCTGGACGGTGACATTGATCCTGCGCAGTTGACCCAGGCGATGGCCAAGGGTGCGCGTGATCTGGGCGCAAATATCCAGCGTTTCTGTCCGGCGACTGGTGTGGACAAAGACGGCGACGATTGGATCGTGCACACAGACAAAGGCGATATTCGCGCGGAGTATGTGGTCAATGCCGCGGGATACTATGCCGCGCGCGTGGGCGAATGGTTCAAGCCGTTTGGCGGACGCACGGTGCCAATGGCAGTGATGAGCCACCAGTATTTCCTCACCGACGAGATCCCGGAAATTGCCGGGTGGACCAAAAAGTACGGCAAAAAGCTACCACTGATCCGTGACGTCGACACTTCATACTACCTTAGGCAAGATAAAAACGGTTTGAATCTTGGCCCTTACGAGCGGAACTGCAAGGCGCACTGGACTACGTCTAACGATCCGATGCCTGAGGATTTCAGCTTTCAACTTTTCCCCGACGATCTGGAGCGGCTTGAGTGGTACATTGAGGACGCGATGGCACGTGTGCCGCTTTTGGGAACGGCTGGCGTGGGGCGCAATATCAACGGCCCCATCCCTTATGCCCCCGATGGCTTGCCGATGATCGGCCCGATGCCCGGTGTGAAAAACGCGTTCGAGGCGCACAGTTTCACCTTTGGCATCGTCCAAGGCGGTGGTGCGGGCAAGGTCATGGCCGAATGGATCACCGAAGGCGTTACCGAATGGGACATGTGGGCCGTCGACCCGCGCCGCTATACCGACTACACCGATGCGCAATATTGCATCGACAAGGCTCTTGAAACCTACGGGCACGAATACGCCATGCATTTCCCGTGGAAAGAGTGGCCCGCCGCGCGTGACAAGAAGCTGTCGCCAGCGGATGCGAAAGTCCGTGCATTGGGCGGTCAGATGGGTGCCTACAATGGCTGGGAGCGCGCAAACTGGTTTGCCAAGGACGGCGACGACACCTCGATTGAAGCGACCGAGACGTGGAACCGTGCAGGCCCGTGGGAAATACGCGTGAAAGAAGAGGTTGAGGCCGTGCGCGACAGCGTTGGGGTGTTGGACCTATGCGGGTTCTCTCGCTTTGCTTTTTCGGGCGAAGGGGCCGCGGAATGGCTGCGTGGCACAATTGCCGGGGCCTTGCCCAAGGTCGGGCGGATGAACCTTGTCTATTTCGCCGACAACCGCGGCCGCATCCTGACCGAGATGTCCTGCCTTCGTCATGGCGAGGATGACTTTACCCTGATCACCGCAGCCGCTGCACAATGGCACGACTTTGAAGTGCTTTGGCGTATCTTGCCAGATGGCCTGACGCTGGAAGACAAAACCCGCGACATGGGTGTGTTGATGGTCACCGGCCCCAAGGCGCGCACGCTTTACGAAAGTCTAGGCACCAAAGCCGATCTGACCACCGGATGGCTGACGCATCAGCCTGCCAAGGTTGCGGGTATCGACTGCATGCTCGTTCGGGTCAGCTTTGCCGGAGAGCTTGGCTGGGAGATACACGCCCCCGTCGACGATATCGCCGCCCTTTACGATGCGGTGATTGACGCTGGTGCGACGCCCTTTGGCATGTGGGCCCTCAATTCGATGCGGCTTGAAAAGGGATATCGTGCTTGGAAAGGTGATCTGACCAGTGATTACAGCCTTCTCGAAGGCGGGCTGAGCCGCTTTGTGAAACTCGACAAAGCCCAAAATTTCCCCGGCAAGGCCGCGCTGCAGAGTGAAATGCAGCAGGGGGTCAAAAAATCTTTCGTCACGCTCACTGTCGATGCGGGCGAGGCTGACGC
>JABDJX010000241.1 GCA_013003245.1 Silicimonas sp. | reverse complement strand
GGGTGCAGCTGGCGCGCCAAAGATGTTGTCCATCGGTCTACATTGTCGTCTCATTGGCCGCCCAGGCCGCGCCGCAGCTTTGCGCCGCGTGATCCAATACATGCAGTCTCATGAGGGCGTGTGGTTCGCCACCCGGCTTGAGATTGCCGAACACTGGGCAAAGGAAAACCCTGCCGTTTCAAACATACGGCCATCAGAAATGTCTGGTGAAGACTTCGTTTCAGAATTTGGCGGCATTTTCGAGCACAGCCCTTGGATTGCTGAAGGCGCGCATGCACTGGAACTTGGTCCAACGCATGACACGGCACAGGGCGTCCACCAAGCATTGGCGCGCATTTTCCGCGTGGCATCTGAAGAAAAACGTCTTGGCGTTCTGACGGCACACCCGGATCTCGCGGGCAAGCTGGCTGCCGCTGGCAAGCTTACGGCAGAAAGCACGTCTGAGCAGGCGGGGGCGGGCCTCGATATGCTAACGGACGAAGAACGCACAACGTTTCAAGATTTGAACGCCCAATATGTTAAGCGTCACGGTTTTCCTTTCATTATTGCCGTCCGCGACCACACCAAGCCTTCCATCATGGAAGCGTTCAAACAACGCATTCGCAACGACCGTGAGGCAGAGTTTTCTGAAGCCTGTCGCCAAGTGGAGCGGATTGCGGAACTCCGGCTAGAGGAGAAGTTTGCGGCATGACCCAAATCATAGAAATTGAAAACATCACACCGTCGGCTTTCGCAGATTTCGGCGACTTGATCGACACCTCCGGCGCGCCCGACAAGATCATCAATCAGGGTCTATGCGGCAGGTATCATGATCGTGCTTCACTGGATTTCCTTGATGGTCGTGCTGGCGTTAGCTTGTTCAAGGCCCAGCCTCGTTCGCTGCCGCTGGCGCTTCAAATGGTCGAACGTCACCCAAACGGCGCGCAGGTCTTCATCCCAATGTCCGAACACGGATTTTTGGTAATTGTTGCGCCGGATAATGCAGGCACCCCGGGTCACCCGCGCGCGTTCATGACGCAGCCTAGCCAAGCGATTAACTTTCACCGTGGCACTTGGCATGGCGTTTTAACGCCCTTGTCAGAACCGGGGTTGTTCGCTGTCGTTGATCGCATCGGCACAGGCGCAAATTTAGAAGAACACTGGTTCGATACCCCGTTCTCGGTCGAGCTGGACAATAATGAAGTCAGCGAGGGGCTGGCGAAGGCATCTTAGGGAGGAAACTTAACAATGGCCGATACATCAATCGGGACGCCGGAACAGCTCCGCGACCCAAATTATACGCCAGCGCTTCACCGCGCCGTACCGCTGGGGATTCAGCACGTACTCGCGATGTTTGTCTCTAACGTTACACCTGCAATCATTATCGCAGGGGCCGCAGGCTTTGGGTTTGGCTCGGATGCAGGAGCGCAAGGCTTCCCTGACATGACGTATCTGATCCAGATGTCGATGCTGTTTGCAGGCATTGCGACATTGTTCCAGACAATCGGCCTTGGCCCCGTTGGCGCACGCCTGCCAATCGTTCAGGGGACGTCTTTTGCATTTATCCCGATCATGATCCCACTGGTGGCTGGCAAAGGCGTTGACGCTTTGCCTGCCCTGTTTGGTGGTGTCGTCATCGGTGGCCTGTTTCATATGCTCATCGCGACATTCATTGGCAAAATCCGATTTGCACTGCCACCACTTGTGACGGGTCTTGTTGTGACCATGATCGGTTTGGCGCTTGTAAAAGTTGGCATCCAATACGCCGCAGGTGGGGTTCCAGCGATCGACAAGCCTGAATACGGCAGCCTGCTGAACTGGTCGGCGGCACTCGTCGTTGTCTTTGTAACACTGGCGCTAAAGTTCTACGCCAAAGGCATGCTGGCAGTATCCGCAGTCGTCATCGGCATTATCGTTGGATACTTCTACGCGATGGCTATGGGCATGGTCACAATCGAAGGCATCACAACGAGCTGGGATCGCGCGGCATCGGTGGCGTTGCCAATGCCGTTCAAATACGGCTTTGAGCTGAGCTTTGCAGCGATCATCGGTTTCTGCCTGATGGCATTCGTGTCTGCTGTTGAAACAGTTGGCGACGTATCCGGTATTACCAAAGGTGGTGCGGGTCGTGAAGCGACAGACAAAGAGATCCAAGGCGCGACTTACGCCGACGGTGCCGGTTCGGCCATCGCAGGTATCTTTGGTGGTTTCCCGAACACGTCGTTCAGCCAAAACGTTGGCCTGATTGCGATGACGGGCGTTATGAGCCGTCATGTTGTGACCATCGGCGCGATCTTCTTGATCATCTGTGGCCTGATCCCAAAAGTCGGCGCAGTCATCCGCACAATCCCAATCGAAGTATTGGGCGGGGGCGTGATCGTGATGTTTGGTATGGTTGTAGCTGCTGGTATCTCGATGCTGTCAGACGTGAAATGGAACCGCCGCAACATGGTGATCTTCGCAATTGCTCTGTCTATCGGCCTCGGCCTGCAACTCGACCCAAAGGCGGTTCAGTATCTGCCGGATACGCTGCGCATCCTGATGACATCTGGCCTGCTGCCAGCAGCTTTGATTGCCATCGTCCTTAATCTGATTTTGCCGGAAGAGCTTTCCGGTGAAGCTACCGAAGAAGTCTCTGGTGGTATGGCAGGTCACGGTGAGGGATCGCTGGAAAAGGGTTGATCTAACCAAAAATCACTGACGCAACGCCCTCGCAGGATGACTGTGGGGGCGTTGTTGCTGAAATGACCAAAAATGCAAATTTCTAGCATAGCCGCGGGGTGATGACCGTCTAGCAAATCCTCGCCCAGACGGAACCAATGGAATCTGAAATCCGAGCTTCTCGCCGATTTTATTGGTGGCTCACATCGGGTCAGCCAAGGATATGCGTACCGCACTGGGCGCCGGGGCAGACATTGCTGAGACGGATAGCAAAGGACGCCTGGCCACACATATTGCGGCTTTTGCCTCCAACGAGGCGGCGTTAGCGGTTCTGGCCGAAGCAGACGCGGATATGAACGCTCTTGAGTATCAACTCTACGACGTAACGATTGCAGCCGTTGTTGAACTGATCCTTGTCGCCCATTTGCAATCTGTTTCCGGCATTACAGTTGGCGCGACATTTTTCTCGTTGGTAATGACAACGTCTGGATAAGCTAACCCCGAAACAGCATCATAGGTTTTGCAAATCCAGTGAAACCTTAGGATGTCTTTGCTCCTATTGTGGAGCGTCCAAGCAGTAGTAGGCGGCAGGTACGCAAAACCACCTTCTTCCAGAAGATGTTCCTGCCCATCGACCGTCAGTGTCGCAGTAGCTTCGACGATGAACTGAACGCCTTCGGCACCTTCATCCGCCTCTGGTTGGCTCGATCCGCAAACGGGCGAGACCTCCATGATGTACTGCCAAAAAGTTTCTGCAAATCCGCTTAGGGGGCGGATTGGTGCACAACATATGCATGACAATCTGGTACAGAGTCTGCAAAAAAGGCCCCGCAGTACGGGGCCTTCTTGGTGTTTGTCTGAAATTATCAGCCAGCGTCGAGCGACAGGGCGACGAAGCGTGGATCACCACCTCGTCGGACCAGGAGCAGGAGCGATTTGCGGCCTGCTTCCTTGGCACTTTCCACGCGCTCTTCCAGATCGCGGACGGTGCCGACCTTTTCCTGACCGGCCTCTACGATTATGTCGCCGGCGCGCAGGCCTTTCTCGAAAGCTTCACTGTCTTCGACGACCTCACCGACAACCAGCCCTTCAGCATCTTCAGGCAAGCCAAGTTGCTCGCGCAACTCGTCGGTCATGTCGCTGATCGTCAGGCCCATGAACTCGGTCGTGACAGGCTCGTCTGACTGAGCCGACGCTGGCACGGCGGTTTCAGCTTCTTCCCGACGCCCAAGGGTGACGCGCAGGGTTTCGGTCTGACCATCCCGGAAGACGATCACGCGGACCTCCTTGCCAATCTCTGTATCCGCCACCTGCCGGACCAACCCGCGAGTGTCGTCTACATCGACGCCATCAAAGCTCATGATTACGTCACCAGCTTCGATGCCGGCTTCAAGTGCAGGGCCTTCGGGCACGTCTGTCACCAGTGCACCCGCCACGTTCTCAAGGCCCAGGCCTTCGGCAAGGTCCTCGGTTACGTCCTGAATGCGCACGCCCAGCCAACCCCGGCGGGTTTCGCCAAAGTCACGCAACTGGAAGATGACGTTTTCAGCCACGCGGGACGACATCGCAAAGCCGATGCCGATGGAGCCGCCGTTGGGGGACAGGATGGCTGTGTTCACGCCGATCACGTCGCCATTCATGTTGAAGAGCGGTCCACCCGAGTTGCCGCGGTTGATGGCGGCGTCGGTCTGGATATAATCGTCATAGCTGCCAGACAGCGCACGACCGCGCGCCGATACGATACCCGCAGACACCGAAAAGCCTTGACCCAGCGGGTTGCCCATGGCCATCACCCAGTCGCCCACACGGGCCTCTTCGCTGTCACCCCAGCTGACGAACTTCAGCGGCTCATCGCTTTCGACCTTCAACAGCGCAAGGTCTGTGTTGGGGTCGGTGCCGATAATCTCGGCTTCAAGTTCAAATCCTTCAAAGAACTCGATCAGGATTTCGTCAGCGCCTTGAATAACGTGATTGTTGGTGACGATGAAGCCGTCTTCAGAAATCACAAAGCCTGATCCCAGAGCCTGGCTGCGCCGTGGTGCCTGACCGTTTGGGCCGTTGCGATCCAGAAAATCTCGGAAGAAATCTTCAAAGGGCGACCCGTCGGGAACAACCGGACGGTCCGGCTGGGTCGCGGTTGCCACGGTGGTCGACGTTGTGATGTTGACCACAGCCGGGCTGACCTGTTCGGCCAAATCGGCAAAGGTTTCGGGGCGCGACTGGGCTGCCACAGACAGTGTCTGGGCAATCAGCAGCGCTGTCGTCAGGATAAATAACCAAAGTGCATTCGCAGGACTCTGGCGACGGGCAATGGCGTTCATGGCCACTCCTCTCCTCTTTTTGTTTGTGCGTCCCGCGAACGGCGCGGGGAGATCCATAAGGTGCTGCATTAGATAGGTGCAAATGCGCACATGCCAATAAGAACAAGTGCACACTCACTGACGTGTGAACTTTGTTTTAACGTTAACACGCTTTGTGCGGACTCAACAAATCATGATGCTTTGAGGAAAAGTGAGTGAGCGGCCGTGGCGGACGCCCAGATCGCGTCCGAAGTTTAAAATGATGGCTGCGACAGAAATCCGCTGCCTAGTCGCTGCAGCCGTTATGGCGGCGCCACATTTCGGTGTCGTGTCCTTTGGGAACAGATTGACAGGGGTCAGAACTGTATCCGCGTAACGCCGAGTATCCAGAAATCTGTTCGGCGGTTAAAAGCTCTTTTGTCTCGAGATGGCGCGACAGGTGAATGAAACGCAGTTTTGCGCGGGCGGTCTCGGCGTTGGCAATCAAGTCATTCAACGCGTTGGCCGTCAGGCTGTTCGATCTGAAACTTTGATCCAGTTTTTGCTCGGCTTCAATCAGATCGTTGCCAGTTGCGATGGCGTCTATTTTCATGGCGTCGAAGATTGCCTGCACGTCAGCCAATTGTTGATCAGAGAGGCCAAGCTCTTCACTCAGTTCCAGCACATGTGCGGGGCCCGGGTAACCGTTGAGTTCGGCGGGCAAGGCCAATCCCCAACCGCTTCCGCTTTGCAGCGCTTCGAGGTCTTCTTGGGAAAAGCTGCTGATATCACGCGTCTCAAGACCCTTGTAAGGCTGGTGGTCTGTGTCGGATGCCACCGGTGTGCCAAGGACAAGTGCAGCAATGAGAATGGATTTGATTTTCATGGTGTGCTCCATTTGATTGCATCCTGTCTGGCGCATCCAAGCCCTCGTGCATATGATGGCTATCATGTCATTGCATATTTCATCCCTTTTTCTGCAAGCGCAGGATCGCCACTTTGACGTGGGTGAGCCGATCTTCAGAACGGATGATCCGGTGACGCATATGTTCTTGGTCAGGCAAGGAGATGCAGCACTGGTGCGTACGCTGCCTTCAGGAGATCAAGCGTACCTGCAGCGCGCTGCTGAAAATGAATTGCTTGCAGAGGCCTCGGCCTATGCCACGACCTATCACTGTGATTGCATCGCTTTGAAACGCTCGACACTGGCTGTGTTGCCGCGGTCACAGTTTCGCACGAGCCTTCGATCCGATCCTGACATGGCGGACAGTTGGGGCGCGCATCTTGCACGTTCTGTGCAGCACACGCGCATGCGCTCAGAGATAAGAAGTTTGAAAACCGTTGCGGCCCGTCTTGACGCGTGGCTTGCCGAGTACGGCCCACTGCCTGACAAAGGCGAATGGCAAACGGTTGCTTATGAATTGTCGGTCAGCCGCGAGGCGCTCTACCGAGAATTAGCCCGCAGACGGTCTTAGTTATGAGGCCGATTTCGGACTGCCTGAATTTCCTGAACACGTTCCGGCCAGGTCGAGCGGATAAAGGCGAGGACGTTCCAGATTTCATCGTCGGTCAGAGTTTCACCAAAACCCGGCATCCCACTGTTGAAGTCAGCAATGCCGCGTTCTGCCAGCGCCTCTTTTCCACCAAGCTTTGTATACAGAAAAAGCAGTCCGTTATCGTGATGCCACGTGTGGCCTCTTTCATTGTGGGGCGGCGCCGGCAGAATGCCGTTTTCATCCGCCGATTGCCAATCAGGTTGGCCTTCCAGATTGGCGCCATGGCACGATGCGCAGTGCTCTGCATAAAGTGCTATGCCGTTTTCCAGATCGCGATCTTCCAGCTCGTGGGCAGCCTGCGCGATGCCAGCCGCCACAATAGCCGTTAAGATCAGGAATGTGCGCCTCACACGACTTCTACCCAGGTTTTCATGCCCGAGGCCTGATGCCCCAACATGTGACAATGCAAAAGCCATTTTCCGGGGTTGTCGAAGACGACGGCGATTTTTTGCGATGCGCCGCGGTCCACCAGCGAGGTGTCGCGGTAATCGCCCAAGGTTCCATCCTGGTTCATTTCAAAGAAATGGTGCCCATGCAGATGAATGCCGTGCGGCCAACTTGTGTCGTTGACCAAGTCGATGACAGCCGTTTCCCCGCGCTTGAAGGTGGCAAACGGTTTGTCCTTCAATCCCGAGATTCCGTTTAATGCCCAAATATCATCGCCTGCATGTCGTCCGCCCATGGCGCCGCCTTCCATCTTTAGGCGCAAAGCGTGGTCGGGCACATCCTTGGGACGCGTGGCGTCTGGCGCTGACAACGCTTTGATGGGTGACGTAATGGGGGAGGGGTTTTCACCGTCAATTTTAAGGCTGCCCATTTCATAGATGTCGTCACGCAAGACGAAAAGAAAATCAACAGCGCTTTTCACGTCGCCGATCAGGTCTACGCGTTGTGCCGGGGCGATCTGGAAATCTTCAAGTGCGCGTGGCGTGGCCAATGGCATGCCATCAAGTGCTACCACCTGTGCAGCCAGTCCTTCGATGCGGATCGGAAAGACGCGCGCAGTTGCCGTGTTGATCAATCGCAGTCGGATACGGTCGCCCAACCGGATGCTTTCTTGTGACGGAAGGATTTTGGCATAATTGCCCATCCGCCCTGCGTGTGCGAAATCGTGCATGTTGCCGAACCCGCCTGCAAGCGCGCCAGTTTCTTCAATGCGCCAATCGTCCAGCATGACAGTTATGTCGTGATCGACCTGAGGCGGGTTCGCCTCTTCCACGATCAGCGGGCCGTAAAGCCCCTTCGCGACCTGCTCCCATGAGCGGTTGTGCGAGTGATACCAATACGTTCCGGCATCTGGTGCTTTGAACTGATAGTCAAAGCTTTCACCCGGCTTAACCACCAATTGCGTCAGGCCCGGCACACCATCCATTGAGTTTTCCAACCGTATCCCATGCCAATGTACCGAGGACGCCTCGCTGGTTTGATTGTCAAAACGCACAGCGAGAGTATCGCCTTGCCGGACACGCAATTCAGGACCGGGTGTCGATCCATTGAAGCCAAGCATGTCTGTTGTGCCATCGCCTTCCGGCAATATTTGCGCTTTGACAGGTTCGGCGCGCAAAACACTCGGGCTGGCCAATGCAGCGCGAGGAAGCGTTAGGACAGCGGCGGTGCTCATTAGAAATGTGCGGCGATTAAAGGTCATTTTCGGCACCTATTCTCGATAAGCTTTGTGGCAAGCCTGACAGTTTGCGCCCAACGATTTCATTGCTGCGCTCAAATCAGCCTCTGTGGCAATGCTTGTGGAAAGATTTGTTGCGATCTGCTCAAGCTCGCGCGATTTTGCAGTAAAATCAGCGAAGTTCTCCCAAATCTCTGCTCTCGCTTCGGATTTGGGATCGTCTGCATTGGCCTCGAATAACGCTGGTGTGGATGCTGCGTGTTCAGCAATCGCTGCGGCTGCGGCCTTTGCTGCGCCGGGATCAAACGCGGTTTGCCCTTTGGCCATCTGCCCCAGAGTTTTCATCTCGGCGCCGATGCCGCTCATTGCATCCATCCGCGCTTTGACGGCGGCATTCTTTACGCCTTCATGGGCGATCGCTGCGCTGGCAAAAATGCAGGCTGTCCAAGTCAGCAGGGTCGTTATCTTCATCTTGTGCTCTTCTCTCAATTTCAGTTTATTCCGTTGGCACGCTGCAACTCACGGATATAAGCAATAATCATCGTCACATCGCCGCGCGTCAAACCTTCGACAGGTGGCATGCTACCAAAGGGCCAGTGGTGACCGCGTACCCCGTGCGTCACGGCAACTTGAAATGCCTCGTCACCGTGGTGCGAGGGCTCGTAGATGACATGGACCAGAGGCGGGGCCACATCAATTTGGCCAACGGCATTTACGCCATGGCAAGACGCGCAGGCGGCTTCGAATGCCGTTTTTCCGATCTGGGCGTTTTCTGACAGGGAATCGGGCAGGGTAATTTCGACAATGGCGCTGTCAGCCAGCGACACGGTTTCAGACACTGTTTCTGGCTGTGTCTGACTCGTCATTAGATACCCTCCGGTCCCAATGGCGACCAAGACGGCGGCTCCAACAATGGCTTTCACAGGTTCTGCTCCATAAACTTTTGTGCTGGAGTAATCGTTCCACCAACTGGAAGGTCAAGAATAAGATTTTACGCGGCCGCGCCTTAGCGCGAACAGCCCTGCAGCAATGACGAGAATGCACAGCGCTGCTTTAGAAAAAGGCTCCATGGTGCCCTCGATCAATAAGGCGTGAACGACACTGGCAACGACAATGATGGCGGCAAACGTGCCGTGCAGACGACGCCAATTGTGTGGCTTTAAGCGGAGTTTTCGCCGCAGTGCTGCAACAAGTGCCGCGGCAAAGGCGGCCCACATCGCGATAACACCCCAAGCACTGAACGGGGTGGGCGATGCGAAAAGCAAAGCGTCCACAACATCCGGTGGGCTGGTGATCCAAAGCCCTGCCACATGGGTGATGATTGCAATAACCAAGAAGGCACCGGTGAGGCGATGAATACGGCGTCCAAGATGCATCTTTAGGTTGGGCAAAAGATTTCTGGCCAGCAAAGGTTGCACGAATAACAATGCCAGCGCGGTTATCCCGGCAAACCCGCTTGCAATGTAAATCGGGTCTCGCCAGGCAAGAAGGGGACTGTTTGCGGCAAGAGCAAGCGGACCTACCACTGCTGCGACGAACACAAGCCAAATCAAAAGTGCTTTCGCCGGGCTTGTTTTCGATCTCAATGCTTCACGCCGGCTTCAGAACGAAATGGGCCTCCAGGCTGGTGTCCTTGGAGCTTGGCATGACGGGGCGAAGGAAGACGGTCTCAAAGTCCCCGCTGTCGTAGGCAAGATGCCCGTGCGCCTGACCAAAAGCGGGAACGATCTGCGGCATCTCAAGACGGAAGACGCCTTTTGCATCTGTCAATGTGGCACCATGGCTATGACGGTCTCTTTCATGGCCTTCAGTTGTGTGCGCCCAAACCTGAATACGCTGCCCAGCCAAGGGCGCACCGTCGCCCGCACGCCGCACCGTGCCGGTCATCCAAAACCCACCACCGCCAATTCTTTCAACGATTGGTGCCTTGGGTAGATAATTGTTAGAGCCTCCGCGCATCGATGCGGTCGGCGCCAGACCGCTTGCGCGTGCAGGGTTCAAAAGCCCAAGTGATGCCGCTGCACCTGTCGTTGCAAGAAAGGAGCGGCGGTTGAGATATGAATAGGTCATATTGTCCTCCGGGCGGATAGATCACTATTTCCAAACAAGTTAGCGAAAACTGGGTGAATAAACATAATACCCCACGGATTTGTGATGATATTGAGTGGTTTCGCGCCTGACAGTTCAAGTGAACTTCCGAAACAGCTTTGTTTTGTCGAAAATGCCTTCCAGGTCCTGCATTCGGTCCTTGGTGGTGTCCCAATGCAGGGTTTGTATTGCCGAGATCATGCTTTCAAGCAGCAACATGGTGGTCGTCGAAGAATCCCAGGCAGAGGGCACAATGATCTGGCTGGGCAGGCAGATGTCGGCCATGCGATGGATGGGAGAGCGCCATTGATCGGTACACAGCACGATCTTGGCGCCGCGCGCCTGGGCCAATTCGGCAAGCTTCAGGGTGTTATTCTCGTAGCGTCGCACATCGAAAATTACGAAAACATCGCCATCTTCGGCGTTTAAAAGAT
>JABDJX010000216.1 GCA_013003245.1 Silicimonas sp. | reverse complement strand
GGTTACGGTATCCCCACCGAAGGGATGAAGGACGCCGTTCGCCTTCTGGCGCAGACCGAAGGGCTTTTGTTCGACCCGGTCTATTCCGGCAAAGGTCTCGACGGGCTAATCGACCAGATAAAAAAGGGCTATTTCGACGGCATGACCAACGTTGTGTTTTTGCACACTGGCGGAAGTGCGGCCTTGTTTGGCTACCCTGATGCCTTCGATCTGCCCGGATATATCTGACCGTTTCGAATTCAATAAACCGAAACCAACAAGGAGAACTACCAATGTCATTGATGACAAAAATCGTAACAGCAACGATGGCCCTAGGGCTGTCTGCGCCGCTTGCATTGGCTGATGGCCACGGCGGAACACTGGCCAAAATCACCGAAAGTGGAGAAATCGTCATTGGCCACCGGGAGAGCTCAGTTCCGTTTGCCTATCTAGACGAAAATCAAAAACCGGTCGGATACTCTATCGATCTTTGCATGAAAATCGTCGAGGCGGTTGAAGCCGAAGTGGGCAAAGAGCTGACAGTCAAATATGTGCCGGTCAATCCAAAGACGCGCATCGCCCTGATGGCAAACGGCACCATCGATCTTGAGTGCGGCTCAACCACTAACAACCTGACACGCCAACAACAGGTTGAGTATCTGCCTATCACCTTTGTCACCGGCACAAAGCTGATGGTGCGCAAAGACAGTGGCATCCAGTCGGTTGCTGATCTTGGCGGCAAGGCGGTGGCTTTGGCGCAAGGCACCACCAACGAGCGTGCGGTTCTGGCCGCCGTTGAAGAGCTGGGTCTGGACGTGAAAGTTCTGCCCGTACGTGACCACGCTGAAGGCATGCTTTCGCTGGAAACCGACCGTGTTGATGTTTACGCAACCGACCACATTCTGCTTTTTGGCCTGATTTCAAAGTCCAAAACTCCAGAGGACTTCGCAGTTGTAGGTGACTTCCTTTCGTTTGATCCTTACGCGCTCATGGTGCGTCGCGATGACAGCGAGTTTGAGCTGATTGGCAAAAAGGCTTTGGCTGCCGTTTTCCGCTCGGGCGAAATCGACGCGATCTACGCCAAATGGTTCGATCCGCTTGGCGTCCCTGCTGATCCGTTGCTGAAAGCTGCCTTTACGCTCGGCGCTCTTCCCGAGTAAAGCGACATTTCGGACGAGACCGGGCCCCAATATTCGGGCTCGGTCGATCCTCACATCTTAATCTGCGAGGCGCGGTTGGATGGACTATAATTGGAATTGGTCGGTTCTTTTCGAAGAACAATACCTAAGCTGGCTGATCAGCGGTTTTGGCTGGACGGTATCCGTGGCGCTTTGCGCTTGGTGCATCGCGATTGTGCTGGGCGCGCTGGTGGGCGTCGGTAAAACCGTTCCAAACAAGTTCATCCGCGCGATCTGCTCGACCTATGTCGAGATCTTTCGCAACGTACCCTTGCTGGTGCAAATGTTCATCTGGTATTTCGCGGTCCCCGAAATGGTGCCCGAGGATTGGGGCCGCTGGATGAAGCGCGACATGCCCAATCCTGAATTCGTCACCGCCGTAGTCGCCCTTGGCCTTTACACCGCCTCGCGCATCGCCGAACAAGTCCGCGCTGGCATCGAAACCGTGCCCCCCGGCCTTACGGCAGCGTCAACCGCCCACGGTATGAGCGTGGCGCAAACCTACCGCTATGTCTTGCTGCCGATCTCGTTTCGCATGATCGTCCCGCCCCTCACGTCCGAGTTTCTGACGGTTTTCAAGAACTCGTCGCTGGCGCTGACTATCGGCTTGCTGGAACTGACGGCGCAAAGCCAACAAATTGCGGAATATACCTTTCAGGGGTTCGAGGCCTTCACCGCCGCAACGGTGATCTATGTGACAATCGCATTGGTCGCGACAGTGATTATGCAAGCGCTGGAGTCCTATACCCGCATTCCGGGTTATGTCGGAAACGAGAGGTAGCCCATGTCTGACTTCGATTTCGACATCATCTGGACATCGCTTCCCTTTCTTTGGCAGGGCCTGCAGCTCAGCTTGTGGCTGACTTTTCTGTCGATCATTGGCGGCATCATACTCGGCACACTTCTGGCGCTCGCGCGCCTGTCGGGCATCAAGCCACTGGCATTTGTCGCAGCGACCTACGTCAACCTGATCCGTTCGGTCCCGCTGATCCTGGTAATCTTCTGGTTTTTCTTCCTGGTCCCGCTGGCCATTGGCCGCCCCATCGGAAGCTTTTATTCGGCCCTGATTGCGTTTGTCTTGTTCGAGGCGGCCTATTATTCCGAAATCATGCGCGCAGGCATCCAAAGCGTCAAACAAGGCCAAGTCCATGCTGGTCAGTCAACCGGTTTGGGCTATTGGCAAATCCAGCGCTACGTCGTCCTGCCTCAGGCGTTCCGGAACATGATTCCGATCCTTGTAACCCAGGGTATCATCTTGTTCCAGGACACCTCGCTGGTCTTTGTGGTTAGCCTGCGCGACTTCATGACAGCTTCGTCCATCGTCGCACGCACCGAAGGGCGATTGGTTGAATTGTACCTCTTTGCCGCTGTCGTTTATTTCATCATTTGCTTCTCGGGCTCAATGTTCGTGCGAAGCCTCAAATCCCGGATGGCGACATGATACATATGGATAACGTTTCAAAGTGGTATGGCGATTTTCGTGTGCTGACCGATTGCACCACGAATGTCACCAAGGGCGAAGTCGTCGTCGTTTGCGGCCCTTCAGGGTCGGGAAAGTCAACGCTGATCAAATGCGTGAATGGACTCGAACCTGTGCAACAGGGCGAGATCACGGTCGACGGTAACGCGGTCACGGCCAAGGGCGCGAACCTGACGAGCCTGCGCGCACGCATTGGCATGGTGTTCCAGCATTTTGAACTTTATCCTCATATGTCAGTATTGGAAAATCTTTGTCTGGCGCAGGAAAAGGTCCTGAAACGCAGCCGGGATGAGGCCGTTTCAAGAGCCGAAAAGCTGCTGGACCGAGTGGGCATGGGAGAGCATTCGCACAAATACCCAAGCCAGCTATCGGGTGGCCAGCAGCAGCGCATTGCAATTGCGCGGTCGCTTGCGATGGATCCGATTGCGATGCTGTTTGACGAACCCACATCGGCGCTTGATCCGGAGATGATCAAAGAGGTCTTGGACGTGATGGTCGAACTGGCGCAGGAAGGCATGACCATGATGGTCGTCACGCATGAAATGGGCTTTGCCCGCAAGGTGGCCGACCGGGTGATCTTTATGGATGCCGGCGCCATCATTGAAGACCGACCCACGGCAAGTTTCTTCGACAATCCCGAAAGCGATCGCGCCAAAGACTTCCTGTCTAAAATCCTGAACCATTAGTCACTGACAAATATCGACACGCTGCCATTGTTTTCCTGCAGCAAACGTTGGCTCGTACCTACTAAGCTACAAAGCCTAAGCTCAATAACCTAGGCCGTATTAGCCATGTTCGATCCTCTTGGATTAAGTGGCCATTCACTCACCACGCGGCATCTCGCAAGTAAGGGCTCAAACCAGACCTTCTCACCAAATCCACAAACTGAACTGGTCAAGCGGGGCGGAACGTCCTACATCCCTGTTCAATGACCGACAGTACCTCTCCTGACATTGAGCGCCTTGAACGCAAGAGCGGTATGCGCACGATCCGCAAGGTCGCCCCATACCTGTGGCCAGACGACAAACCTTGGGTAAAGCGGCGCGTGGTGCTGGCAATGCTGGCCCTTTTGCTCTCAAAGATCGTCGCAGTGGCGACGCCGTTTTTCTACAAGGCGGGCGTTGATATTCTGGCTGGCGACGTGGGCAACGATCCCGGCTGGCTTTTGGCCATGGGTGCGGTGGGTGTCACCATCGCCTATGGCGTCGCACGGTTGATGTCGAACGGCTTTCAGCAATTGCGCGATGCGATCTTTGCCGCTGTGGGCCAACGCGCCTTGCGGATGCTGGCGCTTGAGACGTTTGAACATATCCACGCGCTCAGCCTGCGCTATCACATCACCCGCAAAACTGGTGGCCTCAGCCGAATTATCGAGCGCGGTGTGAAGGGCGTTGAGTTCCTGCTGCGCTTTTTGCTCTTTTCCATCGGTCCGCTGATCCTTGAGCTGGTTATGATCGGCGCGGTTTTGGCGGTGGTTTTCGACGTCTGGTATCTGGCCGTCGTGGTGGTGTGCATCGCGTTTTACGTCGTCTTCACGTTCAAGGTCACCGAATGGCGGGTGAAGATCCGCAAAGAGATGAACGATCAAGACACCGATGCCAACCAAAAGGCGATCGACAGCTTGCTGAATTTCGAGACGGTCAAATATTTCAACGCCGAAAAGATCGAGGCCGAGCGCTATGACAGTGCCATGCGGGGCTATGTGGCCGCCGCCCTCAAAACGTCCTACTCGCTGGCGTTTCTGAACTTTGGTCAGTCGTTCCTGATCACTACCGGTCTGGTAGTTGTGATGGTCATGGCCGCGATGGGCGTGCAGGACGGCACACTGACGGTGGGCGATTTCGTAATGGTCAACGCCTATATGATCCAGATCACCATGCCGCTGAACTTTCTTGGCACGGTCTATCGCGAGATCCGGCAAAGTCTGGTCGATATGGGTGAGATGTTTGATCTGCTCGAGCAACCCGCAGAAGTGAAGGACAAGCCCCATGCGCCCGATCTGGAGGTTGCCGGCGGCGAGGTGATGTTTGATGATATTGCCTTTGGCTACGATCCAGAGCGTCCAATCCTGAAAGGTGTGACACTTTTGGTTCCGGCAGGGCAGACGGTGGCCATTGTCGGCTCTTCTGGGTCGGGTAAATCGACCATTGGGCGGCTGCTCTTCCGGTTCTACGATGTGGCCAGCGGATCGCTGAAAATCGACGGGCAGGATGTGCGCGACATCACACAGGAAAGTCTGCACGCGCAGATCGGCGTGGTGCCACAGGACACGGTGCTCTTCAACGACACGATCTACTACAACATCGCTTACGGTCGCCATGATGCGACACGGGCGCAGGTGGAAGAGGCTGCGCGCGCGGCAAAGATTCACGACTTTGTCATGTCCTTGCCCAACGGCTATCAAACCACCGTTGGCGAACGGGGGCTGAAGCTTTCGGGCGGCGAGAAACAGCGCGTTGGTATTGCCCGCACGCTGCTGAAAAACCCGCCGATCCTGCTGTTGGACGAGGCGACAAGTGCTCTGGATACCGAAACCGAGGCTGATATTCAAAACGAGCTGAAAGCCATGGGAGAGGGGCGCACAGTTATCACTATCGCGCACCGGCTTTCCACCATTGCCCACGCCGACCGTATCGTAGTGCTGGAAAAGGGCGTGATCGTCGAAGAAGGCTCCCACGAAGAGCTGTTGGCGCGTGAAGCACGCTACGCGGCCCTATGGAACATGCAGGCGGCAGAAGAAGACGCGGCCTAGCCTTCAGGGGCGGCCAAAGACTGGTCGCGCACCTCACCTTTACGGCTTTGAGTTTCTTCTTGGTGAAAATATCCCGGGGAGCGCG
>JABDJX010000215.1 GCA_013003245.1 Silicimonas sp. | reverse complement strand
CGCGCTCCCCGGGATATTTTCACCAAGAAGAAGGAGGGGCGTCTGGTAGGGCGGGGATGTACCCGATAGGGTCAGGGGATGAATGTCCCCATCACCGTTTTTTCCGAAGATCAGGCAGAGGCCTTTGACCGCGTGGCCGAGCTTTTGGCCAGTGCAGGTGTGGACATAGAGGAAAGCATGACCCTGCCGCGCGCCGAAGGTGGACAAGGGGCGCTGGCAGTGATCGGCAAGGCGGGATCGGGCAAGACGATGTTGCTGGCGCGCTTGGCCGAAGCCTTGAATGAAGCGGGTGTTGAGACGATTTCGGGCGATTATGAGGGGCGGCGGCGCAAGGATACTCGGACGCTGGCAATTTTGGCGCCGACCAACAAAGCCGCGAGTGTTTTGCGCACACGTGGGGTGGCTGCGACAACGATTCACCGGATCCTGTATACGCCGCTTTATGATCCGGAGTATGAGAAGATTGCCGAATGGTTGCTGGGCAATGGGGAAAAGCCGGAGGTTGAGGGGCTGACGCAGGCGGCCCTTGACCGGGCGTTTGCGTTCTTTCAGACCAACAAGTCGGTGCCGGGAGCTTTGGCGGCAGCTGGGCTGAAAGGCTCGGATTTTATTCTGGGTTGGAAGCGGCGCGAGGACCCGTTGGACATTGGATTTGTCGATGAGGCTTCGATGCTGGACAAGCGGCAGTTCGAGGATTTGCAGGAGATATTTCCAACGCTTTTGCTGTTTGGCGACCCTGCGCAATTGGCACCGGTGAACCAATCGGGCGCGATGGTGTTTGAAAGCCTTCCCGCGCCGCGCAAGCTGACGCTTAGCCGGGTGCACCGGCAAGACCTGGACAACCCAATTCTGGATTTGGCGCATGCTTTGGCTGATGAGAGCCTGACGTTTGATCGGTTTGAGCGGATGATCGAGGAGGCCGCTGCCCGCGATGACCGTGTGAGGGTGGCCGCTCGGGTTGAAGCGGGGATGATGGCGCGTTCGCCGGTGTTGGTGTGGCGCAATGCGACGCGCATTCGATTGATTCATGCGTTTCGGGCGGCGTTCGAGGCGCCTGGCGATGCGCTTTTGCCCGGTGAGCCGCTGATTTGTGACGGGATCGAATTGCCGCTCAAGCATCGCAAGAAGCGGCTCGATCTGGAGGCGCGAGGTCTGATCAAGGGCGCGCAGGTGATCTATCTGGGGCCAGGACGGCGCGCAGGCTTTTCGCGGTTGCATGTGATTGGGGCTACTGAGCCGCAGGTGTCTGCCGCCTCGATTGTTAAGATTGAAGTGCCGGGGGAAGAAGAGCCGTTTATTCCGTTTGCCGCTAATATGGGAGCGGCGTTTCTGCATGGGGCGGCGGTGACAATCCACAAAGCGCAGGGATCGCAGTGGCCTGAGGTGCAGGTATTTGCGCCGGACCTTTATGCCGCCTCACGCGCGGGGCGGATGGAGGCGGGTCTGCCTTTGTGGAAGAGACTGGCTTATGTGGCGATCACGCGGGCGGAGGAGCGGCTTTATTGGGTGACGCGTTACCGCCTTGGTCGCCCCGAGGAGCCGCTTTCGACGCGGGATCTGGATGCGCCCGTGGCGCCGTTTTCGCTGACTACCGAGAACCCGGATTAGACGCGCAGGGCGCGGAAGGCGGCCGAGGCGGCCCAGCCTGCGAAAATTGCGATCGCGAGCGACATCAGGCCGTAGATCAACGGATTTTCGCGGCTGAGGCGGAAAAGAAATCGCTCAAGGCCGACCTTCTGCACGTCGATGTCGGTGGAGTGCTGATCCACGACCACGCCGTTCCGGGTCAGGAAAAAGCGTGCGCGATAGTCGCCTTCGTGCAGGTTGGCGGGCAGGCGCACCGTGGTGGAGAAAAGCGTGCCTTCTTCAAGGCTGACCGCGCCGATGTTGGTTTGATAGAGACCTGCGTCTTCGCGGATGCGGATCAGCGCCTCTTCAAAAGCGACATCGCCAGGGAACCGTTCGCCGCCCAGTTGGATGGCCCGTGGGATCGAGATACGGTGTTGCAGATCCTGATTGTCGGTGATCGTGTCGGACAGAGGCGCGGTTGTGGCCACGGCGTAAAAACTGGGGGCACCCGTGACTTCGACCCGATCGGTGTTGACCCAGATACCGAAACGTTTGGCTTTCTTGCGCACCGTGAGCGGCTCGCTTGGTCCTTCGACGGTAATCAGCACCTGCAGTGGACTGGTGCCCGGCGGTGCGTCGCGCTTAACCGCGCCGAAAATCAGGATCTCGGAGCCGTCAAAATTGGTGGAGATCGAGATACGGGACTGGCTGAGGCCCGCGACAACCTCTTCTGCGTGTGCCGGCAGGGTCAGGGTCAGGAGAATGAGGAAGGCGCGCAGCATCAGTGGCCCCCTTCAAAACCGATGGAATAAAGCTCGGAGGGTTGCAGCAGCAGATCGAGCGCGAGTTTGCCGCAGACGGCCAGCACCATGATCGCCAGAAGGATGCGCAGTTGTTCGGCGGGCATTTTTGCGCCGATGCGTGTGCCAATCTGTGCGCCAATGACGCCGCCGACAAGCAGGAGGACGGCGAGGACCACATCAACGGTGAAGTTCGTGGTGGCGTGCAAAAGCGTGGTAAAGGCGGTGACGAATATAATCTGGAAAAGCGAGGTGCCGACGACAACTTTTGTCGGCATGCCGAGCAGGTAGATCATGGCGGGCACCATGATGAAACCGCCGCCGACGCCCATGATGGCGGCCAGCACGCCGACGCATAGGCCGACGATCAGTGGTGGAATGACCGATATGTAAAGCCCCGAGGTGCGAAAGCGCATTTTAAAGGGCAGTTTTTGGACAACGCCTCGTTTGGTGCGGCGTTTTGCCGGCGTGCCTGCACGGGTCTTGCGAATGGCGTTAAGGCTCTCGATGAACATCAGCCCACCAATGACACCAAGGAAAACCACGTAGCAAAGGCGGACAAGCAGATCGACCTGGCCCATGGCTTTGAGCGCGTTGAAAAGTTGTACGCCGAGCGCTGCGCCAATGAGGCCGCCGATCAACAGGACGGTGCCCATGCGCAGATCGACTGTCCTGCGTTTGAGGTGGGCGAGCACGCCAGAAAAGGAGGAAGCAACGATCTGATTGGCTTCGGTTGCCACTGCGACAGCAGGCGGGATGCCGATAAAGAACAAAAGCGGTGTCATCAGGAACCCGCCGCCCACGCCAAACATGCCCGACAAGACACCCACAAGGCCGCCGAGGCCGAGCAACAGGAAGGCATTGACCGATACTTCGGCGATGGGCAAATAGATTAGCATGCGCGTCCCATACGCCCGTCAAGGGGCCGGGTTCAACGACCAATTGCTTTGGCTACATCAGTCCAGATGCGACAAATCGGAACAGAGGGATTGCGCCGCGCTTCGCGCGTCGCCCGACTGGGGGTTTCACCCCCAGACCCCCAGAATATTTAAACCAAGAAGAAAGAGCGGCTCAGCGTTCTTTCACGTAAGGGGTGCCGCCTGCGCGCGGCGGGATGGCTTTGCCAACAAAGCCTGCGAGGATGACGACAGTGAGGATGTAGGGCAGGGCATCGAGAAGTTGGCCGGGGACTTTTACTTGTGCAACTGCTTCGACCACATCCGGTCTGAGGGCGAGTGCTTGCAGGAAGCCGAAGAGCAGACAGGCCGAGAGCGCATACCATGGCCGCCATTTGGCGAAGATCAGGGCGGCCAGAGCAATAAAGCCACGACCTGAGGACATGTCCTTGACAAATGCCGCCTGCAGGCCTGTCGAGAGATAGGCGCCGGCAAGGCCGCACAGCAAGCCGCAGATCATCACGGCTGAATAGCGCAGACCAACAACAGAGATACCCGCAGTGTCGACGGCTGCGGGGTTTTCTCCCACCGCACGCAAGCGCAAACCAAAGCGGGTGCGGAAGAGGATATACCACGTTGCCGGGACCGACAGGGCGGCGACGTAGACAAGTATCGAGTGGCCCGAAATCAGTTCACTGTAGATTTGGCTGAGCATGCCTTCAGGCGCAGAGTTAGCCAATGGCAAGGTTATGTCGTTAAAGCGTGCGTCACGGGCGAGTTGCGGTGTGCGGCCGCCTTGCTGGAACCAGTCTTGCGCGATCAGCACGGTGAGGCCTGCTGCGAGGAAGTTTATCGCAACGCCAGAAATGAGCTGGTTTCCACGAAAGGTGATTGAGGCCAGCCCGTGGATGATGCTGAGCGCGACCGAGGCGCCGATGCCCGCCAGCAGGCCGATCCAGACCGAGCCGTAGAGCGACGCAAAGGCGGCTGAGAAGAAAGCCGCGGCCAGCATTTTACCTTCAAGACCGATGTCGAAGATGCCCGCGCGCTCGGAAAAAAGGCCCGCAAGGCATGCAAAGAGAAGCGGCGTGGCGAGCCGCACCGTTGTGTCGAGAACTTGCAAGAGGGTGGTGATGTCCATGGCTCAGGTCTCTGACGTGGCAAGTTTGAAGGCAACGAAGGCGAAGAACGCTCCCAAGACAGCGTCGACGCTGCGGCGGGCGCGCTGGTAGAGCGTGAGGAAGGGGCGCGAAGAAAGGGCGATGGCCCAGATGCCGTGGCCGAAGAAGGAGTTGGACGTCGAGCCCACAAGGAAGAGCGCGATGATCGGCCATGGCGCGGTGCTGAGACCGGCAAGGGCAATGGCCGCTAGCCAATAGACGATCGCTTTGGGGTTGGTGATTTGCATCGCGAATCCGGCCAAAGCTGAGCGCGTGCCCGCTTGTGTGGTGCCGATCAACGGAGTGTCGGGCTTGAAGGCTCTTTTGAACGCCTTGGAAGCGAGCCACGCCATGTAAGCGGCGCCTGCGATTTTTACTGCTGTCATGGCCCATGCCACTTCGGAGAGCAGCAGGCCAAGCCCAAGAATTGTGCCAAGGGCCAGCACAGTGGACCCTGCGGCAATGCCAGCGCAGGTCAGGATAGAGGCGCTGCGTCCGCGTGTGGTGGCAACTCCGAGGATCAATGCGACGCCCGGGCCGGGCGAGAGCACGCCGATCAGTTGCACGCCCCAACCGGCGAGCAGATGGGGGAGCCATTCGGCGATCATTCGACCGGGCTCCTTTTGCGGCGGAACATCAGGAACAGCTTTTCCAGCGGCATGCGCACCATGTTGTCGAGCGCGCCGGTGAAGAGGATCACAAGTGCCTGGATTACGACGATCAACTCACGCGGGATGTCTGTCCAGAAGTCGATTTCGGCGCCGCCTTGAACGAGAAAACCAAACATCAATGCGGCCAGCACGACGCCGAAGGGGTGCGAGCGGCCCATCAGCGCGACGGCAATACCGATGAAGCCCGCGCCTTCAACCGAGTTGAGCACCAGCCGTTCGGTCGCCATGACCGAGTTGATCCCCATGCAGCCTGCAAGTGCGCCAGAGATCAACATGGCGATGATGATGATCTTGGTGGGCGAGATGCCTGCGTATTCGGCGGCGCTTTCGGATTGGCCATAGGCACGGATTTCATAGCCCAGACGCGTGCGCCAGATCAGGAGCCAAAAGAGGAAGCAGGCCAGAAGGGCAAGAAAGAAGGTGATATTCACCGGTGGGGCGGATGAGAATTCGATGCCGATCACGCCGAGCATGTCGGACATGCGCGGTAGGTTGGTGCCTTCGGCAAAGCGTGCGGTGGCCGGGTCCATCGAGCCTTCGGGTTTAAGGACTTCGACGAGGAGATAGACCAGCAGGGCGGAGGCGATGAAGTTGAACATGATCGTGGTGATCACGATGTGGCTGCCGCGCTTGGCTTGCAGATAGGCCGGGATAAGCGCCCAAAGTGCGCCAAAAATAGCGCCGCCTAGGATCGCAAAGGGTAGGGCGAGCGTCCAGTGCGGCCACGGCACGGCAAGGCAAACAAGCGCCACGCCAAGGCCGCCAAGTGTGGCTTGCCCTTCGCCGCCGATGTTGAAGAGGCGGGCGTGAAAGGCGATGGCGACGGCAAGGCCGGTGAAGATGAAGTTAGTGGCATAGTAGAGCATGAAGCCGAAGCCTTCGGAGCGTCCGAAGGTGCCGTCGATCATCAGCTTGAATGCCTGTATCGGGTCCTCGCCAATCGCCAGAATGACCAGTGCAGAGATAAGGAAGCTGAGCAGGATCGAGAGCAGCGGGATAAGCAGGGCATCGGCCCACTTCGGGATCACATCCATGGCTTAGCCCCTTTGCCCCAGACTTGGCATGCGTGGTGGTGCTGGCTCGGTGATGCCCGCCATCAGCATGCCCAGTTCTTTTTCGTCTGTTTGACCCGGCATGCGCTCGCCCATGATTTGGCCGTCGAACATAACGATGATGCGGTCGGCCAGACCCATGATCTCGTCCAGCTCGACCGAGACTAGCAGGATTGCCTTGCCACGATCACGCAGGGCCACAATTTGCTGGTGGATGAATTCGATCGCACCAATGTCGACGCCGCGTGTGGGTTGACCGACAAGCAGCAATTCAGGGTTGCGCTCCATCTCTCGGGCAAGGACGATTTTCTGTTGATTGCCGCCGGAAAAATTCTTGGCTGTCAGGCTTGGGATCGGCGGGCGGACGTCAAAACGCTCCATCTTTGCAGCTGTTTCTTCCTTGATGGCCTTGTTGTCCATCATCCACTTGGACTTTTGGTATTCATCGGCGTTGTGATAGCCGAAGATCATGTTTTCCCAAGCAAAAAAATCCAGCACCAGACCTTCGCGTTGCCTGTCTTCGGGCACATGGGCGATACCACGCTCGCGGCGCGTCTGACCGTTGGAGTTGCGCCCGGTCAGGTCAATCTCTTCACCATTGATGCGCACGCTGCCCTTGGCCTTGCAATAGCCGCCCAGCACGTGCAGCAATTCGGACTGGCCGTTTCCAGCCACACCGGCGATGCCCACAATCTCGCCACCGCGGACATCCAGACTGATACCTTTCAGCCGCTCGACCCCGTCTTCGTCTTTGACCCGCAGATTTTCGACCTCAAGCACCTTGGCATAAGGCGTGGCGGCCGTTTTCTCGACGCGCAGCAGCACTTTGCGGCCCACCATCATCTCTGCCAGCTCTGACGGACTGGTCTTTGCGGTTTTGACGGTGTTCGTCATCTCGCCCCGGCGCATCACGCTGACGGTGTCGGTGACATCCATGATCTCGCGCAGCTTGTGGGTGATCAAAACGATGGTTTTGCCCTCATCCCGAAGACCTTTAAGAATGCGGAAGAGGTGGTCGGCCTCCGAAGGCGTCAGCACGCCGGTGGGCTCGTCAAGGATCAGAATATCGGCCTTGCGATAAAGCGCCTTGAGGATCTCGACCCGCTGCTGCATGCCGACGCCAAGGTCTTCGATTTTCGCGTCTGGATCGACCTTAAGGTCATATTCGGCAGCCAGTTCGGTCAGCAGCTTGCGCGCCTGCGCCAGCGATGGCATCAGTCGCGCCCCGGTCTCTGCGCCAAGGACCACGTTTTCCAATACGGTAAAGTTCTCAACCAGTTTGAAGTGCTGAAACACCATGCCAATGCCAGCCGCAATCGCAGCTTGGCTGTCGGGAATTTCGGTTTTCTTACCGGCGATGAAAATCTCGCCCGCGTCGGCTTTGTAAAAACCGTAAAGGATTGACATCAATGTCGATTTGCCCGCGCCGTTTTCGCCGATAATCCCGTGGATCGTGCCGGGCATGACGCGGATTGAAATGTCTTTGTTTGCCTGAACTGGTCCAAAGGCCTTAGAGATGCCTTTCAGTTCGATGGCAGCCGGGGCAGACATTTCTGCCTGCCCCGCTTTACCCAGATTAAGACCCATTAGAAATCAAGCGCTGGGCAGCTATCGGTCTCATAGTAGCTTGCGACGGACAGGTTGCCCGCGATGATCTCGGCTTTCGCCGCATCGACTGCCGCCATCATATCGGCTGAGATCAGTGCTTCGTTGTTCTCATCAACCGCATAGCCAACACCATCGTTGTCCAGACCCATAACGGTCACGCCTGCCTCGAACCCGTCTACGCCTGCGTTAAAGACGTCATAAACGGCGTTATCCACACGCTTGAGCATCGAGGTCAGCACCTTTCCCGGATGCAGGTGGTTCTGGTTGCTGTCCACACCAATGGACAAGACGTCAGCATCTGCGGCCGCCTGAAGCACACCAACGCCGGTGCCGCCCGCTGCGGCAAAGACAACGTCAGCGCCCTGACTGATCTGTGCCTTGGTCAGCTCACCTCCCTTAACCGGGTCATTCCAGGCCGCAGGCGTTGTACCGGTCATATTGGCAACCACTGTGATGTCGGGGTTAACGGCCTTTGCTCCTTGGGCATAGCCGCACGCAAAGTGACGGATCAAAGGTACGTCCATACCGCCAATAAAGCCTACGGTGTTGGATTCGGTTGCCATCGCAGCCAGCATGCCGACCAGATAGCTGCCTTCATGCTCCTGAAAGCCGATCTGGCGCACATTGGGCAGGTCACCCAGCCATGTCACGTCGATGATGGCAAAGCTGGTGCCAGGATACTTTGGCGCCACTTCCTCAATGGTCGCCGCGTTCTGGAACCCCAGAACAACAATCGGGTTAAAGCCCGCTTCGGCCAGACGCGTTGCAAACTGAACGCGCTGCGCTTCGGCGGTGACTTCGATCTCGCGATAGCTGTTGCCGGTCTCTTCGGCCCAGCGTTTTGCGCCGTTATAGGCCGCCTCGTTGAAGGATTTGTCGAACTTCCCGCCAAGGTCGTACATAAGCGCAGGCTCGGACAACGCGGCGGTTGCCGACATCGCCAGCGCGGCGGCCCCACCAAGCAGTTTGTGGATAAAGGTCATGAAGGTCTCCCAGGTTACCTAAAAATCTGGGCGTCTCGTGGGAGGGTCCCCCGGCGCCCTTTTGATGCACGATTAAGGCCGCAGAGGGGACAGTGGGTCAAGTGTGGATCGCGGGATCTGGACGAAAAAACCGTTAGATGACGTAGGGGTTTAGCCGGATTGAAGCGCTTTGCTCATTGTGATCGCATCAATCGGTGCAGGTTTGGCGTGGTAATAGCCGCGTCGCACCCCGTCTTCGCGCCAGCCTGCTTTGGCGTAAAGCGTGCGCGCAGCTTGGTTTGTGGCGGCCACCTCAAGAAACGCACGCCTTGCCCCTCTGCGCCCCGCTTCGCTTTCAAAGGCGTGCAAACACCAACCCCCAATTCCCTTGCGCTGCGCATCCGGATCAACTGCGAGCGTCAAAAGCTCTGCCTCATCGATGATTACCCGGCCCAAGGCAAAACCTTTTTCATTCGCCACGACAAATCCACCGGGGCCAGCGACAAACTCCAAAATGGTCTCCACAGACCACGGACTGGGCACAGTCATGGCGCGCGCATGGATGGCCTCCATCTCCTCAGGTGTCATCTGGCAAGATCACCGGCGGCGGATCAGAAGGCGGCGTCGCATCGGCAGCCCGCACATAAAGCGGCGCAGGTCGAACGGTCATGCCCTGGCGGCGCGATGCGGCCCGCGCGATGGCCGGTGCAGGTGCAAATGCGGCTGGTGCGTTTTTCAGACCTAAATTGGCAGCAATCTCGGCAGAGCTCACGCCGATGCAAAGCGTATCAGGCTTGACTCTTGGCAACGCGCCAAGAGCGGCAACCGAAATATTGCTTTCCATCTCTCCTTTACGTTCCTGCAAGTAAAAGCGATCCCGCGCGGCGCGCAGGCTCAACAGTAAAGGAGCGTCAGGGGCACCTTCTGCCAGCGCATCAAACAGGCTAACTCCGATAGCAGGGATACCTAGCGACAGCGAAAGACCACGTGCCGCACTTACAGATATGCGAATGCCAGTAAAATTGCCCGGCCCTACACCGACGCCAATGGCGTCCAAACCGTCAAAGCCAATGCCCGCGCTCTCCAAAACCTCATCAATCATTGGAAACAGCCGTTCTGTCTGTCCCCTTCCCATGGGCTCATGCAGAGCAGCGGCGATATCACCGGCCAAAAGAACCGCGACGCCGCAGTGTTCCCCCGACGTGTCAAAAGCCAGAATTCTCGGAAAAGCAGGGTCTTTCATCGGTCCAGAAATATGGCGGGGGTGCGGGGGCAGCGCCCCCCC
>JABDJX010000176.1 GCA_013003245.1 Silicimonas sp. | reverse complement strand
ACGATCTGTCCATTCCTTTGTTCATTGCAACTTTGCCGACCAGATCATGGTCTCCGACCGACGCACCGCCGATGGTGACAAGAAGGTCTGAACCTTTTGTTAACGATAATGCCGCCTCCAGCGAGGTTTCTGTGTCGCGCGCGATGGGCAGCACGTGGGCGATGGCACCTTCGGCTTCAAACATCGCGGCCAGCCCGAAGGTGTTCGAGGCGATGATCTGGTCGGGCGAGGGCGTTTCTCCGGGCATCACCAGCTCGTCGCCGGTGGCCAAAAGGGCAACGCGCGGGCGGCGGGCGACGGTGACCTCGGCGACGTTCATCGCGGCGATCAGCGCCACATCAGCGGGGGTCAGGCGGCGCGGGGCCGCCAGCGTTGCGCCCACTTTGAAATCAGCGCCTATTTCGCGGACATAGATCTTGGTATCGGCGCCTTCGTTCAGACGGATTTGATCGCCGTCGCGGGCCACGTCTTCCTGAATGATCACGCGATCCGCGCCTTCGGGCATCGGTGCGCCGGTAAAAATGCGCAGCGTCTGGCCTTGGCTGATTGTGCCATCAAACCCGTGCCCGGCGGCGGCTTCGCCGATCACCGTCAAAGGGCCGGGCAGGTCGGCATCGCGCACGGCGTAGCCATCCATAACAGAGGCGCGGAACGGCGGTTGGCTGCGTTTGGCGACGACGGGTTTGGCCAGTACCCGACCTGCGGCGTGCCTTAGCGGAACGATCTCGGTGGGCAGGGGCGTGACAAGGTCAAAGACATGGACAAGTGCGGCATCAACGGAAATCACCGCTGGGCCTCGAACCGCCCGGACTTGCCGCCGTCTTTCAGTACAAGGCGCACATCTTCGATCACCATGCTTTTTTCCACCGCCTTCACCATGTCATAAACCGTCAGGCATGCGGTGGTGACGGCGGTCAGCGCCTCCATCTCAACGCCGGTCTGGCCCGATGTCTTGACGGTCGCCTCAATGCGCACGCCCGGGCGCTCAGGTGCTGCGGTCAGCAACAGCGCCACCTTGGTGATCGGCAGCGGATGACAGAGCGGGATCAGCTCAGAGGTTTTCTTGGCCCCCATGATGCCAGCCAGTCGGGCGACGGACAGCACATCGCCCTTTTTTGCGCGGCCTTCGGTGATCAGCGCCAGTGTCTCGGGCGTCATCTTCACAAAGCCTTCGGCCACGGCGATGCGGTCGGTGACCTCCTTGTCAGAGACATCGACCATATGTGCCTGACCAGCGGCGTCAAAATGCGTAAGGCCCGACATCAGGCGGCCCCCGCGATGGGCAGCGGATCGGCAAGGATCGCTTGTGTGGCGGCGGTGACGTCATCCTGCCGCATCAGGCTTTCGCCGATCAGGAAGGTGCGGGCACCAACGCGGGCAAGGCGGGAAAGGTCAGCGGGTGCGAAAAGGCCACTTTCGGCCACCAGAAGGCGGTCGTCGGGGGCAAGGGCCGCAAGCCTTTCGGTGGTGCCTAGATCAGTCTCAAACGTCTTGAGATTGCGGTTGTTCACACCGAGCAAGGGCGACTTTAACGCACGCGCGCGGTCAAGCTCTTCTTCGTCGTGTACCTCGACAAGTACGTCCATATTCCAATGGTTTAAGGCGCAATCTTCCAGTTCTTTCGCCTGCGCGTCAGACACGCTTGCCATGATGATCAGGATGCAATCAGCCCCCCAGGCGCGCGCTTCGGCCAGCTGATAGGTGTCGTACATGAAATCCTTGCGCAGACACGGCAAAGTGGTGGCTTCGCGCGCGGCGGTCAGAAACGAGGGCGCACCTTGGAAAGACGGCGTATCGGTCAGAACCGACAGGCAGTGCGCGCCTCCGGCCTCATACGCGCGGGCGAGTGCGGGCGGGTCGAAATCAGCGCGGATCAGCCCTTTGGACGGGCTGGCTTTCTTGATTTCGGCGATCAGGCCATAGCCGGTCCGGGAGGCGTCGATCAGGGCTTTGGCAAATCCGCGCGGCGGGGTCTGCGCGGCGGCCTGATCCTCAAGCTGCGACAGCGGCACTTTGGCCTTGGCGGCGGCAATCTCTTCAAGCTTGTAGGCTTTGATGCGGTCTAGAACTGTACTCATGGGCTTCAAATACATCCCTTGCGCCGCGGTGAAAAGGGATCACGCCCAGCGAATTGGCGTCTCGCCGCGGGAAATCAGCCAGTTGTTGATCTGGCTGAAGGGTTTTGAGCCGAAAAAGCCGCGATAGGCCGAGAGCGGCGAGGGGTGCGCGCTCTCCAGGATCAGATGATCTGGCCCAGTGGGACGGAAGCCTTGCGCATGCTTGCCCCATAAGACCCAGGCGCGGGGCTGTTCGTTGAGCTTTGCCAGCACCTGCGTGATCAACAGGGACCAGCCGAGTTTGGCGTGACCGCCTGCTTCGCCTGCGGGCACCGAAAGGGCGGTGTTCAAAAGAAGCACGCCCTGGTCTGCCCAGAAGCCCAGATCGCCGTTGGGGGGAGCGGCGCCAATGTCACTTACCAATTCTGTGTAGATGTTTTTCAGCGACTTGGGCAGCGCCACGTTTTTTGCGACCGAGAAGGCGAGGCCATTGGCGTGGCCGGGCGTCGGGTAGGGATCCTGGCCGAGGATGACGACACGTGCTTGATCCGGATGTGTGCGCTCAAGGGCTGCAAAGCGCTGATGTGCGGGCGGAAGAACCGTGCGGGTCTCGGCGGCGAGGTCGGCTTTTATCTTCGGCCAGTCATGTTTGAAGAACGGCAGGGTCCCCCATACGCCGAGGGACTTCATTGAGCCAAACCGTTGAGGGGGCGCTGCCCCCCGGCCCCTGCGGTGCCGTCCCCCGGAATATTTTTACCAAGAAGAATGAAAATTTTAGTCAAATTGTTTGGGTTTTTCATACCCCAGAGGTCACCTTTGCGAGGCCTTCGACTTTGTCGCGTGCCTTGCCGCTATCGATGGAATCTGCTGCAAGCGCCGCGCCTTCTTTCAGATCGCCTGCTTTTTCGGCAATGACCAGCGCGGCGGCGGCGTTGAGCAAAACCGCATCGCGGTATGCGCCCGGCGCGCCACCCAGAAGCGCTCGGAAGGCGTTAGCGTTATCTTCAGGGGTGCCGCCCAGGATGTCTTTGAAGGGATGAACAGGCAATCCGGCATCTTCGGGGTGTATTTCGGCGCTTCGAATTTTGCCGTCTTTCAGGATCGCGGCGGACGTTTTGCCGCAAATCGACAACTCGTCAGTGCCGTCGTCGCCGTGCACCAGCCATGCGCTGATTGAGCCCAGTTCTTTGAGCGTTTCCGCCATTGGGTAAATCAGGTCGATGGCGAAGGCGCCGGTGAGCTGGCGTTTGACGCCAGCGGGGTTTGTGAGCGGTCCGAGGATGTTGAAGATGGTTTTGCAGCCAAGCTCGGTGCGTACCGGCATGACATGTTTCGTCGCCGGGTGATGCATCGGTGCCATCATGAAGCCGATGCCGACCTGATCAAGCGCGCGCTGCACCACGTCCGGGCCGACCATCACGTCGATGCCCAAGGCGGTTTGCACGTCCGCAGCACCACTTTTGGACGACAGGTTGCGGTTGCCATGCTTGGCGACCGGCACGCCTGCGCCTGCGACGACAAAGGCAGTGGCGGTCGAGATGTTGAGCGTGCCCATCCCGTCGCCACCGGTGCCGACGATATCCATCGCGCCTTCCGGCGCTTTGACGGCGGCACATTTCGCGCGCATCACCGAGGCGGCAGCGGCGTATTCTGACACCGCCTCACCGCGGGCACGCATTGCCATGAGCAAACCGCCCAATTGGGCCGGCGTGGCAGACCCTTCGAAGATGATCTCGAAGGCCTCTTCGGCTTGCGTGCGCGACAGCGGGCCTTCGGAGGCCGCGAAGATCAGGGATTTCATTGCGTCACTCATGCGGGTACCGGGACTTGGGTCAGGAAGTTCTTCAAAAGCGCGTGTCCGTGTTCTGAGCGGATTGATTCAGGGTGGAACTGTACACCGTGGATCGGCTTTTCGCGGTGTTGCAGCCCCATTATGGTGCCGTCGTCCAGCCAGGCGGTGATTTCAAGGCTCTCGGGGAGGCTTTCGCGCTCAACCACCAAAGAGTGATAGCGTGTTGCTTGCAGCGGTGACGGCAGCCCTTTGAAAAGCCCGTTGTCACCGTGATGCATCGCGCCAAGCTTGCCGTGCACGATCTCGGAGTGCCGCACAACCTTGCCGCCCATCGCCTGACCAATCGTCTGATGTCCAAGGCAGACGCCCAAAAGCGGTGTGCCGGTGTCCAGCGCGGCCTCTGTCAGGGCAAGGCAAATGCCTGCCTTGGACGGATCGCATGGGCCGGGGGAGAGGATGATACCCGACGGTTTCAGCCCCATCGCCTCTTGCACATCCAGCGCGTCGTTGCGTTTTACCACGCAGTCGGCCCCCAATTCGCCCAGATAATGGACAAGGTTGAAGGTAAAGCTGTCATAATTGTCGATCAAAAGCAGCATTTTGCCGAATTCCTGTGCGCTTGGGCCAGATTGAGGGTGTCGCCGCGCGAAAGCGCCGGTATACTTGTCCAGAGGTGCCAGCAAACGTCAAGGCATCCAAGAGCAATTGAGCAGATCGGAGGGCAAGCGTTGGGACGCGGCTTTCTTTCAGGCACTTTCTTGGGCGGCATCGTGGGTGCTGTCTTTATTTTCGTATCCAGCCAGACACTTGAGCGGCAGGCCCTGAGCTTTCCAAGGCCTGAGGCAGCGGCGGTTGATGTGCCGGCAGGCACAGAGTTTGATCAGGCACGGCCCGAGAGCGATCCGGTGCGGCCCGGGGCCGAGACCCGGCCAGAGGCCGATGCCGTGGCCGAAGTACCGGTGCCCGATGATGCGCCCGATGCACCCCCTGCGCTTGATACCTCTGCTTTGGAGGTGCCGACCCCTGCGGTTGAGGCGCCTGACACGCTTGAGACGGTGACCATCGAGCAAAGCGATGCGCCAACCGCACCGGGTGCGGAAAGTGAGGCGCAGGTGGGGCAGGTTTCAGACCTGACCGCGCCCGAAGCGCCTGCCAACGCGCCTCAGACCGAAACGCAAACGCCAGCTGTGACATCCGCGCCCGTTGAGGACACGGCACCTGATGCAGGCACCGAAGAGAGCGCACCTCAGGTCGAGACCGAGATTGCGGCCTTGCCTGCGACGGATGCGGACACCGGATCAGCAGACAATGAAACCGCGCCTGCGGTGGCGTCCGAGGACACGGCTCCGTTGGCGCCGGTTGCGCCCGAGATCGGCGAAGAGCCGTCACTGCCCACCGCGCAGGCCGCCGAGCGTGCACCTGAAGGTGCAGATGAAACCGTGGCAGCACTGGATGCACAAGACGCCACCGAAGAAGACTTGCCAAGTTTTCTGCGGCCCGTTGAGGATCTTGAGAACGCAGGCGATGTTGAAACAGATCGTTTGCCTCAGGTAAGTGAAGACGCGTCCGTTCCCGAGGATACGGCGGAAGATGCGGGCACCGAGGACGCCAGCGAGGAGAATGCGACAGATCAGGCAGCCTTGCCAACGATTTTGCGCCCCGGTTCCGAAGCGGATGCACCTGAAGACGCAGTCGTTGAAGAGGACGCCACCGAGGAAGTAGACGAGGCCGCGCGCGCAGAGTTGCCAGCACTTCTGCGCTATGCCGTTGAGTTTGAAAACCCAGCAGGCAACCCGCTCTTGTCGGTGGTACTTGTCAATCAGGGCGCCCCTTTGACGCAAGCGCAGTTAGAAGAACTGCCACCATTTCTGGCCTTTGGTGTGGAAGCCGGTGCACCGGATGCCGCACAAGTGGCTCGACATTACCGCGACGCGGGGCGCGAGGTGGTGATGATCCCGTCCTTGCCAAAAGGGGCGACACCGCAGGATGTGGAACAAGCGCTGCGGGTGAACTTTGAGACCGTGACTGAGGCTGTGGCCGTTATGGATGTCTCGGGCGGGAGCTTTCAGTCGGATCGCGAGGCGGTCAGCCAGGTTGTGGACGTGATTGCCACCAGTGGTCACGGGCTGATCACATTCCCGCGCGGGCTGAACACCGCGCATCAGCGCGCGACGCGCGCGGGCGTGGCCACCGGTCTGATCTTCCGTCAGTTGGATGATGGCGGCGAAGACGCGGCGCAAATTCAGCGCACCATGGATCGCGCCGCTTTCCGGGCGCGCCAGGATGAGGCGGTTATTCTTGTCGGCACCACAAATGCGACCACGTTGATTTCTCTGGTTGAATGGGCCTTGGGCAATCGCGCCGAAAGCGTCTCGCTTGCCCCTATTTCGGCGGCATTGGCGGGTGGCGGATAAGGTTTTGCGCCGCGGACTGCGTCCGCGTCGCGGCAGGGGCTCTGCCCCCTTGGCCTTTGGCCAATTCCCCCGGGATATTTAGACCAAGAAGAAAGTCTTGGTGTTGATTGATGTCACTTGCCCAGATTGCGGGCAACGATCTGCGTCTCGACGCCGTCAAGCGTTGTCGCGTTGCGTGTGGCCCAATACTCGTGGATGCCATCCTCGCCCTTGGTTTTTGCCCAGGTCTTCAGAACATCGCGTTCGGCTTTGAAAGTCATCTCGGGCACGGCGTAACCGCAGCTTTTCTGCACCATGTCGATGTGCACATCGAATAACTGCCGGGCGGCCGGATCGGGCGCGAAGTGAGGATCATCCAATTCGGCCCAGTCCGGCTCTTGGCGGAAGATCGCGCGTGCCGTGCCATAGGCGCGCAGGATCATCGGGGGGCCTTCGAATGCGCACCACATGAGTGTCATGCGCGGGCTTGTCGCGACATGGGTTGCGGTTTCATTCCCGCTGCCGGTTAGGTTGCGCCACAAGATGCGGTTGGGGCCGAGGATGCGAAGCGAATCCATGCCCTTGGGCGAGACGTTGATCAGGCCGGTTGAGGCGGCCGATCCGACGAAGAAAATGGGCTGTTTGGCGATGAATTTTTCATGCACCGGTTCAAGGCTTGGGTATTGCGTGCCCATCGGATCACTCCACTGTGACGGATTTGGCAAGGTTGCGCGGCTGGTCCACGTCTGTGCCCTTGGCGACAGCGGTGTGATAGGCTAGAAGTTGCGCCGGGATCGCGTAAAGGATCGGGGCCAGCAGATCGGGCACGTCGGGCATTTCCAGCACTGCCGTGGCGCCTTCGCGGGCGATTTTGGCACCACTGCGGTTGGTGATCAGCACGATCTGGCCGCCGCGCGCCATGACCTCCTGCATGTTCGAGACGGTCTTTTCGAAAAGTGCATCCCTGGGCGCCATGACAACCACCGGCACATTGCGATCAATTAGGGCGATGGGGCCGTGCTTGAGTTCGCCCGAGGCGTAGCCTTCGGCGTGGATATAGCTGATTTCCTTGAGTTTCAGCGCGCCTTCCAGCGCCAGCGGATACATCTGGCCGCGACCAAGGAAAAGGATGTCCTGCGCTTCGGCCAGCTTGTTGGCAATGGTCTCGATGTGCTCGGAAGTGGTCAGCGCCTGGGCCATCAGGCCAGGCAGGGCGCGCAGATGGGTGATTTGATCGGCAAGTTCGCTGTCGCTAAGCATGTTGCGGTCGCGGGCGGCGCGCAGGGCAAGGACGAGCAGAACGAAAAGCTGGCAGGTGAAGGCCTTGGTCGAGGCCACACCGATCTCGGCGCCTGCGTGGATCGGCAGGGCAATGTCGCTTTCACGCGCAATCGAGCTTTCGGTGGCGTTCACGATGCTGAGGATTTGCGCGCGTTCGGCCACGTGACGCAGGGCGGCCAGCGTGTCCGCGGTCTCGCCCGACTGGCTGACGAAGATCGCCAGCGTATTGGGGCCAATCGGCGGGTTGCGATAGCGGAACTCGGAGGCGACATCAACCTCGACCGGAATGCCTGCGAGACGCTCGATCCAGTACTTTGCCGTCAGGCAGGCGTAAAAGGCGGTGCCGCAGGCGACCATCACGATGCGTTCGGCTGTGGCGAAATCCGGCAGGCTGGAGGGCAGGTTCAGGCCGGTCTCGGTCAGGTAATGCGTGGCCGCCTCGGCCAGAACCGTCGGTTGCTCGGCAATTTCCTTGGCCATAAAGTGCTTGTAGCCGCCCTTTTCGACCTGCGCGGTATCAATGCGGACGGTGCGGATGTCACGGTTGGCCAGCGTGCCGTTTTCGTCCCATATCTCCACGCCGTCGCGGGTCAGAACCGCGCGGTCGCCTTCTTCAAGGTACGTGATGCGGTCCGTCAGCGGTGCCAGGGCGATGGCGTCCGAGCCAAGGAACATCTCGCCGTTGCCGTGGCCCACCGCAAGGGGGGAGCCTTTGCGGGCGGCGAAGATCAGGTCGTCTTCGCCGTCGAACAAAAACGCCAGTGCGAAGGCACCCTCAAGGCGTGCGATGGTCTGTTCGGCAGCGTCGCGCGGGGCGAGGCCCTGGTCGAGAAAGGATTGTGCGAGCAGGGAAATCGTTTCGGTGTCGGTTTCCGTCTCGGGGGTATAGCCTTTTTCGACCAAGCTGTCGCGCAGGGTTTTATAGTTTTCGATAATGCCGTTGTGCACGACCGCGACAGGGCCAGAGCGGTGCGGGTGGGCGTTGATCTCGGTCGGTGCCCCATGGGTGGCCCAGCGGGTGTGGCCAATGCCGGATTTGCCCTCCAGTGGGTTGGTTACCAGCAGGTCCGACAGGTTCACCAGCTTGCCCACCGCGCGGCGACGATCAAGCTTGCCGTCCGAGATGGTGGCGATGCCCGCGCTGTCATAGCCGCGGTATTCGAGCCGTTTGAGCGCCTCGACCAAGGTGGGGGCCGCCTGATGCTTGCCTAAAATCCCGACGATTCCACACATATGAATTACCCTTTTGCCTTGGCAGCACGAAGTTTTTCAAAGAATTTGCGGGCGAACCCCGGCTTATTCTCCTGCCGTGCGCGAGAGACCCCCAGATCTCCCTCAGGCACGTCTTTGGTTATGATCGATCCCGTGGCGGTCATCGCCTCGTCGCCGATTGTGACCGGGGCCACAAGCATGGTGTTAGAGCCGATGAAGACGCGTTCGCCTATTTCGGTGTGATGCTTGAAGACGCCATCATAGTTGCAGGTGATGGTGCCAGCGCCAATTTTCGTGCCCTCGCCCACCGTGGCATCACCGATGTAGCTGAGGTGGTTGACCTTTGCCCCTTCGCCGATAACGGCGTTCTTGGTTTCGACAAAGTTGCCGATCTTGGCGTCGTTGGAAAGCTCGGTTCCTGGTCGCAGGCGTGCGTAGGGGCCCACCACGGACCCTGCACCGACGTGCGCCCCTTCAAGGTGCGAAAACGCGCGGATACGCGCGCCGGATTCAACTGTGACGCCGTTTGCAAAAACCACGTTCGGCTCGATGATTGCATCGCGTCCGATGGCGGTGTCATGGGCAAAGATCACCGTGTCGGGGGCCTGCAAGGTGACGCCATTCGCGATGGCCTCGGCGCGTGCGGCGTCTTGAAAGATGGCCTCGGCCTGCGCGAGGTCTTCGCGGGTGTTGATGCCAAGTGTTTCGGCCTCGTCGCAGGTCACGACCTTGGCTGTCAGGCCTTCGGCGGTGGCGAGTTCCACGACATCGGTCAGGTAGTACTCGCCCGCAGCGTTGTGAGGCTGCACCGAGGTCAAGAGCCGCATCAACGTCTTGGTTGCGGCCATCAGGACGCCCGAGTTGCATAGGGTGATGGCGCACTCGTCTTCTGATGCGTCTTTCCACTCGACGATCTTCGTCAAGCGCGCGCCGTCGGTTACAAGGCGGCCATAGCGGCCCGGATCGGTAGCGTGAAACCCAAGAACCACGATATCGGCCCCAGAGGCGCGCGCCTCTGCCATCGACGTCAGTGTTTCGGGCTTGATGAATGGCGTATCGCCAAAAAGAACCATCGCGTCGCCGCCTGCGCCCTCTAAAAGCGGTGCAGCCTGAACAACAGCGTGACCGGTGCCCAATTGTTTGGTCTGGTGCGCAAAGGCGATGTCCTCATCCAGCGATTGTGCGGCGGCTATCACCGCATCGGCCCCATGACCCACCACCACGATCCGCTTGCCCGGCTCAAGCGCCTGAGCCGACGCGAGGGCATGAGCAAAGAGCGGCGCGCCCGCAATCTCGTGCAGAACCTTCGGCAGGTCGGACTGCATGCGCGAGCCTTCGCCCGCGGCCAGAAGGATAAGGTGGGTGGACATCTGGACACTTTCCTTTTCGTCAGCAACCTTTTAACCGCAACACGCGACGCCACAAGCGCCGCGCGCTTCAACTCTTATTGCCGCACATTACAATTTGCGAAGAAACTTGCCGAGGATATTGAATGAAAACGGTAATCTTTGATCTTGACGGTACCCTTGCAGACACAAGCGGTGATCTGATCGCAGCGGCAAACGCGTGTTTTGCAGCACTTGGACATAGCGCGATGCTGGATGAGCGTGAAGATCAGTTGACCGCTTTTCATGGTGCGCGCGCGATGTTGCGGCTTGGGTTTTCAAGACTGGGAGAGGTGCACGAGGCGGACGTCGATGCGCAGTACCCCGTTTTTCTAGACTATTATGCTGAAAATATCGACGTTAAAACAATGCTTTATCCGGGTGCTATCGACGCGGTCGAAGCTTTGAGGTCTGCGAATTACGCCGTGGGAATTTGCACCAACAAGCCCGAAGCGCTTGCCGAAAGCCTGATGCAGCGCCTTGGTGTGCGCGATATGTTCGGTGCCCTTATCGGGGCGGATACATTGCCGGTCCGCAAACCCGATCCGGTGCACTATTTCCACACAGTTCAGATGGTGGGCGGTGATCCGGGCCGCTCTGTTTTGATCGGTGACACGGAAACCGACGAAAAAACAGCGCGTGCGGCGGGCGTTCCGATTGTTCTGGTCGAATTTGGCCCCGAGGGGCCGGGAATTTCACGGCTGAAGCCTGATGCGATGTTGCCTGACTACGGCCAATTGGGCACAGTTGTGCGCGATCTGATAGGATAGCCCATGACCGAACATTTCCACGGCAGTTTCACGCAGCAAGAACCGCTTCCCGAGGCGTCGATTGCCGCAGCAATGGCAGTAATGCAGCATGGACGTTTGCACCGGTATAATCTGGCCGGGGGCGAGGTGGGCGAGACTGCTCTGCTGGAGCAGGAGTTCGCCGCTGCCACTGGAGCGCGTTTTGCCTTGGCCGTGGCTTCGGGCGGCTATGCGCTTGCCACCGCTTTGCGGGCTTTGGGCGTGACGCCGGGTGATCCTGTTTTGAGCAATGCGTTTACGCTGGCCCCTGTGCCCGGGGCGATTGCCTCGGTTGGGGCCAAACCGGTGTTTGTCGAGATCACCGAGAGCCTGACGGTTGATCAGGACCATTTAGCAAAGGTTGCCAAGACATGTGGTGCAAAGGTCCTGATGCTCAGCCACATGCGGGGCCACCAGCCCGACATGCCGGCGCTGATGGCGCTTTGCGACGATCTGGGACTGACCGTGGTCGAGGATTGCGCCCATACCATGGGCGCGCGCGCAGGCGGCGTGGTCTCGGGGCGTCATGGTCGGATCGCGTGCTATTCGATGCAGACCTACAAGCACATCAACTCGGGCGAGGGCGGGTTTCTGATCACCGATGACGAAGCCCTTGC
>JABDJX010000156.1 GCA_013003245.1 Silicimonas sp. | reverse complement strand
CAGCAAAGACAGCCCGCCAGTTTTCAACAACGTGCTGGCCTATAAAGACGAGGTCGTGCCCTGGATTACCAACCTCACCGACGCTTGCCACGAACACGGATGCGCGGTGATGATCCAGCTCACCCACCTTGGGCGTCGGACCGGCTGGAACAAGGGTGACTGGCTACCATCAGTCTCATCCTCCAAGCACCGCGAACCTGCACACCGCGCGTTTCCAAAACTGATCGAGGATTGGGACATCGAACGCATCATCGCCGATTTCGCCGATGCCGCCGAGCGCATGCAGGCCGGTGGCATGGATGGGATTGAGCTTCAGGTCTATGGCCATCTGCTTGATCAGTTCTGGTCACCCCTCAGCAATGACCTTACCGGGCCGTACGGTGCCGACACCCTGGAAAACCGCCTGCGCTTCCCGCTCGAGGTGCTTGACGCCATCCGTAAACGCGTGGGCGACAACTTTATCGTCGGCCTGCGTTACACTGCGGACGAAGCGCAAAAAGGCGGCATCACCTCTGAAGAAGGCATTGAGATTTCCAAGCGGCTGGCTGCCACTGGTAAGGTCGATTTCCTTAACGTCATTCGCGGACGTATTCACACCGACCCCGCGATGACCGATGTGATCCCCGTTCAGGGTATGCCTTCTGCACCGCATCTGGATTTTGCGGGCGAAGTGAAAAAGGCGACCGGAATGCCCACCTTCCACGCCGCACGCATTCCTGACGTGGCCACCGCGCGCCACGCCGTTGCCTCGGGGCTTTTGGACATGGTGGGCATGACGCGTGCGCACATGGCCGACCCGCACATCGTGCGCAAGATCATGGAAGGCCGCGAAGACGACATCCGCCCCTGCGTCGGTGCCACTTATTGTCTGGACCGCATCTATCAGGCAGGTGACGCGCTTTGCCTGCACAACGCGGCAACCGGGCGCGAGTTGACGATGCCGCATGACATCCCGCCAGCGGAAAAGACCAAGACAATCGCAATCATTGGTGCGGGCCCAGCGGGCCTTGAAGCCGCGCGCGTGGCGGCAGAACGTGGCCACAAGGTCATCGTGTTTGAAGCCGCTGCCGATCCGGGTGGACAGGTTCGCCTGACTGCGCAATCCCCGCGCAGGCGCGAGATGATGTCGATCATTGACTGGCGCATGGCCCAATGTGCCGCCCGCGATGTAGAAATCCGCTTCAACACATGGGCCGAGGCCGACGATGTCACAGTACTCAACCCTGATGTCATTATCATTGCCACAGGCGGTCTGCCGAACACCGAACTCTTTGAAAGCGGCACCGAGCAAAGCCACGTGGTGACTTCGTGGGACATCATCTCGGGCGACGTAAAGCCAGCCGACCACATCCTGATCTATGACGAGGCGGGCGATCATCCCGGCTTGCTGGCTGCCGAGGTCGCCGCCAATGCTGGGGCGAAGGTCGAGGTCATGACGCCAGACCGCACCTTTGCGCCCGACATTATGGGCATGAACCTTGTTCCCTACATGCGCGCGCTCCAGGACAAGGACGTGATTTTCACCGTTACGCGCCGATTGCTGGACGTCACGCGCGAAGGCAACAAACTTAAGGCCGAGATCGGCACTGACTACAGCGACCACTCCCATTTGGCCGAGTACGACCAGGTGGTCATCAACTACGGCACGATGCCGCTCGATCACCTTTATTTTGAACTCAAGCCGCTCTCCAAAAACGGTGGTGCTGTCGATCAAGACGCGCTCATCGCGGGTCAGCCGCAATCCATCACACGCAATCCTGAGGGCAAATTTCAGCTCTTCCGCATCGGCGACGCCGTCAGCGCGCGCAACACGCACGCAGCCATCTATGACGCACTGCGGTTGGTGAAAGACATCTGATCCTGCAGGCAAGGGGTTTTCGGCGCGCTCAACAACCGCTATCTCTCAGCCGTCGCCCCACCTACCGAAAGGACTGACCATGCTCGATAATAGCAAAAACGGCAAAGGCCCGTCTCTTGGGTCCTTCGATTGGGAAGACGCATTGCTGCTGGCAGACCAGTTGACCGAAGACGAACGCATGATCGCTGATGCGGCACGTGCCTATGCAGCTGACAAACTGGCCACGCGTGTCGAGGCGATGTACCGCGACGAGGGCGTCGATCCTGCGATTTTTGCCGAGATGGGCGACATGGGCCTGCTGGGTGTGACAATCCCCGAAGAGTTTGGCGGCATTGGCGCAGGCTATGTCACCTATGGCCTTGTGGCGCGCGAAATTGAGCGGGTGGACTCCGGCTTTCGTTCGATGATGAGTGTGCAGTCCTCGCTCGTCATGTATCCCATCCATGCTTATGGAACCGATGCGCAGCGTCAGAAATACCTCCCCAAGCTCGCCTCTGGCGAGTGGATCGGATGTTTTGGACTGACCGAGCCTGACGCAGGCTCGGACCCGTCGGGTATGAAGACGTCGGCAAAGAAGACCGATGGCGGATACGTTCTAAACGGTGCCAAAATGTGGATTTCAAACAGTCCTATCGCAGATGTCTTTGTGATCTGGGCCAAGTCCGACGCGCATGATGGCAAAATCAAAGGCTTTGTACTCGAAAAGGGCATTAAAGGCCTGTCTGCGCCAAAAATAGAAGGCAAGTTGTCTTTGCGCGCATCGATCACCGGAGAGATTGTGATGGACAACGTCGAGGTTGGCGAAGATGCGCTTCTACCGGATGTTGAAGGGTTAAAAGGCCCGTTTGGGTGCCTGAATCGCGCGCGATACGGCATTGCCTGGGGCGTAATGGGCGCGGCCGAAGACTGTTGGCACCGCGCACGCATCTACGGCCTTGACCGCCGCCAATTCGGAAGGCCGCTGGCGCAAACACAGCTTTTCCAGAAAAAGCTGGCCGATATGCAAACCGAGATCACCCTTGGTCTGCAAGCTGCTCTGCGTGTCGGGCGCATGCTGGACGAAGGTACAGCCGCGCCCGAAGCGATAAGTCTGATCAAGCGCAACAACTGTGGCAAAGCTTTGGACATCGCCCGCATGGCGCGCGACATGCACGGCGGAAATGGCATCATGGGCGAATACGGTGTGATCCGGCATGCGCAAAATCTTGAAACGGTGAATACATATGAGGGCACGCACGACATACACGCGTTGATTTTGGGGCGTGCACAGACCGGGCTTCAGGCGTTCTTTTGAACCTCAGCTTTTGGATTTCTGAAAGAAGAGCGAGAACAGCCCAAGTGCCGCTGACACCACGATCAGTAAAAGAGAGACTGCGTTGAGTACGGGTGTCGAACCTTGCTTAAGTTTGTCGAACATGGTGATTGTCAACGGAGAGTCTGAACCGACAAGCATCAGTGTCGTGTTAAAGTTCTCAAAGCTCATCAGGATCGACACCACGGCCGAGGCCAAAATAGCGGGCATCAGAAACGGTAGAGTGATCTGACGGACAGCACCCAGCCTGCTTGCCCCAAGATTGAGGGCGGCCTCTTCGAGACTGGGATCAAACTTTTGCAGGCGCGCCGCAATTACCAGCGTTGCAAAGGTCGTGATAAACGAGAACTGGCCCAAAATCACCAAGATCAACCCGGGCCTTAGTCCATCAAACCAAAGACCCGTCGCATCCTCCAGGGTGTTCGCGATGGCGCTGGAAAACACTAGGATCGAGATGCCCAGGATCACGCCGGGGATGATCAACGGCAAAAGCATCAGCAAATAAAGCAGCGACTTGCCCCGGAAATTGTACCGCACAAAGAGGAACGCGTTGCAGGTGCCAACCGTCACGGCAAGCACTGAAACCCAAGCGGCCACAAAGGCCGAGGTTCCAATGGCGCGCAGGATCGAGCGTTCGTTGAACAGGCCGATCATCGGGCGCTCGTCGCCGAAAAACCACGCCCAGGTGAACCCTTCCCAGGGCAACGAGGGGAACTGGCTGTTATTGAAGGCAAAGATCGAGACCACGGCGAGCGGCAGGGCGAGGTAGAGGAAGAAAAGCACAACATAGGCGCGGTAGACGAGGCGCAGCGGGCGGGGTTGGCGGATCGAAGGGATCATCGGCTCATCCCATCGTCGATTTCAGGGTCTGGCCTGTGAGCTTCAACGTGCCCCAGACGATCACCGAAGAGAGGAACAACAGCATGAAGCCGAATGCCGCGCCAAGCTCCCAGT
>JABDJX010000153.1 GCA_013003245.1 Silicimonas sp. | reverse complement strand
ACCGTGCAAAGCGCCTGACCTTCCTGCACTTCGTCGCCTTCCTCCACATTGACCTTCACGATCAGGCCAGGCATCGGGCACAGCAGCAGTTTCGAGGTATCGGGCGGTGTTTTGACAGGCATGCGGGCATAAAGCTCGGCAATCCTTGGACTCTGAACCTTCACATCCAGATCAGCGCCGCGATAGCGCATACGGTAGCCAGAGGTGCGGCGTTCGACTTTGAGGGTCATTGTGACATCGCCAAACCAATCTGCCCCGCCATCTTGGCGGTTTTCCGTGTGCACGCGCGCTAAGCTAGCCCCCGGTTTCCAGGCAAGGTTTACATCAATGGGCGTTTCATCATCCCATAAGGTTACCATTTCTGGCACAGCAGCTTCTTCTTCGGCCAAGTAGTACTCGTTTGGCTCAATCAACACCCCAAAGGTGAAGCGCGTGCCACCAAGGTCGATAACGTAGTCACGCTCGATGTCTTTGGTCCGCTCAACCATTTGCCCACTGATCCGAAGGTCACGGCAATCGCTGACGTATTGCATTGCAGCGGCAGCCTGCGCGATCTGCTCCAACGTGCCGTTGTTCAAGGCCACACCCTCAAACCCATCCGGATATTCTTCCTCGATAAACGCCGTGGTCATATCGCCCGAGATGAACTTGGGGTGGTCATAGACTGCCGCGAGGAACGGGATGTTGTGGCCGATGCCTTCCACCTCAAAGCTGTCCAAGGCCACGCGCATTTCCTCAATCGCGGCGGCGCGCGTCGGCGCCCAAGTGCAAAGCTTGGCGATCATCGGGTCGTAGAACATCGAAATCTCGCCGCCCTCAAAGACGCCGGTGTCATTACGCACTGCGCGGCTTTCCTCGGCCACTTCTTCGGGTGGACGATAGCGCGTCAGGCGACCAATCGACGGCAGGAATCCACGATAAGGGTCTTCTGCATAAAGCCGACTTTCCATCGCCCAGCCGTTGATGCCGACATCACTTTGTTTGATCGCCAGTTTCTCGCCCGCTGCCACACGGATCATCTGCTCCACCAGATCAACGCCGGTGATCAGCTCGGTCACCGGGTGCTCCACCTGCAGCCGCGTGTTCATTTCCAAAAAGTAAAAGTTCCGCTCGCCATCGACGATAAACTCCACCGTGCCCGCGCTGGAATAGCCCACCGCGGCAGCCAAGGCGCAAGCCTCCTCGCCCATCGCCTTGCGCGTCGCCTCATCCAGAAATGGCGATGGCGCTTCTTCGATCACCTTCTGGTTTCGTCGCTGGATCGAGCATTCGCGTTCGTTCAGGTAGATCGTGTTGCCATGGCTGTCGGCCAAGACCTGAATTTCGATGTGGCGCGGCTGGGTGACGAATTTCTCGATAAAAATCCTGTCATCACCAAAGCTGCTTGCCGCTTCGTTCTTGGACGACTGAAACCCCTCGCGCGCCTCGCTATCGTTCCACGCAATGCGCATGCCCTTGCCACCGCCACCGGCAGAGGCCTTGATCATCACCGGATAGCCAATCTCGCCCGAGATTTTCACCGCCTCATCCGCATCGGCGATCAGCCCCATGTATCCCGGCACCGTCGAGACATCGGCCTCCATCGCGATTTTTTTCGACGTGATCTTGTCTCCCATCGCCTCGATGGCTTTCACGGGCGGGCCGATAAAGGCCACGCCTTCTGCCTCAAGCGCTTGGGCGAACTTCGGGTTTTCAGACAAAAAGCCATAGCCGGGGTGCACTGCCTCAGAGCCTGTTTGGCGTATGGCATCCATGATCTTGTCGATCACGATGTAGGATTGATTCGCAGGCGGCGGGCCAATGTGCACCGCCTCATCCGCCATCTTCACATGCAGCGCGCTTTCGTCAGCGTCCGAATAGACCGCAACCGTTGCGATCCCCATCTTCTTTGCCGTCTTGATCACCCGGCACGCGATCTCACCTCGGTTCGCGATCAGTATTTTCTTAAACATGGCAAAGATGTCCTTCAGGCACGCCAAAAAGGGCGCAAAGCACCCTTGGTCGATGTTGAATTGTCAGAGGGGGTGCCCGGCGGGGCGCTTGCACCCTGCCACGACTGCGGCAGGGTGAATTATCTGTCAGACCTTTCTTAGAGGTCGACGTCGTTGGCCAATGCACCGCCAGCGGCACCAATTGCCGCGCCGGTAATGCATTCACCGTCTTCGATAAGCTCGCCCACAAGGCAGCCCACGCCCCCGCCAATGGCGGCGCGTTCAAGGTCTGAGCCTTCCGAGCATGCAGCCAGCCCAACAAGCGCTGCGATAAGGAGGAATGGTTTAGTCGTTTGCATTTCGATGTGCCTCTTTTGTTATTCGGGAATTTTCCCTTGCTGACAAAAAGCGTTTTTGCTCGCTGATAGGCAATAACAAAAGCACTTCGATCCAACTCATCGGCACAAAACGACCGAACATAGGGCCGCGCTGACCCTAAAGACCGACAAAACTTGCCATCCCAAGGCGGTCCGCCGACATCAGAGGTCGTCCGAAATAGCCCCAACTGCGCCGCCGATAACGGCACCTTCAACGCAGCGACCATCGACAAGAACCTCGCCTGCAACGCATCCGACCGCTGCGCCAACTGCCGCGCGCTCAATGTCGGAGTCGATTTCATCGCAGGCTGCGAGTCCAAGGGTTGCAAATAAAGCGATTGATGAAATTTTGTGCATTTTGCTTTGCCTTTCACCTGAAACCGGGACTTAAATCCCTCGTGCACAATCTTATGCTTTTCGGACAATGACAGTGTGACATTCATCAATTGCACAGACGAACCGGCAATGCCTTGCGTACCGCAAAACCACGGGGACCCGCTCAGATTTCTCTGAGCGGGCCACCGTGAAGGGGAAGGGTAACGGTTTTGACATACAGAAGTGGACCGTCTGCTGGAGGGCCACACCTCTTGACCCTTTGTGACTCGTTTTTCACCGTTGGCAAAGCACGCTGTGGTTGAACCCGAAAAAACGGCAAGTCTCCGCCATCTCACGATATTTCCAAGCGGGATCATGCCAAAAGGCTCCCGTCAAAGGCTTCAGGGAAAGCCGCGCGGGCACGTGGCTCATCAATGCGCAAAAGAGCCTCGTAGTCTTCCGGATCAAACGGGTCTGTCGCAGGCACCACTTCGCGGCCAAAAAGCCACGACAACCGACCCGCATCCAGATTGCCACGCTCAAACGGCTCATCGCCAAACTGATTCCACAGGCACGCCATAAACGCAGCATCTGCCTTGCGATCCGCAGGCCTGCGATCCGCATAGCGTTCGCGCTGCGTCAGTGCAGTGGCCCCTTTGGGGTTCGCGCGTCTCAATGTGAATTGAAAATCTGTACCCGGTAATCGCCCCGGAAAGCCGCGATGCTTTAACATGCCCCCACCTCGCAAGTCAGGGGATGTTTTGGCCGGACGCTTAGCGCGTCCGGCCAGTGGAAGTTCTTAGAACTTCGACATTGTCTCTTCTTCCATGACCATGGGCTCATCGACCATGACAACTTCTTCTTGCTGAGCACAAGCTGCAACCAGAGTGAAAAGGCCAAGGGCCAGGAGAGATTTGAGTGCGTTCGACATAACTGCCTCCTTCGATCCGAAAGACCCGTGTTCTTTGCACACGCCTTCCAATGGTTCCGTCCGTCCATATGGGCGAACGAAGTGACTGTAACCGACCGAAAAGCCAAGCCCAATGGGGGATTAGGCCCTGCGGCGGATATGCGCTGATTACCGCATATTCGTTTAAGACACGCAAGCATCGTTTGCTTCGCGAAAATTCTTGCTGACCTGTGGCACGAAGACCTCATTTCAAAATCCAACCTCAAAGCGGAATATTGTCGTGTTTTTTCCATGGATTTGAGAGTTTCTTGGTCCTGAGTGACGCAAAAGCGCGCGCGACGCGGCGTCGGGTTGAATGCGGCATGATCACTTCATCAATGAACCCTCGCTCGGCCGCACGGAACGGGCTTGCGAAATTTTTCTCATACTCTTCAGTACGTTGCGCAATTTTCTCAGGATCGTCTAATTCGGACCGATAGAGAATCTCGACCGCCCCTTTCGCCCCCATCACAGCGATTTGCGCCGTGGGCCAGGCATAGTTGAAGTCACCGCGCAGATGCTTGGACGCCATCACATCATAGGCCCCACCGTAAGCTTTGCGTGTGATTACAGTCACTTTTGGGACAGTGGCCTCGCCGTAAGCAAAGAGCAGTTTGGCACCGTGTTTGATCACTCCGCCGTACTCCTGAGCGGTGCCGGGCAAGAATCCCGGCACATCAACAAGCGTTAGAATCGGGATCTCGAACGCGTCGCAAAACCGAACAAACCGGGCAGCTTTGCGCGAACTGTCGATATCCAGCACACCGGCCAGCACCATAGGCTGGTTTGCCACCACGCCCACGGTTGATCCATCAAGGCGCACAAAACCCGTGATGATGTTGCCCGCGAAATCCTTTTGGATCTCGAAAAACTCGCCTTCGTCGGCCAGCTTCACGATCAGCTCCTTCATGTCGTAGGGCTGATTTGGGTTTTTCGGAATCAGCGTATCAAGGCTTTCGTCGATTCGCGCCGGGTCATCAAATACCGGGCGCACAGGCGCTTTGTCGCGATTGTTCAGCGGCAGGAAATCCACCAACCGACGCACTTCGGCCAGCGCCTCGACATCATCGCGAAAGGCACCATCAGCGACCGAGCTTTTCTTTGTATGGGTGGAGGCACCGCCCAACTCCTCAGCGGTAACAACCTCATTCGTGACGGTTTTTACGACGTCCGGTCCGGTGACAAACATGTAAGAGCTGTCTTGCACCATAAAGATAAAGTCGGTCATCGCAGGCGAATAGACCGCGCCGCCGGCACAAGGACCCATGATCAGGCTGATTTGCGGCACCACACCGCTGGCCATGATATTGCGCTGAAACACTTCGGCATAGCCAGCAAGGCTGGCGACACCTTCCTGAATGCGTGCGCCGCCTGAGTCGTTGATCCCGATCACAGGTGCGCCGTTCTGCATCGCCATATCCATGATCTTGGTGATTTTCTGGGCGTGCGTTTCGGAAAGTGAGCCGCCAAAAACGGTAAAATCCTGACTGAACACATAAACCATACGACCGTTGATCGTGCCCCACCCTGTCACCACGCCATCGCCCGACGGGCGGTTGTCGGCCATCCCGAAATCGGTTGTACGGTGGGTGACGAACATGTCGAACTCTTCAAACGAGTCCTCGTCCAGCAAAAGTTCGATCCGTTCTCGCGCGGTCAGTTTGCCCTTGGCGTGCTGTGCGGCGACGCGTTTTTCGCCGCCACCAGCCCGCGCCGTTGCGCGGCGCTCTTCAAGTTCTGCAAGAATATCGGTCATGGTGTCTCCTCAGCCTAACGATGGGTCTATCGGGGAAGCCCTGTGTGGCAAAGGCAATTCTCGCAAATTTGCAAATACAGCGAAACGCAAAGGTCAATTTATGCAAACTTGCAAATTCACCCCGTCAGCAAGACCCGCGCGTGGACAGCGCTGACTGAGCGAACTACACCTTCAATAATGAACGAACGCACGCCGGTCCGCTTTTTCGACAGGACCACGCCCCCGCATATTGTCACCCTTGTTCTTGTCACCGGGCTTTCGGCGATGAACATGAGTGTCTTTTTGCCATCGCTTCCCGCGATGACCGTGTATTTCGATACTGAATACCAGATCATTCAATTGTCGGTCTCGCTCTATCTGGCCTGTGTTGCGGTCATTCAGCTCTTCCTCGGTCCGATCAGCGACAAATTTGGCCGTCGCAGTGTGATGTTGTGGAGCATGGCCGCCTTTCTTGTCGCAACGCTCGGCTGCATCTTTGCGCCGACGGTCGAGATTTTTCTGACGTTCCGCATGCTGCAATGCGTGGTTGCCGCAGGTCTGGTTCTGGGCCGCGCCATTGTGCGCGACATGGTTCCGCAGGACGAGGCCGCCTCGATGATTGGCTATGTAACGATGGGTATGGCCCTTGTGCCGATGATCGCGCCGATGATTGGGGGCGCATTGGATCTGGCTTTTGGCTGGCATTCGGTTTTTTGGGCATTGTTTGTTGTCGGCGCGGGCGTTCTGTTTCTGGCGTGGGGTGACCTAGGGGAGACCGTGCGCGGCGAAGGCCGCAGCTTCGCAGATCAACTCCGCGACTATCCCGAATTGATGCGATCCCGTCGCTTTTGGGGCTATGTCATGGCCTCAGCCCTCGCGAGTGCGGCTTTTTTCGCATTTCTGGGCGGCGCGCCTTATGTCGCCTCCGAGGTCTACCAGCTTTCCTCTTTTTGGGCTGGCGTCTGCTTTGGCGCGCCTGCGGTTGGCTATGCTACCGGGAATTTCATCTCGGGCCGCTTCTCGGTGCGGGTTGGCATCAACCGGATGATCATGACCGGTGCAAGCATCGGTGCGGCCGGCCTGACGACAGCTACGATTTTGATCGCCTCAGGCTGGGACACAGCACCTGTGTTCTTCGGATTTTGTACCTTTGTCGGCCTTGGTAACGGCATGGTCATCCCCAACGCCAGCGCCGGCATGCTCTCTGTGCGCCCGCATCTGGCAGGCACCGCGTCAGGCGTCGGTGCATCGATCATGATCGGAGGCGGTGCGATCCTGTCGGTCTTTGCAGGCTGGGCGCTGACACTGGGCGGGGGCAGCCTGCCGCTGATTTCGATCATGGTGATCTCGATGTATCTGGCGCTTTTGACGATGATCTATGTGATCAGACGCGAACGCACGGTGATTGCCGACGCAAGGTAAATCTGGCAACCTCATTTTGCTAAGTTGCAAAGTTGAGGGCACAGGATGGCAACGCAAAAGCTTTATGCAGGCGCAAAACTGCGCGAAACCCGGACCCGTCTTGAGTTGACGCAAAAGGCCTTTGCCGCGCGGCTGGGTGTGTCATTGCCCTACCTTAACCAAATGGAAAACAATCACCGTCCGATATCCTCGACAGTGATCCTGTCTCTGGTGCAGGAGTTTGACTTTGACGTAGGCGAATTGGCCGTTGGCGAAGGCGAACGCATGGTCAGCGACCTGAACGAAGCCCTTGCCGACCCGATCTTTGAAGGCCAGCCCCCGCTTGTGGACCTGCGCCTTGTGGCAACCAACGCCCCGGCCATTGCGCGCGCCTTCCTGACGTTGCACCAGGCGTATCGTCAAGCCAACGAGCGTCTCGCGTCACTCGACGAAGCGCTTGGTGCCGACGGCGTGCGCCCCGGAGCATCGCCGTGGGATGAAGTGCGTGATTTCTTCCACTATTGCGACAACTACATTGACGCGGTGGACCGCGCGGCAGAGCACTTTGCGGGCGAGGTGGACGCCAATACAGCGATTGTTGCAGCACTTGATCAGCTTGGCATCACTGTACGCACGACCGAAGACCTGACCGTGCGCCGGTATGATCCTGCAACGAAAACGCTGTCGATGTCCGCACTGGCCAGCGATGCGACCCGCCGCTTTCAGGCACTGCATCAAATCGCCTTGCTCACTCAGAACGAGTTGATCGACGCGACGCTTGATCTCGCGCGCTTCCAATCCGACAGCGCCCGCGACATCGCCAAGATTGGTCTTGCGAACTATTTCGCCGGGGCCGCGTTGATGCCCTACCTGCGCTTTCTGACCGCGACGCAAGAGACACGCCACGATCTGGAGCATTTGGCGCGCCGCTTTGGCGCGTCGCTCGAGCAGGTCGCCCACCGACTTTCCACGCTGCAACGCCCCGGCGCCAAAGGTGTGCCATTCTTCTTTGTACGCGTCGATCAGGCGGGCACGATCACCAAGCGCCACTCGGCAACCCGCCTGCAGTTTGCCCGCTATGGTGGGGCCTGCCCACTGTGGAACGTGCACCGCGCGTTTGAAACGCCCGGCCAGTTCCTGCGCCAATTGGCCGAAACCCCCGATGGCGTGCGCTATCTGTGCCTTGCGCGCGAAATCTCCACCCCCGGCGGTGCCTTCGGGGCACCCGTGCGCCGCTTTGCCATCGCCCTTGGGTGCGAGATCAGTCATGCTGATCGGATGGTCTATGCCGACGGGTTGGACCTTTCCGAGACAGCGCGTTTTGAACCGATCGGCATTTCGTGTAGGATTTGCGCACGACGCGATTGCCATCAGCGCTCGGTCCCTCCTCTGGAGCGGCAATTGACGGTCGACCACAACAGACGGAACACGCTGCCTTACGAGGTTGAATAGATGCTCAAAGCCCTGATGATCCTGTCGACAAGCTATTTCGCCTGGTATTTCGAGACGTATGAGACAAGCGCCGTTTATCCCTTTGACCCCAGCTATGCCACGCCCGCCGATGCAGGCGAAGGGCGTCTGATCGAAGAGCGTTTGCAAACCCGTGATGGTGAAACCCTTGTGGTCTGGCGTGCACGCGCAACCAACGGCAAAGCAACTCTGGTCTATTTCTCCGGCAATGCAGGCGGTCTGAAAGATCGCGCTGACCGGTTCCGGCAGTTGATCGATGCTGGATACGGCGTGATCGCACCTGCCTATCGTGGCTCCAGCGGCTCGACCGGATCGCCTGACGAGATGGCTCTTTTGAGCGACGCTCTGTCGCTGGTCGAGGCGGAGGCGGGCGCGGCGCTGGTGCTTTACGGGGAAAGCCTTGGCACAGCGGTTGCCATCCGATTGGCGGCTGACGGCTTTGGCTCACGCGTTGTGCTGGAAGCGCCGTTTACGTCTTTCACCGACTTGGTGGGGCTGCAGTTCCCGACCGAAGACCTGTCAGAGCTGATAACCCAGAAATGGGAGAACCTGCCCCATGCGCCGGGCGTAAACCAACCGCTTCTGGTCCTTCACGGCAGCGAGGATCGCACCGTGCCAATCGCCATGGGGCGTCAAATTTTCGAGTTGGCCGGATCGGACGACAAGCAGTTCTTCGAGGTCAGCGACAGCGGCCATAGCGGGCTTTGGACAGCCGAGGCACGCGCGGCGCTTTTTGCCTTTCTTGACCGCGGCTAGGACGCGCGCGCGCTCACCTCCTCCACGGCCTTAATGATCATCTCAAGGCAATCGTCGTCCGAAAACCTGTGGTCCGCGCCTTTGACGACGGTCAGCCGCATGTCGGGTCCTGTCGCATGATCGAAAAGCCGATAAGCCACGCTCACATCCACATCCGCGTCTGCGGCACCTTGCAAGAACCGCGTTGGAAACGGCAGGTTCAACGGATCACGCAGAACCAACCGTTTGCGCCCGTCTTCGATCAGCCTGCGGGTGATGACATAAGGCTCGTCTGAATAGTCTGACGGCAAGGCCACCTGCCCTTTTTCCATCAACGCTTTTCGCAGTGCTTCGTCGAACCCATCCCAATAGCTGTCTTCAGTGAAATCCGGGGCTGCAGCAATCGTTACAAGGCCCGCCAGCTTCTGCGGCATCTGCCGCGCCAAAAGCAGCGCGATCCAGCCGCCCATGGAAGAACCCACAAGGATTTGCTTACCTTGGGTCAGCCCATCGAGAACCGCAGCGGCGTCTTCTGCCCAGTCACCGATGCATCCGTCCAGAAAGTCACCTGCTGAACTGCCGTGCCCGGAATAATCAAACCGCAAAAACGCGCGCCCTGTCGCCTTGGCCCAATCCTCAAGGTGCAGTGCCTTGGTGCCTTCCTTGTCCGAACGGAACCCACCCAGAAAAACCACTCCCGGACCGGTGCCCTGGGTCTGGTCATAGGCGATGCGCCGGACGTTTTTGTGTTCGAAAGTCTCTGCCATGGGGCCTCTCAGGTTTTGTCTAAGGCTAACCGATCTCGCCGGGGTGGCAATGGGACTTAGCCGCTCTGGACCTCTTTAAGGGTGAATGCCACTGCGGTGCCCGCAAGGCTCATCAGAGCAAAAAGACCAACGGTCCAGACTGCCCCAAGGCTCGAGGCGATGGCGCCAAAAAGACCAGAGGCCAGAAGGATCACACCGATAGCGGTGTTAGACACAGCCGTGTATTGCGCGCGTTTGTCCTCTGGCGCCATGTCGACAAGGTGGGTCGAACGACCCTGACGCACACCATTGTAAGCCAGCATCAGCGCGAACAGGATAACCGGTGCAACCCAGACACTTCCCATCACGCCTGTTTGGTCGGCGAGGATCGCAATGAGCAGTGCTGCCGCCGCGGCGATGCCGGAATACATCAGCACCCGGCGCGACGAGCGGTCGGACAAGCGCCCCCAAACGTAACCGGAAAGCAGCGAGGCTGCCGAGGACGCCAGAACAAGAGTGCCAAGGTTTTTGAAAGTGTCCTGCCCCGCGTTGCTGGCAAGGATCACAAGAAATGGCGGTGCAAGGGCCGTGCCAACAAGAAGGCCACGTGCGGCGACAAAGCGGGCAAGCTGCGAGTCTTCTTTCAAGGCCGACATCTGCTTTAACGCCGAAAACAGCGTGCTGTCTGGCGCGTCGATGTCTGATGGCTCTTCGCGCAGCGTCGAAAACAACGCCGCCGCGACCAGCCAAAGCCCTGTCGCCAGCGTCAGGGCCGCAATGATCAGGTCATAGCGCGGGGCAACCCCGGTCATCAGGATCAGCGCAAAGACAATCACCGCGACAGATGCGGTTGAACTGGCAAGCCCTGTCGCAGTACCGCGCCGCGTTTTGCCGACGGTTTTGCCCAGAATGTCCTTGTAGCTGGCCGAACAGACCGAGCGGGCAAGCGCAAGAATGCCCAGAAGCAAGACGATTGTGATGCCCGCCGCGGCGCCCTCCAGCGTGAAGCCAGCCAGGGCGATGCCCGCAGCCGCCAACCCCTGCAAAGCGCTGCCAGCAGTCCAAGCCCATTTGCGACGGCGCATGGCGTGAATGCGCTCTGCTGTGAAAAGCTGTGGCAGAAGTGCACCCGCCTCGCGCACGGGCACCAAAAGCCCTACCCAGAACGATGCGGCCCCCAGGGATTGTAGCAGCCAGCTCAGCACGAGTTTGGGATCGATCAATCCATCGGCGGTCTTCGTCATCGCAAGCGATGCGGCATGGCGCAGGAAGTTGCCTGGCTCGTGTTCCGCCGCCGCGCCCGACAGATCGCCATCGCCAGAGGTGTCTGCTACCGCCTCGAATATGGTTTCTTCGATGTCATCCCACGACGTCATGTCTGCCCTCTTTGTCCGTCATCCGTCCCAATTTCTTGACAACAACATAGGGCGCTGCCACATGAGCCCAACACATAACCCGCAACCGGGCGTTTCGTAGGCGCCAAACTGACGAGGAGCCAACGACAATGGCCCATATTTCTCTTACCTTTCCCGACGGGACTGCACGCGATTTTGACGCAGGGGTAACGCCCGCCGAAGTCGCTGCCGGCATTTCCAATTCGCTGGCCAAAAAGGCGATCAGCGCCACGGTGAACGGCGCGCATTGGGATTTGCAGTGGCCGATTGAAGACAACGCCTCAATCGCAATCCACACGATGAAAGACGACGATCAGGCGCTTGAGCTGATCCGACACGACCTTGCGCACATTATGGCGCGTGCGGTGCAAGAGATTTGGCCGGATGTGAAAGTGACAATCGGCCCGGTGATCGAAAACGGCTGGTACTATGACTTTGACCGTGCAGAGCCGTTCACGCCCGAAGATCTTGGGGTGATCGAGGCGAAGATGAAAGAGATTATCAACGCCCGCGATCCGGTCCGCACCGAGGTGTGGGACCGCGCCCGCGCACGCAAGCATTACGAGGATACCGGCGAGAATTATAAGGTCGAACTTGTCGACATGATCCCCGACGACGGCCAACC
>JABDJX010000142.1 GCA_013003245.1 Silicimonas sp. | reverse complement strand
TCGTAAACCCAAACACATCGCACGGCGTGACAGACAAAATCCAAAGCGCGGCTAATGAGGTGGCGATGGGCAAAGACAGGTTCACGACCCGATCCGCTGCGTTTGGTCCTGAACTGATCGTCACATCGGCAGACGCCGAATTTGCCGCCAAAGGGGTGGTAGAAACGGTCAAGTCGCACTCCGAGCCCTGCGATGGTGTCATTCTTGCGTCTTTCGGAGATACAGGCGCAAGGGAGGTGGGGCAATTGCGACCCGATATTCCAGTCATCGGCATAGCCAGCGCCGCGTTTTCCGTTGTGCGCTCACTGGCCGGGCCCTTTGGAATTGTGACATTTGGAGAAAACCTTGTCCCGGGATTGCACAAGAAAGCAATCGAAGCCGGTTTGAGCGAGAATCTGATGCTCATCAGTGCTGTGAAGTCGCACGAGATCGGCGATCCGGGCACCGTACAAGTGCGGTTCAAAGACGAAATACAAGCCTTGTGTGCTGACATGGAAGGGCGCGGGGCTCAGTCCATCGTTTTGGGAGGTGGACCCCTGGCAGGGCTGGCAACGCGACTGCGTGGGTGTGTGCAAGTGCCGATAATTGATGGCACGCAGGCCGCAGTCAGTATTCTCAGAGCGCTTGTAGCGCCAACAGCCTCGCCCACAGACTAGGACTGAGCCTTTCCTGCAGCGCTCCGCAAATCGCACAAATCAGCCTCTTCCACCTTCAAATAACGGTCAAAAAGTCGGTCCTCGTGAAACCGCCGCTTTAAAAAAGATTTGCAATGCCGCGGGCCTGCCCGCCGTGCGGTTCCCGCGCAATGTCATTCAAGCGTTTTTAGGTTCGTTCAAGCGGCCTTCTTTGGCGGGCCGTTAAGGCTTACTCCGACAGAGCCAATACTCTGGATCGAACCCAAGACCTCGGTTCCCGCAGGGTAATACGTAAGCGGATGTAGCGACCCTGTGATTACAATCTGGCCCTTTTGCAAACCGCCACAGTGCGTCCCGATTTGACGCGCCAACGCCGCAACCGTTTCAAGCGCCGAGCCGCCCGGCACTGAAGCCATGCCAGTGATCAACTGATCATCACCGGCCTGCATGCGCGCCTCGACATCCCCGAAATCCGTACCGTCCCACTTTTCAGCCGTCTCACCTATAACAAGCCCGGCATTTATCTGATTGTCAGCCAACTTCGAGACAGGATCTTCGGCCAAATGACCGGCCAAGCGGGTATCTACGAGTTCGATAACAACCACTGGCTTGAGATAGGGAATTAATTGCGCGGCAGTCATTTTCGCCATATCGCCAGGCAAGTCACGCACTATTCTGAAACCAATTTCCAACTCTACCCCAAGCAAGTCACCGACTTCAGCTTCATCTCCCGACGTGATCGTATCTGCCGCAAATATCGGGGCCATTATTGGTGGTGCGCTACCTTGTCTTGCTGTCTTAAATCCCGCAACAGGCCCTAATGCGTGCACCACACCTTGTTGGATTCGATATGCGTCTTGACGCGTTTTTGGCCCTGCGTCGCCGGGCGAAAAGCGCATTGCCGTTTTGCGCGCTTCAGCCAGTTTCTCAATCCAAGCATCAACAGTGGATTCACTCATGTTCTTGTGAAACTCCTGAAAAGGGCGCGCAAAAAATGTCTGGGCCAGTCGGTGCTCTTTGAAACATCTTGCAGACCAATTCAAAAGAACGGAGATGCTTTAAGAAAAACGCGTCTCGTGAACTTGGACTGTCCTGCAAAGTTTCAATCCACTCCCGTCACTTTCGATTGTCTGCAAATTCCCTGAAAAGCGGGCATTTGAAACTCAACTCTCGCTCAACGCCACCTTCATATCCTTCACCAGATATATCACCTCGCCATCCGCCTCAACGCGCCCGTCCGCGACACCCATCGTCAAACGCCGCGTCTGGATTGCCTTGGTGAAATCAACCGTATAGCTCAGCATCTTGCGATCCGGACGTACCATGCCGGTTAGCTTCACTTCGCCGACGCCAAGCGCATAGCCCCGCCCCTGCCAGCCGCGCCAGCCAAGGTTAAAGCCGGTCAACTGCCACAACCCATCAAGCCCAAGACAGCCGGGCATGATCGGGTTGCCGGGGAAGTGACAGTCAAAGAACCACAAATCCGGCGTGATATCGAACTCGGCCGTGATGTGGCCCTTGCCATGCTCGCCGCCGTCTTCCGAGACATCCGTGATCCGGTCCATCATCAGCATCGGTGGTGCGGGCAGTTGCGCATTGCCCGGCCCGAAAAGCTCGCCCCGCGCACAGGCCAAAAGCCCCTCTTTGTCAAATGATGTTGGAAATTCACCCATCGCACCCGCCTATCCGTTGTGTTTGCCTGCTTTAAAAGCCCCATAGCAGGGCGCCCGATTGTGGCGCAAGGGCCGACAGTTGAGCGCACACTGTCGCAAACTGGCGGTTTTCAATTGAATCCAAGGCGAAACAGGCCATATATTTGGATTAGATAAGGGAACGGTGCTTATGACCGACGCAGGACACATACGCGGGGCAAACTGGCTGGGCGAAGCCGGGCTCAGACCAACACGCCAACGCGTGGCATTGGCCGCGCTTCTTGTGGGCGATGGGCAGGATCGTCATGTTACGGCAGAAAGCCTGCACGCGGCCAGCCAGAATGCCGACGAAACCGTGTCGCTGGCGACCGTCTACAACACCCTGCGCGCCTTTTGCGATGCAGGCCTTTTGCAAGAGGTCATGGTCGATGGTTCCAAAAGCTACTTCGACACCCGTACCGACGATCACCCGCATTTCTACTGGGAAGACGAACAACGCCTGACAGACGCGCCCGCCGACCAGCTTGAGATCCGCAATATTCCACAAGCACCCGAAGGTGCGGAAATCGCGAAAGTTGACGTCGTGATCCGTTTGCGCAGAAAATAACTTTTAGCTTTCTTCTTGGTATAAATATTCCGGGGTCCGGGGCAGAGCCCCGGTCAGTCGACGCATCAAAGATGCGGCGAAACAAGGGGTGACGCGACAAGCCACCTCCGCTATGACGCGACAAAACCTCTGGAAGCACCATGGCCCGCATACTGATCACCTCCGCGATCCCTTACATCAACGGGATCAAACACCTCGGCAACCTCGTGGGCAGCCAACTGCCCGCCGATCTTTTCGCGCGCTACAACCGCGCGCGCGGCCACGAAGTCTTGTTTCTCTGCGCAACGGATGAACATGGCACACCCGCCGAACTGGCCGCCGCCAAAGCCGGCAAACCCGTCGCCGATTACTGCGCCGAGATGTGGCAGGTTCAGAAAGACCTTTCCGATGGCTTTGGTCTGTCGTTCGACAAGTTCGGACGTTCCTCCAGCACACAAAACCGCACGCTGACCCAGCATTTTGCCGGGCGTCTGGCTGACGCCGGATTGATCGATGAGGTCAGCGAAAAACAGGTGTACTCCAATGCCGATGGTCGCTTTCTGCCCGACCGCTACATCGAAGGCACCTGCCCCAATTGCGGCTATGACAAAGCTCGCGGCGATCAGTGCGAGAATTGTACCAAACAACTTGATCCGACCGATTTGATAGCGCCGCGTTCAGCCATTTCCGGCTCCACCGATCTGGAAGTTCGCGAAACAAAGCATCTTTACCTCAAACAGCGCTCGATGCGCGACCAGTTGCAGAACTGGATCGACAGTAAGACCGATTGGCCGATCCTGACCACCTCCATCGCCAAAAAATGGCTCAATGATGGTGACGGCCTCCAAGACCGTGGCATCACGCGTGATCTCGATTGGGGCATTCCCGTTAAGCGCGGCACCAAAGACTGGCCCGGCATGGAGGGCAAGGTCTTTTACGTCTGGTTCGATGCGCCGATTGAATACATCGCCTGTGCAAAGGAATGGACGGACGCGACGGGTCGCGACGATGCCGAGTGGGAGCGCTGGTGGCGGACCGACAAAGGGGCCGATGACGTGCGCTACGTGCAGTTCATGGGCAAAGACAACGTGCCATTCCACACGCTCAGCTTCCCGGCAACGATCATCGGGTCAGGCGAGCCGTGGAAGCTTGTCGATTACATCAAGTCGTTCAACTACCTGAACTACGATGGCGGCCAGTTCAGCACGTCTCAAGGCCGCGGCGTCTTCATGGATCAGGCGCTGGAAATCCTGCCCGCTGACTACTGGCGTTGGTGGCTGCTCAGCCACGCGCCCGAAAGCTCGGACAGTGAATTCACCTGGGAGAACTTCCAGCAATCGGTGAACAAGGATCTGGCCGACGTGCTGGGCAATTTCGTTAGCCGCGTCACGAAATTCTGCCGCTCGAAGTTCGGAGAAGAGGTGCCGTCGGGGGGCACTTGGGGGCCGGACGAAGAGGCGCTGATCGACCGGCTGCAAAAAGGTCTGACCGCGTACGAGATGCAGATGGACGCCATCGAAGTGCGCAAAGCCGCAGCCGAGTTGCGCGCCATTTGGGTCGCGGGCAACGAGTACCTGCAAAACGCCGCCCCTTGGGCCGTTTTCAAGGAAGACCCGGATCGTGCTGCGGCCATCGTGCGCCTCGCGCTCAATCTGATCCGCGTCTACGCGGTGCTGTCAGCGCCCTTTATTCCAACGGCGTCGGCCATGATGCTCAGTGCCATGAACACGCTTGACACCGACTGGCCCGGCGACATGAAAGAGGCCCTGTCCGCCCTGCCTGAAGGCCACGCGTTTTCTGTGCCTGACGTGCTTTTTGCAAAGATCAGCGACGAAGATCGCGAAGCCTGGCAAGAAAAATTCTCAGGCCAACGGTAGCGAGTATTTGTTTCGCCAGGCCTGCGGCCCGTCGATCCGCAGGGGGCTCTACCTAGAGCGGATGCGCAGCATCTGCGGAACCGACGGCCCTGACCCCCGCCATATTTTTGGACCGATAGAGAACGCAAGAGCATCAATCATAATCCGCTGCCGTTAAAGTCCACTGCTTCTCAGGCTCCATTCGCGCGCGCAACCGTTCCAAACACCAGGTTTCTGCACCGCGCGGCCCATGGGCGGGTTGCAGCGACCAGCGGGTTTCGACCCCCGGCGCTCCGCCTGCCTGGGGTGTCAAAAGAACCCCCAACGACGCAAGCTTGCCCTCCTGTGCCCCAGTCTCACTCGCCAAATGCAAACGCCGCACAGCCGTCAGCCCGGGTGGCTGCGGCAGGTCTGCCACCACCAGCGGGATCAGCCCGGCCCGCAGCACGTCCTCCATGCACCAAAGCAGGTCTTCGGGGCGTTTGGGGCTCAGAAACGTCAGCCTTGACGGATCAATCAGCGCCTGCACTCCTTGTGCGTTCAGCCCGCCTGACACCCAGGCCGGTCTGATCCAGAACACAGGACCTTGCAGCTTCGTCGCTAAAGCCAGCGCCAACCGACGCCGCGCCAACCCGCAAAACTCATGCACCCGCGCGCGCTCCAGCGTCAGTTCGCCTAAAAACTGCACAGGCCCCGCGCCGCGTTTGCGGTGGCTTTGACGGGTTAACAAATGGGCAACAGCAGCATCAGACATGACGATTACTCTAAAATGTTCTTATTTTGTTCTCAACTCAATTCTCCATTCTTCTTGGTGAAAATATCCTCGGGGAGCGCGAGGGGTGGAAACCCCTCGCATGAAGCGACGACGCAGTCGGCGCAAAATCCAGCCTTGCCATCCCACCCTGCCTCGTTAGGTAACGACAGACCACGCCAAGGAGAACCACATGAACCGCACCACCTTAGGACGCACCGGCATCGAGGTCAGCGAATACTGTCTCGGCACCATGACCTTTGGCACCCAGACCAGCGAGGCCCATTCTCACACCCAGATCGAGATGGCACTGGATGCGGGCATCGACTTTCTCGATACCGCCGAGATGTACCCGGTAAACCCGGTGCTGGCGGAAACCGTAGGTCGCACCGAAGAGATCATCGGTAACTGGAATGCCACGTCGGGCCGTCGCGGCGAAGTCGTCATCGCCACCAAACACTCCGGCCAGGGTGGGTTTGTGCGCCCCGGACAGCCGATCACCAAGGATACCATAGAGGAGACACTCAACGGGTCGTTGCGCCGCCTGCAAACGGATCATGTCGACCTTTACCAGCTTCACTGGCCCAATCGCGGCTCGTATCACTTTCGCCAGAACTGGGGGTATGACCCCAGAAAACAGCCGTCCAGCGATGCCATTTTTGACGAGATGTGCGGCATCCTTGAAAAGATGAAAGAGATGGAAACCGCTGGCAAAGTCCGCGCGTTCGGGCTGTCAAATGAAAGTGCGTGGGGCACCATGAACTGGCTGGAAGCGGCCAAAGCAACGGGCGGCCCGCGCGTGGCTTCAATCCAGAACGAATACTCGATGCTGTGCCGCCTTTACGATACCGATATGGGCGAGACAGCATATCACGAGGACGTCACGTTGCTTGCCTTCTCTCCCTTGGCTTGTGGGTATCTCACCGGCAAATACCAAAGCGGAGCCGTGCCCGAAGGCTCGCGCAAATCTATTGGCGAGACGATGGGCGGGCGGGCGTCACCGCGAGTGGATGCGGCGACGGATGCCTATATCGACATCGCCGCCAAGCATGGGCTCGATCCCACGCATATGGCGCTGGCCTGGACCCTCACCCGTCCCTTCCCGACCATCCCGATCTTTGGTGCCACAACACTCGATCAGCTGGCCCATATCTTGGGAGGTCTCGATGTTAAGCTTACCAAAGAGCTAATGGCTGACGTCGACAAAGCACACCGCGCGCACCCGATGCCTTACTAGGGGTCAAAGACTTGCTCCTTTCATGCAGCGTGATTAGGGTCTGGCCCAGGGGAAATGTCGGGAGACATACATGTCTGCGTTGCTGCGTGGGATGCTTGTCGTTTTGTGTCTGTTCACCTTGGTCGCGTGCCAGGAGGACGGGACCGATGAAGCTGAGTCTACCAGTATTTTTCCCGATTTATTGGCAGAACAACGGTTGAAATGCTCCAAGGACGGCGGGCGCTGGGGCGCTGCTCCCGGCAACCAGACCTTCACCTGTTTCAAGACCCTGTCCGACGCCAACAAATCCTGTAGTCGCGAAACCGATTGCCAGGGGCTTTGCCTTGCGCGTTCGCGCACATGCTCACCAGTCGAGCCATTTTTCGGCTGCCACGAGGTCTTCTCGCCAACCGGACTAAGACAAACAAGGTGTATTCAATGAAGCAATTTTTTCTGGTTGGTTTTATGTTGATCGTGACGGCATGTGGCCAAAATTACCGTGACGCTTCTGTTCAGATGACATCGATGGCGGTTTTTGATCCGGTGAAATATGCGGGCCTTTGGTATGAAGTTGCCCGCTTCCCGGCGCCCTTCCAAAAGGGCTGTACCAACACTGAGGTTGAATACGCTGTGATCGCCCCCGGCACGCTCTCGGTCCGGAACTCTTGCATGAAAAACGGGAAACTCAAGGTAATTGAAGGGCGCGCCACCGTCGTCGGCCCCGGCCGTTTGAAGGTACGCTTGGGCGGCGTGCCATTTGCGGGCGACTACTGGGTGTTGTGGGTGGATGAAGGCTATCGCACCGCCGTTGTCGGTGCCCCTTCGGGCCGGGTGGGGTGGATTTTGAACCGAGATCCGGAGATCCCTGCAGACCGTCTGAACGCCGCGCGGCAAGTTCTTGATTTCAATGGATACCGTCTGAGTGATTTGATCATGACGCGACAGGACGGCTCATGAGAAGAGCCGCGATCCTTGGCCTTGGCGGGCGCGGCCAGTTCTGGCTGAAGACGGCTTTGCGATCCGGCTGGCAAGTGTCCGGGTTCGATCCTGATCCTGCAGCCATGCCAGCAAACCGGCACAGCGAATGGCAGCGCGAAAACACGATCTCGGGTACGGTAAAAGATGCCGACTGGATCATGTGCTGTCTGCCCGAACGCCTTGAGTTGATGCAAAAGGTGATCCAGCGGGCCCAGGCCGAAGCACCCGAGGCCTGCATCATTGCCGTCGATACGCGGTTTGATGTCGAAGATGTTCAATCCTGCGCGATGCGCCGGGGACAACTGGTGCAAGTCACACACGATGCCGAAAACGGGTTTGCACTTTCGGTGACCGCGCTCAATGAACCGGCGATCAAAGAGGAAGCCACAGCCACTCTGGCAGAGTTCGCCGCAATAATCGGCATTGAACCAACGCACCGTCCCGCCGAACAAGCCGATGCGAGCGAGCAAAGCGCCTAGCCCCGTTCGGGACGGAACACCTCGCTGAGCAAGGCGGCGGTGATCAGAATGGTGCCCAAGACCTCTTGGCCGCCAAACGGTTCTCCCGAAAGAAGGGCTGCCGATACCACTCCCGCCACCACCTCTGTCATCAGCAATAACCCTGCCCGCGCAGGCGTCAGCAGTGTCGCGGGCCAAAGCGTCATTGCGAGCGTTGGCACGATGTAGAGCGCGGTGAATATTATCCACGGTGCCGCGGACCCCAAGGTACCGGCTTTTACCGATCCGCCCGACAGCAAGAACAAAACGCCGGTCACAAAGGCGCATCCGGCAACGAATGCAATGATCAAATCCGGCACCGGAACGGGCGGCATGCGGTAAAGTTTAAGCGACGCCAGCGACCAGCCTATTCCCGATATCAGCGCCATTGCGTCTCCGATATTGCGCGGCCAAGGCAGGCCATCTTCAATCCCAAGCACCACGCAAAGCCCGATCAGCCCAAGCGCCAGAGTCGCAAATCGCGCGACTGTGGGCTTGTGGCCAAGCACGACCATGCCAAGCGCCGTGCTCCAAACGGGAGTGAGATAAAACAGCAGGATCGCGCGCACGATTTCGGTCTGCGTCAACGAAGCGGTGAATAGCCCGATGGATGCGCCCGCAAGCAGACCGGCGACGCAAAGATCGCCCCTGTGCAAAAGCAGGGTTCGCCACCTCCACGCCACAAGAGGCAGGATCATCACCATTGCCGCGGCAAAAACAAACGAGGACGGGGCAGCACCGCTTAGCCCGGTGTCTTCGACCCTTTTCAATGGGATCCAGTAAAGCCCCCAGAAAACGCCTCCAGTCAAAAGGCAGTATCGCGCGGCTCTTTCCTTATCCATGTGCCCGTAGATACCCGGTTCACCACGCGGCACAAGCTTGCACGCGCGAGGCAGAAGGCGCAGAAGGCGCGCATGGAACTTTGGGTGTTTTTCTCTGTTTTGGCGGCGGCTGCGCAAACCGTGCGTTTCGCCGTCCAAAAGGTCTTGGCAGGTGCCACGCTCAGCCCGGCTGCGGCGACTTGGGCGCGGTTTGTGTATTCTGCCCCCTTGGTGGCCCTTCTGGCTTGGATTTACGCGCAAGCAACCGATCAGATCCTGCCCGCCCCCGAACCCGGCTTCTGGCTCTATGCAGTGTCTGGCGGCATTTTCCAGATCCTCGCCACCATCTGCACCGTCAGCCTGTTCAAACTGCGCGCCTTTGCGGTGGGCATCACCTTTAAGAAAACCGAGGTGATGCTGACTGTTCTGGTCGGCTTGGTCATCTTGGGCGACACCGTGGGACTTGCCGGCATGGGGGCAATAGCCCTTGGATTTCTGGGCGTTCTGCTGCTCTCTGATCCGCCAGAGGGCGGCAGCTTTTTCAACCGCGCCGCCGGGATTGGGCTTTTGTCGGGCCTTTTCTTTGCGCTTTCTGCCGTCACCTATCGCGGCGCAACTCTGGCGCTGGATACGGGTGATCCGGTGCTGACAGGTGGAGCAACCCTG
>JABDJX010000140.1 GCA_013003245.1 Silicimonas sp. | reverse complement strand
TGCAATGACTGCTTGATATCTAGCACGCTTCTAAACTTGCCCGAATTGTTCCAGGTTTCCTTGGGGCCGATCTTTTCCTGAATGTCCCAGTGCTCGACGATCTTGCCGCCCTTGAGCCAAAACAGATCGAAGAAAGCCCAGTCGTCGCTACCTTGTACTACGTGGGAATAGATCACCACGAAGTTGCCCTGACCCAGCAGGTGGTGAACCTTGACATATCGCGCGGCCTGACCGCTTTCAAAAACCTCTTTCAGATGCCTGCCAAAGCCTTCAATGCCATCGCCCACCTCGGGGTTGTGCTGGTCGTATTGCTCGGTCGAGATGTAGTCGGTCACCCGGTCCGCGCGCCCGCCCATCAACACGTTGTCGACAAAGCCTTGAACCAAGGCTTTGTTCGCCTCGGTCTGATCGATGTCTTCGATCTTGGTAGGGCCGTCGACCATAGTGCGGCCGGAAACGGTCGGCCATTTGTATTCGGCAATGACGTCCCAGTGTTCGACGATGCAGCCCTGGGCATCGGTGTCGAAAATGTCACCTGTGACCCATTTGGCCTCACCATTATTGAGGCTTTGATAGACGTGGCAGAAGACGAACTGCCCATCCTCGATAGTACGCACGACCTGTATATCGCGGACCGGGTTACGATCCAGGAACGGCGCGAAGAACTCGGTGAACCCCTCCTTTCCGTCACGCACACCGGTCGAGTGCTGGGTGTAGCGATCGCCAGTGTATTTATCGAGGGCCTCGGCCATATTGCCATTGCGGATACCTTCCAGATACAGGCCCTTGGCGTTTGAGACGCGAATGCTTTCCGTCATGATTCTTCTCCGAAATTAAGTGTTAGATGAGGCCAAGAAATCCAAATGAGTGCCGCTTTGCCCGACCATGCCACTATGGCCGAGAGAGTGCCGGTGAACAGCGTCGTTGACATCAGTAACGAACCAGCCGGGGCACTGACTGTCACTCTGCCAGCCTTCATGGCGGGCAGTCCCTATGAACAGGCCATCGGGGACTTTGCAGTTCAGCACCGGGCTGTTGCAATCACCGTCCGATACCTGGACCGCAACTTTGATCTTGAGTCCAAAGGGATCGACCTTGCCCTCCGCTTGGGAGAACTGCCCGATTCCGCACTCCGCTCGCGCTGGTTGGGCAGCTTTGGCCGCAAACTCGTTTGTGCGCCATCTTATTTGGATACGTTTCCAGACATGACCAGGCCTTATGATCTGAAAACCGCAGAATTCGTATCCATGGAAGGGCTGAGCGACCAGGTCGTACTGGTCAAAGGCCGCGAGGAAAAATCGCTGTACACCAATCGGGGCCGCGTTCGTGTCGACAATTTCGCGGCATTGCGGTCGGCCCTACGCGCAGGTTTGGGCGTTCAAAGGTTGCCGGCTTCGGTCGCCAACCCTGAGCTTGAGATCGGAACCCTTGTCGAACTTATTCCCGACTGGTCGATCCCCAATCTGGGCACCTATGGCGTCTGGCCTGATACCAGCCGCCGAAGCTCACTGACCAGGCTTCTGATCGATCATATTGTGAACAAAACCTGAGGACGCCATGGATGCTTTGTCGGTCTGAAATAGAGTAATCCGCCCTTTGTTTAATGCACGGAAATTATTTCAATAGTTCATTGCTGATCACCGTTGCTGCGCAGCACGCATCGATCACGTTAAGGCTGAGCTACAAGGACGGCCTTTGCAGACATTCGTGCCTTCGGTGATGTGAATCGACCGCTTCCCCGGACCGGGCATTCGTTCAAAGCACAGCATTCTTGTGAGCTCAAAGATCGAAGAGCGGGACAAAGTGAGCTTTCGCCTCGGCATTTCCAAAGGCTATTCACACGGTCATTGCATATTGCGAAACCAATGAACTCCTGTGCTTTGTTATTCTTCTAGGCACTGGAACCGCCTTTTGGGCCCTAAGCCATTTACTTTTCTTAGTGCCGAACGCGTGTCATTTCTAAATTGACGCTTTTTCAGCCGCACGTTTGGATGAAAAGGATGGCGATAGTTCAAATTGTCGATCAGCCACAATGTAACTGTTGGCGTGAAGGCGCGCGATTGGCTGGTAAACATCTGATCGAACATAGCACCCGTCATCGTCCAAGCAATCATCGCGCACATTCATCTGAACGACCTCTCCTAATATGATCGATCGCCTAGGGTACTCAATAATTTGCGAAACCCGGCACTCAAGCGAGCCAGGCGCCTCAGCCACGCGGCCAGGCCGCACCTGCAATGACGGCAAAAGGCTTAGGCCCGTAATTTCCAATTCATCAACACCAGTAGGAAAGTTTAGTCCGCAATCAACCATTTGCTGAGCAATGCCAATGTCACAAAGGTTAACCACAAATTCTTCGGTTTGACGGATATTAGCGCTTGTGTCTTTGGCGCTACCGTCCGGTCGGCATTGAATGCCAAGAATGATGATTGGCGGTTCCTGGGCAAATACATTGAAGAAGCTCATCGGCGCAGCATTTGGCGAGCCGTCTTCATTGATCGTAGTGACCAGAGCGATCGGTCTCGGCGCCACAAAGCTGCACAAAAGACGATAACGATCCTTCTCGGGCAGTTTCGTGAAATCAAATTCCATCCGTCTTAGACCCTTATAACTGATGTATTTGCATAGAGCGCGCGCCACCGCTCATGTGCACCTTTGCTGCGATCCTTTGACGAACCTTTGACGCCTAGAAATTGCGAACTTTGACTGCAAAGAATCGATATCAAAAGACATTTTTTGCGCCCTGATGGAGCGTTGGGCAAAAGATTTCGATCAGTCTTGTCTTTGGCCGTTCAATAGCGCGTTGCTCCAAAAAAACCTTCAGGGATATCCGTTAAAGCGCGCCGTCCCGTCCGCTCCAACATCGTTTCAGTTGCGTACTGCGCATCGTTTAGCACCTTGCCTTCGTCCACTGACGAAAGCTGACGGTTCTGCATCAGCACATTTCCGTTGACGATGACCGTATCTACATCAGCACCATTTGCGAAGCATGCGACCCTATATGGCACCATGTTATGTGGAAACAGGTGAGGCTTTGCGAGATCAAGAGCAATAACATCAGCTTTCTTTCCAACTTCAAGAGAGCCGATCTCGCTATCCATGCCAAGGGCTTTTGCCGCGTCAATCGTAATCATTTCCAAGGCCTTACCGGGAGGCAGGACGTTTGGATCGCGAAAATGGCGGCGGTGATAATGCATCGCTTGCTGAACATGGCGGAACATGTCCCCTGATCGATCTGGCGCTGTGGCATCGGACCCAATTCCAACCGTAACACCAGCATCCATCAACTCGATTGCCCGGCACCGCCCCAGAACCGAGCCAATCGCCGAAGCATTATGAGCAATCTTCACATCGAAATCTGCGCAGATCGCAATCTCATCGTCCGTAAAATCGGTAGAGTGCGACAGCAGTGCTTCGGGTCCAAGAATTCCCAGTCGATCCTTGGCAAACTGGACGGTGCCGGTCTTGTGACCGTCCTGCGTGAACACAAGGTCATTTTCGCGCGCAATCCGGCTGGCAGTTTGCGCTTGGCGGATCATTTCTTCTTTCTCGTTCGCACTTGCTTCGTCAAGGTGCTCGGCTCGCAGGGTTGGCGACAACATACAGATGTTCAGGCGTCCACCTTCTGTGCCGTGATGGTCCTTTATCAAAGTTTCAGATGTCGCAATCTGCTGTTCAAAGCTAACCGATATTTCCCGACGCTCCCCATCTTCCCAGTTGGCGTACGTCCAGGGATGGGTTGCCCGACATGGGCCCACCGCCAATACCACTCTGATCCCAAGGTCCCGGATCGCATCCAAATGCGCCTCGCCATAAATTGGGTCGTCCGTGCGCATCACACTATCGCCGCCGCCAAGCAAAGAGACGCCGCAGGTCACTCCTGATTTTAACCTTTCCAGCCCTGCCAAAGCCGCTTCGGCGTGCCAAAAATGGGTGTCGGATGCCGTCGTGTAAACCTCAGCGCAGGTTTCGTACCAAGCTTGGCTATCGCCGCCGCCCATTGATTTGATCAGGCCATGTCCGGCATGGGCATGGACATCTATCAGCCCCGGCATGACAGCCATTCTGTTCCCATCTATTACCTTTTCCGCAGGGAAGTTCAGGGCGATGTTCTCCGTTGCCCCAACAGCGACAATTCGGTCACCCTCAATGACAACCGAGCCTAGTTCGATGATCCTGCGCTCAGTGTCCATTGTGATGATTGTGGCGTTATCAATGCGGATATGGGCCATTAGGTTTCCTCTAAAGCTGCGGGTTGAAGGTCTGGCAGGCGCGGAAGATATGACAGCAAGCTCTTGGTGTAGGAAGCCTCAGGTGTCTCGAAAAGCGCCTCGGTTGTGCGATCTTCAACCAACTGCCCTTTATTCAAGACACCGACCCTGTCGCACATCTGCCGAACTACGGGCAAATCGTGCGTGATAAACAACATGGAAAGGCCAAGATCATCGCGCAAATCCTTCAACAAGTTTAGAATTTGCGCCTGAATGGAAACATCAAGAGCCGACGTCGGCTCGTCACAAATCAACACATCCGGTCGACCGGCCAATGCGCGTGCGATCGCGATACGTTGGCGCTGGCCGCCTGAAAATGCATGAGGTCTGCGGCCAGCCGCTTCTGCTGGTAGACCGACTCTTTCCAGCAAAGCTTTAACCAAGCTTATCGCCTCGGCCGGTGGAACGCCCCGCATGGGCTCCATCACCGTTTCCATAACGCTCATCCGACGATTAAGCGAACTGAACGGGTCTTGAAAAACCATTTGCAGGCCCGATCGGTACGCCCGTAACGTGCGCTTAGGCGATGTCGCGTCAAAGGCAGTGCCAAGCAGCCGCGTCTCACCGGACGTAGGGCGAAGCAACCCTGCTGCGATCTGTGCAAGCGTGGATTTCCCTGACCCGCTTTCTCCGACCAAGCCAAAAATCTCGCCCCGTTTAATTTCAAAAGACACGTCATCAAGAGCGCGTACACCCCCCCGGGTTCCAAATAGACGACCACCGCCAAAAACCTTCGTCAGCCCCGAGACCGCAAGTGGTACTTCGTTGGACTTACCAGGACGCGCACGAAGCCAGCTTTCTAGTGCCGCATCGCTGATCATCGCACCGCTGTCGGGCAAGGCAAAGCGGTCTATCCTCCGGTGTGTGGGGGGAACCGCCGCAATCAAAGTGCGACTGTAAGGGGCGCTTGGCCTGGACAGGATCTGTTCTGTCGCGCCAGTTTCCACTGACTTTCCATGGCGCATTACGACAGCGCGGTCCGCGATCTCGGCCACCGCCCCCATGTCGTGTGTGATTAAAAGGCACGCCATACCTTTTTGCCGACACAGGTCGCGTATCAAGTGCAATATTTGAGCGCGCACCGAAACGTCCAAGGCCGAGGTTGGCTCATCCGCAATCACAAGGCGCGGGCGGCACGCCAATGCCAGCGCGATCACCACACGCTGCCGCATCCCGCCGGAAAACTGATGAGGATAGGCCGTCACGCGACCTTCAGCGTCTGGGATGCCGACCTCATCCAACATCTCGACGGCCCGCACGCGGGCTTCTGCTTTCGACAAACCAAGGTGATAGCGCACCATATGAACAAGCTGGCTTTCAACCTTAAACAGTGGATTGAGAGCCGTTTGAGGATCTTGGAATATGACACTGATGTCGCGTCCACGGATATGCGTGCCTGCATAGTCCACCGGCGCTCCGTCAAGGCTCATCTCTTCGGCATGCCACTTTCCAGGCGGGTCAACCAAATCAAGCAAGGCCGAGCCAACGGAGGATTTGCCAGCGCCACTTTCTCCAACGACAGCAACTATCTCGCCCGCGCCAACGTCAAGGTCCAACGCGCTGACAGCCGGAACTCCGCCGTAGTGCACGTTCAGGCCGCGCAGGCGTAAACGGTTATCCAAGGCGGGGGTTGAGTGCATCACGGAGCCAATCACCGAATATGTTGACGGAAAGTACAAGCATCACCAAAGCGGCTGCCGGGAAGACCACAACCCACCAAACGCCGGAAAACAGATTTTCATTTCCGATCCGGATCAGCGTTCCAAGTGACGGTTGTGTGACCGGCATACCCACACCGAGAAATGAAAGCGTTGCCTCGGCCAGAACCGCAAGTCCCAGATTGATGGTCGCTATGACGATAACGGGTGACAAGATATTCGGTAGAATGTGGCGCCTAAGGATTCGGGCATCTGTCAGCCCAGAAATACGTGCCGCCTTCACATAGTCTAATGCGCCTTCAACAAGCGTTTGACCCCGCACAGTCCGGGCGTATTGGGTCCATTCATTGATAGCGATAGCAAGGATCAGGACATAGATTGCATAATCTCCTTGGCGCGCGTCAGGAAGAAGACCGCGCGCTATGCCACTGACTAGCAAAGCGATTAGGATTGTCGGAAAGCTTAGGATGACATCTGCAAACCGCATCAAGACAGCATCCAGCCACCCACCTCGAAAACCCGCCACTAACCCCAAAAGCGTCCCTACCGATGCAGATATCGCAACCGCTGCAAAGCCGACAATCAGCGACACACGCATTCCATAGAGGATCGCAGATAAGACATCCCGTCCTTGAGTATCGGTCCCAAGTAAGAATCGCGGATCACCTCCTTCGACCCAGATTGGGGGCAACTCGCTGTCCATTAGATTGAAACTTCCAAGCGCAAAAGGATCATGGGGTGCGATCCACGGTGCGAAAGCTGCCGACAAGATCAATAGGGCGGCAACGCCTGCAGATATGATGGCCTTAGGTGATGCCATGGCCTGCCTGCCCAAACCCGCTTGGGCAACTGCCCCGCTCATCCCTGAACCCGAAGGCGTGGGTCGACAATAGCATAGGTGATATCAACGATTGCATTCAGCGCCACGAAGACAAGCCCGACGAACATCAGATACGCAGCCATGACCGGCACATCGACAAACTGGACCGCCTGAATGAACAAGAGCCCCATGCCCGGCCATTGAAACACACTTTCGGTGACGATGGCGAAAGCAATCAATCCGCCAATCTGCATTCCAGTTATCGTCAGAACCGGCATCAACGCATTCTTCAGCGCAAGCCGGTAGTGGATTGATCCCTTTGGCAAGCCCCTGGCGCGCGCAAAACGGATATAGTCAGACTGCAGGATTTCAATCATCTCCGCGCGCACCAACCGCATGATCAATGTCATCTGAAACAATGCCAAAGTCAGAGAGGGTAGCACAATCGCCCGCCAGCCACTCCCCGTCAGAAATCCAGTTGACCACCAGCCAAGATCGGTCGTCTCACCCCGTCCAAAGGACGGCAGCCACCTTAGGGTTACAGCGAATAAAAGAATCAACATGATACCCGTCACAAACGTGGGCGTAGACACCCCAACTAGAGAGACCGCTTGCACCACGTTTGATAGCGCACCCTTAGGGCGGATCGCGGTGATGACCCCAAGCGGAATACCGATGACAAGAGCCAGAACTGTCGCGGCAAATACAAGTTCCAAAGTGGCAGGAAGACGCTCAGTGATCAGGTCAGAAACCGGACGCTGATTTCGGTAAGACACACCAAAATTACCATGCAAAGCACGACCAACAAAAGCTGCGAATTGTATTGGGACAGGATCATCCAATCCCAACGACTCGCGCAAATCTTGTTTTTCCTGCACTGTTGCATCTTCCCGGCTCATGGATTGAACAGGGTCGCCGACGAAACGAAACATCACGAAACTGAGCAGGCCGACCGCGAGAACGACGAGGATGGCCTGTCCTAAACGGCGCAGTAAGAAGCTAAGCACGTGCTTAGTTCACGCGGTAATGCCAGGCTCTGAAATAGTTGTCGGGGAACTGGATCAATTCCACACCATCTCGTGCAGCCCAGCTAAGGGGTTGCTGATGCAACGGAATATAAGCGATTTCGTCTCGCGCGATCTTCATCGCTTCGGAAATCAAAGCCAATCGCTTTTCCTCATCCACTTCAGATGACGCCGCCACGGCAATTTCGTCCATACGTTCGCTGGAATAACCGTTCGGGTTGTTGCCGCCCCAGTCGCCTTCGCGCGTTGCAAGCATTGCTGAAAGCGGGCTGAAGCCATCCATGGCGGGCAATGTCGCCCAACCAATCATGTAGATATCTGTTTCAGCCTTATCGACTTTAGGAAAATGGTTCGCCTTTGTCTGGGTGGTAAGATCAGTTGTAACGCCTATACCGGCCCACATTGACGCGATCGCAAGGCAGATTTCTTCGTCGTTGATATACCGATCATTTGGACAATCCAGCCCGGTTGTAAAGCCGTCGGCGAATCCGGCCTCGGCAAGCAAGGCCTTTGCGACAGCAATGTCAAATTTGGGCTTCACATCAGTCTGTGCCTCATAGCCGCCAATTTGAGGAGCGATCATCGAGCCTGCGATCCGCGCATTCCCGCGCATTACCTTTTCCTTGATGGCTTCCATATCGATCGCGCGCCAAAGCGCCTCACGGACGCGAATGTCCTTGAGCGGGTTCACTCCTGATCCCGGCATTGCGTGCAGCTCGTCTCTGCCCACGTTGATCCCGAACATGATCGTGCGCAGCGACGGGTTTTGCAGAGGCGTTACGCCCTCGGACGCCTCAAGTCGGGCAGTGTCCTGCAATGGCGATGGAGTGATCACGTCCACCTCACCAGAGAGCAAGGCAGACACGCGGGTCGCATCAGAGTTAATCGGCGTAAACTCAATCGATGTAATATTGTGCGTTGGTGTATCCCACCAGTTCGGGTTGGCAGCCAAAACGGATTTTGCGTCCGGCTGGCGACTTTCCAGAATGAATGGTCCTGTGCCATTTGTATTGTCCGACGCAAAGGTCACGGCTCCTGTAGTCGTGTTTCCGGGCAATGTGGCATCGTTGGCAGTCAGCCATTCTGCGTCCATTATGAAAACACCTGTCAGCTTGTTAAGTAGCAATGGGTCAGGCGCCTTAAGCAATATGTCGACTGTCAAACCGTCAACGGCTTCTGCACCGGAAACACTGGACAAGTTGCCCTTTGCCCGTGCGTCGGGATGGATCATACGTCCGATGGAGACGACGACATCTTCTGAAGTGAATGGCGCCCCATCATGGAAGGTCACCCCTTCGCGCAATGTAAAACGCACACGGGTCGGCTCGATCACCTCCCATGAGGTTGCCAGCGCCGGTTCGAATTTCAACTCTGCATCGCGACGAACAAGCGGCTCATAAATGTGGTGCAGAAAGGATGAAGTGAAGCTTTCGGTATGCGCGTAAGGATCCAAAGTCAGTACATCCCCCGCGTTCGCCCATCGCAAAGTCTCAGCTGATGCTGAGCCCGCGACAAATAAGGCTGATATTGCTCCAGCAAGAAAAAATGTTCGCTTCATCATGTATCCCCCAAGTTGCTCGGCCTCTTTACAAAAGCCGTCCCCGTATAAGTCTTCATCAACAGTTCCTGCAACGCAAGCAAAGTCTGCGATAAAATTGTACCTTGCTCAGCACGCCTAATAATGCGCCACCTTTTAAAGCGGCTGCGCCGTGTTTGAGGCGATCCGATGCGCAAAGCTCGAAGCTGACCTACCTTTGGCCGCACAGCCCACGAACGGCAAGTTCAGGAATAGCGGAACTTCGCTGCGCCATTCATGAGCTCACACAATGCGGACGAAGCGCAATTTCGCTGCGCTTGCCCGAGGGACCGCATTGGTCGACAAAGCAGGCATCTGGCAGCTTGATTTCGGCACTAAGGGTCTGGAGAGCTCAGCACATGCTTAAGAAAAGCGGCTTCCTTTGGATCGTAGGCCCGGCCAGTCTCGTCAAACATATCGTGAAACCAAACCGAACGATCTGCGACGCCACCGTGTTGTGCCACTAAATCCGCGGGCCAAGGCAAGTTGGTTTGTGTTCTGCCTTTCACCAATCCCCATTGGAAACACCCGACATTGCTTGATTGGAACATTGCAAGCTGGTCGTCGATCTTGCTACCCACGGGCCGTGCCATCCACTCGGTGCAAAGCATGGGCCGGTTCATGTTATCCAGATAACTGATGAACCGCTGCACGTTTGCGTTATCCAAATAGGCGTGGAAGGTCACGATGTCGGAAAGCAATAGGGCTGCTTGGTCGATTGTCGTCTGGTAGGGGTTACCGGTCGAACCCGGCACTGGCGTGACCCATGCCGCAACTGCCAAAGGCTGGTACGGGTCTTCAGCTCGTGCCCAGGCAAAGCTGTCCCGCATTAGGGCAAGGCTTTGCGCAGAGAAATCCGGCTCATAGGTCTCTGACCCATTGGCCCGGAATATCATGCGATTTCCAGGTTCGTTGTAGATGTCCCAGAACAGGACGCGGGGATCGGCTTGGAAGGAGCGGATTATCTCCCGCACATAGCGCTCGTAGCCGTCCCAATCCGTGCCGTTCAAAAGGGCCGCACGCCCAGGGCTGGCCACCGCCCGGCTGTTATGGACGCCCGGAACAGGGTCGGGTTGTGGGCCGTACAGGGGCTCAATCCCGCCAAAACCGCAGTCATCGAAAAAACAAGGGACTGTGCGCAAACCGAGCGAATCCGCCGTCGCCATCAACCACTCGAGCCTCTCTATCAGGCCATCGCTGTCATGCTTCCAAACCAGGTAGTGCAGGTTGACGCGGAGGGAGTTGAACCCAAGCCCGGATGCCCAACCCAACTCGCGTTCGATTGTGGCGCGGTCGAAGGTGTCCCTGTGCCACATCTCAAGGAAGTTCACCGCTGTGGATGGCAGAAAGTTGAAGCCGCAGACCCAACCTGTGTCCGCCCACCAGGCCTTGGCTTTATCGATGCTCCATCGGTCCACGGGGGGCGATCCTTTTTTAGGGTCGCACCGGCCTCGATGTCGGGGCCGGTGCGAAGGGCTTAACGGTCCAGAAGGTCCTGCACTTCGCCTTCGGCGTCGGCCAAGGCCGCGCTGACGTCCTTGCCGGTCAGCCAGATTGCCTGAAGCTCGCGGTTCAGCACGTCCTGAATTGCGCCATAGCGCTCGGACGGAGGTGTGTCTCGGGCGATGGCTGCGGTACCGGTGTACTCGGACCGGTGTGGCAGGTTCGCATAATCCGTGCTTTCAAGGACCGACTTGCGCACGGCCATGTGTCCGGTACGGGCCCAGTCGATGTTGTGGTCGTTGATGAAGGCGAGAACCTTCAGGGCCGCGGCGCGCTTTTCGCCTTCTAACGAGGCCGGGATCGCCCACATGTGGCTGTCGGCCCAGGTGGCACCTGAGTCAAACAGCGTCGGGAAATCAGCGACGTAGTAATTGTTTAGTCCGACCTCGGCCTTGGCGGCTTCGGCGGTATAGAAATCGACCACCCATGTGCCGTTCACAAGGATAGCTGCTTCTCCATTCAGGAAGGCCTGTTGGCTGTCCGCATAGTTGAGCTGCGGATTTGCCAGCCCAGCATCAAAAAGCTGTGTCATTGCTGTGACCGCGTTTTTGGCTGCATCGTTGTTGATGCTTGCCGTATCGCCGTCGAAGATGTTGGCGTTCTGCTGCCACATCAGTGCCAGCACAAGGCGCACGCCAATGGGAAACTGCGCGAAGTCGGCGGCAAGATAGTCCTGCCCAGTGGCGTCTTTTACCTTTTGGGCGTGTTCAAGCAGTTCTGCTGGCGAAGATGGAAGAACAGGTGCGCCATTTTCAACAAGTCCTGCGGCCTCCATTACATCCATATTCACGTGCCAAAGGTTAGCGTGGAAATCCATCGGCACGCCGTAGATGCCGCCGTTGTAGCTGACGGCCGCCAGCGCGTTTTCTGACCAGTCCGAGGGGTCAATCCCGGCGGCTTCCAAATCGCCCGAAATGTCAGCCAGTGCGCCAAGACCGGCAAACTCGGGGATGCGGTGGCGGTGCATGACGTGGATGTCAGGCGGCGTGCCACCTGCGTATGAGGCCTTGATCTGATCATAGAAGTTGCCCCAATCGGTGGGTAGGGTCGTGACCGTGACGCCGTCGATCTCGGCCGAGGCGGCGTTGATGATCGACTGGATAATGCAAGCCTCTCCTACCGATGCCTTTGTGTCGGTGCCAGCGTCTTCGCAAGCGCCGAAGAAGCGCCCCAGCGTGACTTCCTGTGCCGATACCCCGGTTGCGACCGTGGCGGCGACGGCTGCGCCTATGATGAGATGTTTCATATCTCTCCTCCCAAAATGGGGCTGTGTGCCCCGGTTTATCCCTTGCTTCCGCCGACAGTCATGGCTTGCACCACGTACCGCTGGAAGATCAGGAACATGATGACAACCGGAAGCGAGGCGATGACGCCCGAGGCCATGACACGGCCCAGCCCTTCCGATTGCGCGAAATTTGATTGGATGCTGGCAAGGCCCAGCGTGATGGTGAAGAACTCCTGTCGCTGCGCCGAAACAAGCGGCCAAAGGTAGTCGTTCCAGGCATATAGAAACGTCAGGATCACCAGCGTCATCATCGCTGGGCGCGCCAGGGGCAGCATAACGTACCAGAAGATTTGCAGCCAAGTGACACCGTCCAGACGTGCGGCTTCTTCGATGTCTTGAGGGATGGCCTTGAAGAACTGCATCATCAGGAAAACGCCAATGGGCACAGCCATGCGCGGCAAGATCAACGCATGATAGCTGTTGTGCCAGCCGAAGTCGGCGAACATGGTATAAAGTGGGATGAAAACGGCCTGCTCCGGCACCATCAGACCAATGAGGCAGATCACCATAATTGCCCGTTTGAATGGAAAGTTCAGCCGCGCCAGCGCATAGCCTGCAGTGGTGGAAACGGCCAAAACTCCAAGCGTCATGCCCACAGCGACGATCAGCGAATTGAGGAACCACATGGGCGTCTGCCCAAAGGCGAAAAGCGCTGCGTAATTGTCGGCAGTGAAGGGGATCGGGATAAGGCCGAAGAAGGTAGTGGATGTGGTCCGGGCCAAAACCTCGTTCGGCTGGAACGACAGCGACACCATCCAAAGCGTTGGCACCAGCCAGAGAAAGGCGGGGATCGCGAGAGCCGTGACAAGCCAGTAGTAGGACCGGTTCATTGGCTCTCCTCCCGCCCCATCACGAACTGCAGGATGGAAAAGCCGCCCATGATAACGAAAAGGAACACGGCCATCGCACTCGCTCGGCCCAACTCGCTGTCACGAAACGCGGTCTGATAGATGTAGCGGACTAGCACCTGCGTCGTGTCATTCGGCCCGCCTTGGGTCATCAGATGCGATTGCCCAAAGACCTGAAACTGCAAGATCACCTGCAAGACAATCACCAAAGTGATTGTCCGTTTCAAGTTTGGCAATGTGATGTACCAGAATGCCTTCCGCCCCGTCGCATTGTCCAGCGCCGCCGCTTCGTATAGGTCTTTCGAGATGTCCTGAAGCCCGGCCAGAAACAAGATCATTGCAATCCCAAGACTCCACCAAATCGTGGTGATGACAATGGCCGCCATGGCGAAATTCTCATCTGTCAACCAGATGACAGGGGACCCACCGAAAGTTTCTGTGATGTTTGCAATCAACCCCTGGCGCGGCGAGAACATGATTTGCCAGATCAGCGTAACGACCGTGACCGACAGGATTTGGCTAAGGAAAAACAACGTTCGATAGACCGTCATCGCCTTGGTCTCTCGGTTCAGCGCCGCAGCCAGCAAAAGCGAAGCGATCGTTACCCCGGGCACGGTCCAGCCGACAAACACCAACGTATTGCCGACGGTTGGCCAGAACCGCCGGTCGTACCAACGCCCCCCTTCGCCGGGATGGAGCCCAGGTAGGATAAAGAGCAAAGCAGACGCAAAAACCAGAGCGATGGCGGTAACTCTGCTGACCCGGCCCATCCGGCGAAGGAAGATCGAAAGCCCGATGCCTATGACACCAGCGAATTGAAGTACTGGGCTTACAAACGCACCCCACGTGATGTTCTTACCCCACATGACGCGTTCATAGTTGCGCAGGCCCACGTATTCCTTGGCGTCTGGGTTGAAGGCGACAGCTAGCAAGTTCCAGTCGTGGAGCGAAATCCAGATGCCGCGAAAGAATGGATAGACCAGAAACAGTGTGTAGGTAGCTAGAAACGGCAGCAGCAGAACGAACGCCGCCTGCGCCTCTGTCATTCGTCGCTTCGATGCCTGATGCCCAGTCATGTGCCCCCAAAAGCCAGTAGGTTGCGAATCCGCATCGCCATATTTGCTAAATATTATTAGCAATATTTATTAGCGCCCCGCAAGTGTGTATATTGATCACATGAGCAAAGGCCCGAGATCCGCACCGACCCGCATCACCATGAAGGACATCGCCTTGAAGGCTGGCGTGTCCCAATCCACAGTGTCTTTCGTCTTGAATGGACAAGAAGACATGCGCATCAGCGAAGAGACGCGAAAGCGCGTGACCGACGCGGTCGCCGAACTGGGCTATCGCCCCCGCGGCGCAGGTCGTCCTCCGAAAGACGCAGGCGTCAGGGTCATCGGTCTGATGATCGACGAAATCGCGACAAGCCCTTTTGCGGCGATCTCGATCGAAGGCGTTCAGGAAGCCGCCTGGAAAGAGAACGTCATCGTCGAAGTCGTCATGACGGGCGGCGACAAGGCCTACGAAGCCGCCGTTTTGCGCAAATGGGCTGCTGACCGTGTGGAAGGTGTCGTGTACGGCTCGATCCTGACACGGCAAGTGACGCCGCCGGACGTTTTGGCGAAACACAAAGCGGTCTTGTTGAACTGCTATGAGGCCGACGCGCGCTATCCATCGGTCGTGCCCGCGGAACGAAGGGGTGGCGAAGCGGCAACCCAAATGCTGATCGAATCTGGCCACCGCAAGATCGCCTTCATTACCGGAGAAAACTGGATGGAAGCTTCGGACCAGAGATTGGAGGGCTACGAACGCGCGCTGCGGCTTGCTAATATCCCAATTGACCCTAACCTGATTGTCGAAGGCAACTTCCTTCCCAGTGGCGGACGCACTGCCACGCTGCGCCTTCTTGACGGACCAGTCCGGCCCGACGCGATTTTTTGCGCAAACGATCTAATGGCTGTCGGGTGCTACGAAGCATTGAAGGAGCGTAGTGAGAGTGTCGGACAGACGATCGGCGTTATGGGCTACGATGACCAGGAAATCGCCCAGCACCTTTCGCCCGCACTTTCATCTGTTCTACTGCCACACCGCGAGATGGGGAGCTGGTGCGCGCAACTGCTGTTATCAGCCATGAACAAGGGAAAACTGCAAGAGCGCATGGAGTGCCCTGTGGTCGCAAGAAATTCCCATACGATAAATTGATTTCTGTCGCGTCGAGTAACAACTAGCCTTAACTGCAATGTCGGCTAAGCAAGACACTTGTGCCATTCGGGAAGTCTGCAGCATCGGTGACTCTGGGCTCAATGCCGCTGCTCTCCGCATCGCAACTTCATGGCGGATCTTCCCAGATCGGATCGTCGACCACAGTCCCTTAAGGACATTCATTGTATCTTCAGGTGCTGCAGCGAAGCTCTGCCAGAGCAGCCATTCTCTGCAGACTAGTACTGGGGTTGTGCAAACGTCTTCTGCCAAAGCGAGGGTGTCCGCCCTTGCTATCTGAGTAGCTGAGGCGGACACTTTCTGTCTGCTAAGGCGCGAAAATCGCCATTTGCACATTTGCGCACGAGTAAGTTCCTCGTGGTCCGTCAACTCGTGCCGCTTCAGGCAAAGTCGAAGGGACGCTGGCCTCTGTGCAGCCGGCGCGGAAAGACGATAGCATGTCGACCGCCATATCCGCCTGCAGTGGGCCGTGGTCGCGCAAGACAAGATGCACCTCGGCGTCCGATGATTTGAGACCATTCCCAAACCAAGGTTTGCTCATTTCGCCAACTCTCTGAAAAGCCGCAAAACGTGCGCTACCATCCACTCCCGCAATCGCTCCGTCACCAAATCCAAGATCAGATTGCACGAGGCCCGCTGACTTTAATACATCGGTGCCTTTGCAAAGTGCGTTTTCGCAATGTTCGGGCGCGTTGATGGCGACAATCCAAACGGTATAGGCATTGCCCGGAGTAAGATCTGTCG
>JABDJX010000118.1 GCA_013003245.1 Silicimonas sp. | reverse complement strand
GACCCCATGCAGCGCAATTTGCCCCCCTGCAAAGCAGGTTTCAGTAAGTTTGAGGCATCCATCGCGCCACCACTTGTGGCACCTGCACCTATCACGGTGTGAATCTCGTCAATGAACAGCACCGCATCTTCGTGCTCTTCCAATTCTGTCACGACCGCTTTCAAACGCTCTTCAAAGTCACCGCGGTAGCGTGTGCCGGCCAGAAGCGCGCCCATATCGAGAGAATAGATCGTAGCACCCTGCAGAACCTCAGGCGTGGCCTTTTCAACGATCTTCTTGGCAAGACCTTCGGCAATCGCCGTTTTACCAACGCCGGGGTCACCCACCAAGAGCGGGTTGTTCTTGCGACGGCGGCACAAAACCTGAATGCAGCGCTCAACCTCGTGGTCGCGTCCGATCAGCGGATCAACATCGCCCTTTTCGGCCTTGGCGTTCAGATCAACGCAATACTTGGCCAAAGCGGATTCTTTCGCTTCTTCCTCGGGCCCGCCAGATACTGACTGAGCCTCTTCTTCGAATTCGTTTGCGCCGGATACAGAACGCGCTTCGCCAAAGGACGGGTCCTTGGCAACACCATGCGCGATAAAGTTCACAGCGTCGTAACGTGTCATGTCCTGCGCCTGCAGGAAGTAGGCGGCGTTCGACTCGCGCTCGGCAAAAATCGCGACAAGCACGTTGGCACCGGTCACTTCGGTGCGACCCGACGATTGCACGTGGATCGCAGCGCGCTGGATTACACGCTGGAAAGCCGCCGTCGGCACAGCCTCGCTGCCATCAATCTCGGTCACCAGCGTCGCAAGATCGTCATCGATAAAGTCGTTCAGGGTTTGACGCAGTTCATCAAGATCAACCGAACACGCCTGCATCACCTTGGCGGCGTCGGGTTCATCGATAAGCGCCAGAAGCAGGTGTTCCAGCGTTGCAAGTTCATGGCGGCGCGAATTGGCTATCGCCAGCGCCGCATGGATCGCGTTCTCGAGCGTCTTTGAGAATGATGGCACGCGTGCATGCTCCTAATCACTGGGTCGGAATGGTAAGGCCCGAACCGACCGTTGCCTATACTTATTAGAGTTCGGTTAGAATCCCGAACCTTCAAGGGTTTTTTCTTCACAATCGGTCACATTTTTCCCTTCTGAGGCATGATGCCCCAGATTTAGACTATAAATGTGGCGATATCAGAACGAATCCTTGCGGCGGCGAATTTCTGCGAAAACCTCTGCATCACCCGCTCCATTCATATTTAGGGCAGATTTTACCTGCGACAATCCCGCCCGCAAAAAAGGGTTCGTTTCCAATTCCTCTGCCAGAAGCGATGGCACAGTCGGCTCGGATCGCGCGCTCGCCTGTTTCACTTTCTCTAAACGCGCCAACAGATCAGCATTCTCCGGCTCGATCGTTTTGGCAAATTTGGCATTGTTCAGCGTGTATTCGTGGCCGGAGTATACCATGGTGTCGCCCGGAAGCGCGGCAATTTTCCGTAAACTCGTCCACATCTGCTCCATTGTGCCTTCAAAAACGCGCCCGCATCCAAAGGCCATCAGGCTGTCGGCGGTAAAAACAGCTTGGGCATCGGCAAGATAAAACGCGATATGGCCAAGTGTGTGTCCAGACACATCAAGCACCTGAACAGGCACGCCTGAAAAATCAAAGCTTTCCCCGTCGCCGTGGGCTGCGTCCAACTTCGGCAGCCGCTTTGCATCAGCTGCAGCGCCACGCACCATCGGGTTGAACATCTCTTTCAGCGCGGCAATACCACCGATGTGATCGTTGTGGTGATGGGTGACCCAGATCTCATCCAGCGTCCAACCCCGCGCCGATAGTTCAGCAGCAATCGGTGCCGCCTCGGGGGCATCCACCAAAGCTGTCTTTCCCTGCGTATGAATAAGATACGCATAGTTGTCTGACAGGCACGGAACCGTCACGATCTCGAAAGACATGGATCTGTCCCCTTATCTGGGTAATGCTCGCGCCAACTGTTTACCATTGGCCCTCACTAAGCAATGCATCTCGACGTCCTTGATCTCAGAACCTTCTATTACCGGACGCAGCTTGGCCGTACGGCGCAGCGCGCGATCCGGGATCAGGTCTGCGAATTCTGGCCCGAAGCACGCGGGCAAACGGTCGTGGGCTTTGGCTTTGCCGTCCCGCTTTTGCGCCCCTTCCTTGCCGATGCAAGACGCGTCACAGCCCTGATGCCCGCACCACAAGGCGTGATGCACTGGCCAGCAGGCCTGAAAAACGTCTCGGTCTTGTGCGAAGAAACGCTTTGGCCCGTTGAAACCGATAGCGTCGACAAGCTTTTGGTGATGCATGGGCTTGAGACCAGCCAACATCCCATCGCACTTTTGGATGAATGCTATCGCGTGTTGGCACCTGAGGGTCGAGCCATCTTTATTGTACCCAACCGTGCGGGACTTTGGTCTCGCCGCGACGCTACACCTTTTGGCTTTGGACGCCCCTATTCCCAAGGTCAGCTTGATTCCATGCTACGCGCAATCGGTCTTAAACCCGCCGATCATGGTGCTGCGCTCTATCATCCGCCGTCAGAAAAACGCTTCTGGCTCAAAACATCCGCCTTTTGGGAGAAAATCGGCGGCAGCGTCTCAAACCGCTTTGCCGGTGGCGTGCTGGTCATTGAAGTCACCAAACAAGTGCCCGCCCCACCGCGAACCGGATTGCCTGAGGCCATTCGTCGTCCGCTGAGGGTCCTTGATGGCATCGCCAAACCAGAGCCAAAGCCGGTCTAGGCGGCTGACTCGGCCAACATCGCCCTCATTTTTTGGCGTTCAAAGAGGTGCAATCGGTCGCACCCTGGGCTAACCCTTTGAAATCTATAGAACGCCCCTAAACTGAGCGCATCCCCAACACTGTTGCGGGGTCGAAAAACCTCTGTTACACGACCGCTGATTTCGCCTTTCGCTGATGCGTCGGGCATGGAAGGGATGCGCCGGGCGGCTGCCACGCCACCATGGCGACAAAACAAAAAAGTAACCGTGGGAAAGGGGACACGTGTCAGAATCTGCGTCGATTTCCACTGGCATTGCCAAACGCTACGCAACTGCGGTGTTTGAGCTTGCCAAAGACGGCAGCCAGCTTTCCGACCTCGAGCGCGATGTCGACACGCTGGACGCAGCCATTCAGGAAAGCGCGGACTTCCGCGACCTGATCCACTCTCCGGTTTATTCACGTGACGCCCAAGGCGCTGCCATCGCAGCCATTGCTGACAAAATGGGGCTGTCGGGTACCGTTGGAAACACCCTCAAGCTGATGGCGACCAAGCGCCGCCTATTCGTGCTTCCCCAGCTGGTCGCTGCTCTTCGTGCACAAATCGCCGAAGAGAAGGGCGAAGTGACCGCTGATGTGCGTTCCGCCAAAGAGATGAACGATTATCAGCGCAAGACATTGGCCGAGACCCTGAAAAAAGCGATCGGCAAAGATGTGAAGATGAATGTGACCGTGGATGAAAGCCTCATCGGCGGTCTTATTGTGAAAGTGGGCTCGAAGATGATCGACACCTCGATCGCCTCCAAGCTCTCAGCCCTGCAGAACACTATGAAAGAGGTCGGATAACATGGCGATCCAAGCAGCAGAAATTTCTGCGATCCTTAAGGATCAGATCAAGAACTTTGGCGCTGAAGCCGAAGTGGCCGAAGTTGGCCGCGTGCTAAGCGTCGGCGACGGTATCGCCCGTGTCTACGGTCTCGACAGCGTGCAAGCGGGTGAGATGGTCGAATTCCCCGGCGGCATCATGGGCATGGCGCTGAACCTTGAAAGCGACAACGTCGGCATCGTGATCTTCGGCTCTGACCGCGACATCAAAGAAGGTGACACTGTCAAGCGCACCAACTCGATCGTGGACGTGCCAGTTGGCGACGCCCTGCTGGGTCGCGTTGTCGACGGCCTTGGCAACCCAATCGACGGCAAGGGCCCGATTGCCAGTTCAGAGCGGTCTGTTGCAGACGTCAAAGCTCCGGGCATCATCCCGCGTAAATCAGTGCACGAGCCGATGGCGACCGGCCTTAAAGCCGTTGATGCTATGATCCCAATTGGCCGTGGCCAGCGAGAGCTGATCATTGGCGACCGCCAGACCGGCAAGACCGCTGTTGCACTTGACGCGATCCTGAACCAGAAGTCCTACAACGACGCTGCTGGCGATGATGAAAGCAAGAAGCTTTACTGCGTTTACGTCGCCATCGGCCAGAAGCGGTCGACTGTTGCGCAGCTGGTGAAGCGTCTGGAAGAAAGCGGTGCGATTGACTATTCAATCGTTGTGGCTGCCACCGCGTCCGACCCGGCTCCAATGCAGTTCCTTGCGCCTTACGCGGCAACGTCTATGGCCGAGCACTTCCGCGACAATGGTCGCCACGCTCTGATCGTTTACGATGACCTGTCAAAGCAGGCCGTGGCCTATCGCCAGATGTCGCTGCTTCTGCGTCGCCCACCAGGTCGCGAAGCTTATCCAGGTGACGTTTTCTACCTGCACTCGCGGCTTTTGGAGCGTTCGGCAAAGCTGAACGAGGACAATGGCGCGGGCTCTTTGACGGCTCTGCCGATCATTGAAACTCAGGGTGGCGACGTTTCGGCGTTTATTCCGACTAACGTGATTTCAATCACTGATGGCCAGATCTTCCTTGAAACAGAACTCTTCTTCCAAGGTATCCGCCCTGCTGTGAACACCGGTCTGTCGGTGTCGCGGGTTGGATCATCGGCACAAACCGATGCGATGTCTTCGGTCGCTGGTCCGGTGAAACTGTCGCTCGCTCAATACCGCGAGATGGCGGCATTTGCGCAGTTTGGCTCTGATCTTGACGCCTCGACCCAGCAGTTGCTGAACCGAGGCGCCCGTCTGACCGAGCTGATGAAGCAACC
>JABDJX010000108.1 GCA_013003245.1 Silicimonas sp. | reverse complement strand
GATGCCAGTCCGGGCAACCTCGATGATCCGGTCAAAGAGCTCGTCCATCACAATCGGGCTGACCCCGGCGGTCGGCTCATCGAGCATCAGGACTTTTGGTTTTGTCATCAAGGCGCGGCCAACGGCGACCTGCTGGCGTTGACCACCAGAAAGCTCTCCTGCGGCCTGGCGGCGTTTTTCGCGCAGGATCGGAAACAGCTCATAAACCTGATCCATCGTGCCCTGGATATCGTCAGTGCGCAGGAAGGCCCCCATTTCAAGGTTCTCCTCGACCGTCAGCGAGGTGAAAATGTTCGATGTTTGTGGGACAAAGGCCATGCCTTTCGCGACGCGGGCCTGCGGCGTCAGACGGGTGATATCCTCGCCGTTCAGTCGAACGGCCCCTTGGCGCACGTTCAGCATGCCAAAGACCGCCTTCATCGCTGTTGACTTGCCCGCACCATTGGGTCCGACAATCACGGCAATTTGACCCTCGTCCACGGCAATGGTGCAATCGTGCAGGATGTCAGCGCCGGTGCCATAGCCGCCTGTCATGGTGTCGCCAATCAGGTACGGTTCGCCCGTGCGGGCGTCTGGGTGGCCTTTGGTTTCAGTTCCATACCCTTTTAAGGTGCTCGGTGGCTTTTGGTTTACGACCGATGCATCTCTGTTTCCTCGGTTGTTCTGGTATGGGTCTGACGTCATGCGCCTGCCTCTTCCTTAACCTTGTTCTTCAGACCTGTTCCGAGATAGGCCTCGATAACCGCCTCGTTCGCCTTGATTTCCGCCAGTGTGCCTTCAGCCAGCACTTTGCCCTCAGCCATACAAATTACCGGGTCACAAAGGCGGCCGATGAAATCCATGTCGTGTTCGATGACCACAAAGGTGTAGCCGCGTTCCTTATTCAGGCGGATGATCGCGTCACCAATGGTGTTGAGAAGCGTGCGGTTTACGCCCGCGCCGACCTCGTCCAGAAAGACGATGCGCGCGTCGACCATCATGGTGCGGCCCAGTTCCAACAGCTTTTTCTGACCGCCAGAGAGGTTTCCAGCACGCTCGTCCTTGAGGTGCGAGATCGTGAGAAACTCTAGCACTTCGTCTGCTTTAGCAAGAAGGCTGGCCTCGTCCTGCGCAATTTGACCGCGTTTGAACCAAGCGTTCCAAAGCGTTTCGCCCTGTTGTGCGCCCGGCACCATCATCAGGTTTTCGCGCACGGTCATAGAAGAGAACTCATGCGCAATCTGAAAGGTACGGAGCAAGCCTTTGTGGAAAAGCTCGTGCGGCGGCAGGCCCGTAATGTCTTCGCCTTCCATCAGAACCCGGCCTGATGTAGCGGGCAGGTTGCCTGCAATTACGTTGAAAAGAGTGGTCTTTCCGGCTCCATTCGGGCCGATAAGGCCGGTGATTGATCCAGCTTCGATACTGAGCGTTGCGCCATCCACGGCGTGAAATCCGCCGAAATGCTTGTGAAGGTCTTCAACGACGATCATGGTCTTGCCCTAGCCCCAAGTGAAGTGGCCCGAGCGATGCCCGGGCCATTTCTTGTCATTTTTCTTATTTACGGCCCGCGGTGATTTCTTTGCCGTCTTCGATGCCGATCACCCTGTAGCTGCCAGCGGCCTCGCCCGGTCCGATCAACTCCACGCCCGACGCGCCAACATAGTCAATCTCGCCACCGTCCGCGAGGATTTGTAGGCCCTTGGCCAGCTCTCCAGCAAAGATTTGCTCGCCCGGTGCGTTGGCGATATCCATCACCTTGTCCTTGTAGTCACCCGGTTCGGCAGAGCCTGCAGCCTGCATCGCCAGAAGGATCAGAGCTGCCGCATCATAGCTTTCTGGTGCGAATGGAGATGTCGCGTCAAAGCCGTCCGCAAGCTCGCCGAACTGAGCAAGCAGTTCTTCGGATGGCGATGGGTGTTGGCCAGAGGATCCGTTTATTTCCGACCCGAAGTTTGCGGTCAGCGCTTCCGAGATCATGCCATCGGGGAAGTGGAAGGTTTCAAACGCTCCCGAGTCCAAAGCTGAGCGCACGATGCCTGATCCGCCTTGGTCAACGTAGCCTGCAACAACCAAGCGGTCGCCACCTGCGGACGCCAAGGCGCCAACTTCAGCCGAATAATCAGCTTTGCCGTCTTCGTGGGCCGCGCTGATTGTCACTGTTCCGCCCGCGTCCTCAAAGGCAGCTTGGAAGGCGTCAGCCAGACCCTTGCCATAGTCATTGTTGGTGTAGGTCACAGCTACTTCTTTGATATTAGCCTCCATCAGCACTTCGGTCATAACCACGCCTTGGCGCGCGTCAGACGGGGCTGTGCGGAAGAACAAACCATTGTCTTCGGCGGTCGACAGGCCGGGGCTTGTTGCAGATGGCGAAATCATCACCATGCCGTTTGGCACCGCGACGTTTTGCAGGATAGCACCGGTCACACCAGAACAGTCCGCGCCAACGATACCTTTGACGCCGTCTGACGTGATCAGACGTTCTGCAGCCGCTGTCGCCGCCGCTGCATCCACGCAGGTTGAGTCGCCGATGACAGCCGAGACTGCAGCACCGCCAAGCAAGCCTTTGCTTTCGTTAACCTCGGCAATCGCCAGTTCAGCCGCGGGACCCATCTGGGCGACCATTGATTCAATGGGGCCAGTGTAGCCAAGAATAATACCGATTTTTACTTCGCTGTGACCGTCTGCAAATGCAGCGTTCGCGCAAAGTGCGGTTGCGGCCGTTGCCATTAAAAGTTTTTTCATGTCGTTCTCCCAGTCGATTATATTGATGCGTTTGCCACATCAACTTTTGTACCGGGCAGGCTAGCGATGGATTTGCCACTAGAAAAGCTTGTTTTTGGTCTATGTGTCGGGATTCCACGCGTCACAATTCCCAGCAGATATGCGGGTTTAGACGTAACAACTTGTTTGCAGGCTCAACAGGCGCAAAAACCGACGTTGCGTCAATCAAGCAAACCTTCCGGTGGATCGGCAATGATTCGACCGCTCGGCAGATCAACGGTGGGAACGCTTTCTTGCGTAAACGGTAGCAGAACAGGCTGCTTTAGGTGTGGTCCTGTGATTTCCAGCAGGTCACCGGCGCCGTGGTTCAGTACAGCGCGGACCTTGCCAATTTCAACGCCTCCTGTGTCAAAGACCTGCAGGTTCATCAGATCAGCATGGTAATATTCATCGTCCGGCAAATCTGGCAAGGCTTCGCGCGGCGCGTAAAGTCTGACGCCGCGAAGTTTGTCTGCTTGATCCTTGTATTGCACGCCGGAGAGACGGGCGGCGAAACCGCCCTTGACCTGACGAGAAATCTTGACGGTCCAACTTTGCTCACCGTCTTCAGACGTCAGCGCTCCATAGGTTTGGATGGCCTCGGGCTCGGCGCAAAAGCTTTTCAGCCGCACCTCTCCCTTGACCCCGAAAGCGCCTGCGATGGCGCCGACACAAACCTTGTCGCTCATGGTAAGCCTCTGCAAACCCTGTCTGATCGCAAAGCGCCACCTGCATCAAGACATGCGTCTTGCATAAGGAAGCGCTCTGTCCTTAGCCCCGCCCAGAACGCAAAAGCGACCAAGGCGAGGGTGATGAGACGGCGCAAACCTTAATCTGCTGCTTTTTCTTCTTCGCCAGCGGCTTCCTCGGCAGGTGCCTCTTCTGCTGCAGGCTCTTCTTTAGGAGTTTTCGCGGCCTCTTCGGCTTCGGCTTTCGCGGCGGCTTTTTCTTCAGCGCGGTCTTGCGCTTTCTGGCCCGGCTTTGCCTTGTTGGGGTTGTTGCGCTCTTTCTTTTCGGCAACGCCCGCGGCTTCAAGGAAGCGCGAAATGCGATCGGTTGGCTGCGCGCCTTCGCCCAACCAGTACTGGACACGCTCCATGTTCATCTTCACGCGCTCTTCGCTGTCTTTTGGCAGAAGTGGATTGTAGGTGCCCAGCTTTTCGATAAAGCGGCCATCACGCGCCATGCGGCTGTCGGCTGCAACGATGGAATAGTGAGGGCGCTTTTTAGAGCCGCCACGTGCGAGGCGAATTTTCATAGCCATGGTATTGTTCCTTATGGGTTATTTCTGATGTTGTTTGTGGTGTTGGATGACTTCCTGAATGACGAAATTCAGGAATTTCTTGGCGAACTCGGGGTCGAGATCGGCGTCTTTTGCCAGCTGTTCCAGCCGGGCAATCTGGGTCGCTTCGCG
>JABDJX010000080.1 GCA_013003245.1 Silicimonas sp. | reverse complement strand
CGCAGGCCCCAGCCATCAAGTATGCATAGAACAACGGGTTTGGGCGTGCTCATCTTAAACCTCATCTGGGAACGCCGCACTGATACCGCGATCCGCGCCGAAGGGGAACCGCATCATTGCTGGTTTTGCGCCCGTCGCTCGTCTGCTGCCGCCAGGGCTCGGCGCAATTTCTGGCGGTGACGCGGAGCAGCCTGCTCAAGCGCTTCGCGATACCTGCGTTTGAAATTCCGCGCGCCGCCAAACTCTTCAATCCTGGACAGCAGCGCGTCCACAGTGCGCACCGGGTGCAATGCTTCGATGCCTTGGTGCGCGCCTCGCAGATGCTCAAACAATTGGGTGCGTTCCAGTGTGAAACCTACAGGGTCAAAGACCTCGGGTGCAATTTCTGAGAGATTTGCGGACGTGACGTCTTCGTCAAAAGCCACGCTGGCCATGATTGCTTCGTCATTGATGCGCAGCCGTGGACTTTTCGCTCTCGCCGCCGCAAACTTTGCATAAGGTCAAGCGCCTTCACTGAGACCCGCGTGACCGGAAAAAAGCAGGCCACTTTGTTGTCCCGATCCAACGCCTCCAAATCCTTCGAAAAAGAGGGAGGTTCTTCTGTGCGTCGAAGTCGCGGGGCCAGAATGTCTTCATCCCGCTCCAGGAACAATTCGGACAGCCGTCGCGCGCCCGCATCGCTTAGAAGGACGTCGGACTCGATCAACGCGAAATGCGTGGCATCTGGAAAGGCCTCACTCGCGGCATAATAAAACACATCGCCAAACTGCCAGCCCCACTGCGGCAAGGCGCGCCCACCGATCAGTTCGCGCACGCGTCGCCTTATGACCCCAGTCTTTGGGAACCTTTCGGTCGAAACGGGGCTTTCACTGTCGTCGGTCACAAAGGTAACCGATGATCTGAACGCAGCCTCTAGGCGCTCGGCAAGAACCGCCTCTTGCGCAGAAAAGTTGTGCGCACGGATCAGCACTGCCAATTTCATCGAATATTTCGCTTGCGAAATACGAGCGTCATGCGCTTTGCTTCGCTGCCGCCAAGGCGCGTTCTAGCTGCTTTTTTTGTCGTGGTTGTGCCTGCTCTATCGCTTCTTGAAACCGTGTGCGCAGGTCCCGGAACGATCCAATTTCGTTAATTCTTTGCAAAAGGGCGTTCATATTCCGCACCGGGTGCAGCGCCGAGACACCGTCATAGCTCTCCGCATGGAATTCAAACAATTGGGTTCGCTCCAGGGTGAAACACGTTGGGTCGAACAACTCGGGTGCTATCTCGCTCAGATTAGCACTTGAAACATCGTCCTTCAACGCAACCGCCGCAAGGATTGCCTCATCATTCAAGCGGAGTTCCGGCTGCTGTGTTGCACGACGACGCAACGCTTGCATGCGGTCCACCACTCTCGCCGATACCCGCGCGACTGGAAAGAAGCAGGTCACAAGGGTGTCTTCACCCAAAACCTCCAAATCCTTTGCGAAAGAGTGTGGCTTCGCCCTTCGTCCGAGTCGAACGGCAAGCACCTCTTCTTCTCTGGTGGTGAACAGCGTCGCCAATTGATCCGCAGCGGCTTTACTTAGAAAGACATCCGACTCGATCATTGCAAAATGCATCGCTTCAGGAAGGGCCGCGCGCGCCGCATAGAAGAAGACATCGCCCTGTTGCCATCCCCAAGTGCGACCAACACTGCCGCCTCTCAGGAGTCTTACCTGTCGTCTGTTGATCCCGATCTTGCAAAAGCGACCCGTCGATACTGGCTCTTCGCTGTCGTCGGTCACGAAGTACACACGTGATCCGAAAGCCGCCTCAAGTCGCTCGGCCAAAAGCGCTTCTTGCGCCGCAAATTGATGCGCTCGGATCAAAACAGCTAGCGTCACTGATCGTCCCCTTCGCTATCGAATTCTGTTTCGACAATGCCCGCATCATAACCCTGTTCTTCCAGCCAGCGCCGAAAGACCGAGGTATACCCGTGCGTAACGAAAACCTTTTCCGCACCAGTCTCCTTGATCGCCAGGTTCAGCCCGTCCCAATCAGCGTGGTCAGACATAACGAATCCACGATCTGCCGACCGCCTGCGCCGTACACCGCGCAGCGCCATCCAGCCACTGGCAAACGCTGTCGACAGGGGCTTGAACCGCGCTGCCCAACGGCTGTCCATGGCCGCAGGCGGGGCCAGCAAGAACGCGCCCTTATAGTCTTTCGGCGAAAGCTCAGATGTCACCAGTATTGTCTCGGGCAGGTCGATACCCTGTGTGCGCAGGACTTCGTTTGTGTTCTCAATCGCGCCGTGGGTCAGGATCGGTCCGATCGATGGATCAAGATGCGCAAGAATCCTCTGTGCTTTGCCCAACGAATAAGCGCCACAGAGCGAAAAACGTCCTTCGGCGGCATTCTCACTCCACCATGCGTTGATCTCGGCCGCAACGGAAGCAGGATTGTCCCAATTGAAAACAGGCAGCCCAAAAGTGCACTCGGTGATGAAGGTATGACATTTCACGGGTTCAAACGGCTCGCTCACACCATCTGCCATGACCTTATAATCGCCCGATACGACCCAAACCTCACCCTCAACGACCACCTTGATTTGGGCGGAACCCGGAACGTGGCCCGCTGGATGAAAACTCACTCTTGCGTCGCCGATCCGGCGCTCTTCGCCGTACTGAACTGCGTCATGGGCGATCTTGCCCAGACGGTGTTGCATCACAGGAGCAGCGCTTTCGGTCATCATGTAGCGCCCCATGCCAGAGCGCGCGTGATCAGCATGTCCATGAGTAATCAATGCGCGATCGACTGGTTTCCAAGGGTCGATGTAGAAATCCCCTGCCGTGCAATATATGCCCCGCTTGGTGAAACTGAGAACCGGCTTGCCCATCAGCGGGGCCGTCTTGGCTGAGGTCGTCCGGGCATTTCCTTGAGCAACCCTCCGACACCCATGGCCGCGACTGCGTCACCGTCCACGCCAATGCCAGCGGCCAATCTTTCAAGGACCCAATCCACACCGTTCAAGGCAGGAGACCGCGCGCAGCCCGGCAATCCCACCACCGGGGCACCGCGTAGCTCTCCCAAAAAGAGAAGATTGCCGGGGTCCACCGGCATGCCAAATCGGTCGATCCTGCCACCCGCATGCTCCACCGCGCTTGGAGCTACATCAGCCCGATCAGAAGTTGCTGAGGCACCAAGAATCAGGTGCAGATCGGCGTCTTCGGACAAAGCCTCCGCTATCGCAACTTCCTGATGAGGAACCACCACCGCCTCAGCCATTTGATACCCAAGCGACGTGGCACGGTCCGCCACGACGCTTTCACCTTTGGCCAGCAGACTCTCCTTGAAGCCTTCCGTTCGCGTCAGGATCAACCGTGCAGTGCCGCCCATAAAAGGATGCAGGGTAATCACGTGCCTCCCAAGCGCTTTCAAGCCCATTTCGACCAAAAAAGACGATATCCCATATGGAATGACCTTCACGGTTGCCACGAGTTGATCGACCTCAACCCGCATGAGATCCGGCAGCGTCGCAAGTGTCAGCCCCTCATCTACCGCATTGAAAGCGGCCACAGCCTGCGGGTCAACGCGCACAAGACCTGCCTTTTCGGCGAGCAAATTGACACGTCCGGTGAAAACAGGTCCGATTTTCAACGAACTGCCAACAAGCGCCTTGCCCACCCGCTCGGCGGCTGTGTTTTCCGCCAGTTCACCTTTCTCCAATCTGGCCACCACAACTTCGTCAATGCCATCAGTCGTGATCGCCTCGATCATTTGGGCGTCCAAGACGGATCCCTTGCGAAAGGTGCGACTGTTCAACGACAAAGAATGCGCAAGAATTGCACCAAGTGCTTCGGCAACGGGAACTGCTCCAAAAATCAAGCCACTGCTCCGGGCCGAGTGTCAGGCCTGCGCAACCGCTCTGTCATCTCGGCCATGATAGAAACTGCAATCTCGGCAGGCGACATCGCCCCGATGTCTGCACCAACTGGGCCATTGATACGGGCGATTGCCGCATCACCAAAACCGGCTTCCTGCAAGGCGGCCACACGCTTGGCATGCGTGCGCTTCGAGCCCAATGCGCCGATATAAAACGCCTCGGACGCCAAAGCCGTCTCCAAAGCGGGTATGTCGATCTTCGGATCGTGCGACAGTGTGACAACTGCGGTACACGCATCAAGGCCGAACGCAACCAGCGCCTCATCGGGCCAGCCGTCGAGAAATACTTCTCCCGGAAACCGCATGTCCGAGGCGAAACTTTCGCGCGGATCGCATAAGACTACGTCGTACCCGGTCATCCGTGCCATCTGAACAAGCGGCTGCGCGATGTGCACTGCACCAATAATTGCCAGCCTGAGGGGAGGATTGTGGACCCCGCGAAAAACGCCGCCCTCGATTGCGGATTTGTCAGTGCGAAATCGCTTTTCCAATGTCACATCCGCCGGATCACGCGACAACATGCGCCGCGTCCAGATCGAGGTGTCCACTTCCCAAACAACAGGCTTGCGTTGCAGGCGCGCATCGACAAGCGCTTCAAGCTCTTCGACGCCCGGCCCCTGACCGACACCAACGGGTTCGACCATCACCTCGATTTCACCACCACAGGCTAGGCCGACCTCAAAGGCGCTTTCGTCTGAGACGCCAAAATTCAACATGCGGCACGTTCCGTCTTTCATCGCCTCAAGGGCCTCAAAGATAACCGCGCTTTCAACGCACCCGCCAGAAACCGACCCCTCGAACGCCATTTCACCATCGATCACCAGTTGCGCGCCAACAGGCCGCGGCGCTGATCCCCATGTTTTTACAACCGTTGCCAGCGCCACGCGGCGGCCGGCGCGGACCCATTCAAGAGCCAGTTCGGGGATGTTTTCGGCCAAGTGCATGCGATTCATTTCTGGCGGGCTTTGATTGGATGTCAATGCGTGCGGCATGATGAAAGCAGTTAACGCATTAGGCGAAAGATCCGAAACAATGGGGCAAACATGTCTGGCATTTATCGCGACAAGACCTCTGATCCGCCACAATCAAGCCCAATTTCCAAGCGAAACAATACTCCTGACGGTGCCTTTTGGCATCATCATCTTCCTCCCTGACTGGATTGGCCGTCTTCGGACGGCCATTTTTTTGCGCTTCTCGCAGGACGCACTCTGACTTAGTGTTGGCGCATGTCACTCACGGTCTTTGTTGCGGTGCTTGGAGCCGCTTTCCTGCACGCTTCGTGGAATGCACTGGTAAAAGGCGGCGCAGACAAGACACTCAATCTCGGCGCTGTGATCCTGGGTCACGTACCGCCCGCACTGATCGCGATACCATTCGTGCCCCTGCCTGCCGTGGAAAGCCTGCCATACCTGTTTGTCGGCATTGGCCTGCACTTTGGCTACCAGTACTTCCTGCTCAATTCCTACAAAATCGGCGATCTGACGCAGGTTTATCCAATTGCGCGCGGCTCGGCCCCCTTGATCGTGGCGCTTGTTTCGGTGCTCTTTCTGGGCGTTACACTGTCATCGGGCGAGACGCTTGCCATTCTGCTGATTGCAGGCGGGATCATAAGCCTCGCTTTAGTGCGCCGCGCTGATCAGCAGCGCAATGGGAAGGCCGCGGCATTTGCCCTGACGACAGGTGTCTTCATCGCGTCCTACTCTCTTGTTGATGGTATCGGCGCGCGCATTGCCGGAACATCGGTAGGTTTTTTTGCATGGCTGGCCATCGGCAACAGCCTTCTTCTAGCGATCTACCTGCGTATCAAGACGCCGGGCACCTTAACCAAGATCGCAACCACTGGTCGGGGCCTTTTCGTGATGGGCGGCGCCGCTTCTTTTCTGGCCTACGCGATTGTTACGTGGGCCTTCACCCAAGCTCCAATCGCCCTTGTGACCGCTCTAAGGGAAACGAGCATCATTTTCGCGCTGTTGTTCGGTGTGTTATTCCTCAAAGAGGAACTGAACTTGACCAAGCTCATCTCTACCGCGGCGACAGTTTGCGGTGCCATCCTGCTGCGATACGCCCGCTAGCCAGGCGACGTAAGTGCCGCTGGAGAGAAGAGCACGCCAAACTGTTCGCACCAGATCACGACCGATTTGAATGTCGAGATATCCGTTCCGTCGGGCACAACATAGGCTTGGTTGCCCACATTGCCCTTCAACTGACCCAGAGAAATCCATTGGTTTTCTGAAACATCGGAAGACGACGCAGGATCAGGGTGCGCCGACAGCCAGACTTCAAGATCGGGGCCGTTGGTGACCTCGAAATCCGACAATTGGACTTCCAAAGACCCGTTCGGGAAAGTCATGATAGACGCGGTGCCCTTGCCTTTGTGGGTCCGGTCGGCATCACGGAACGTGCCTTGTGCAATCACATCTGCCTCGGCCAGTTGCTCCTCCACCACCTCATCAAAAAGTAGCGGCGAAAAGGCGTACCACAAGAAAGCACCAACCGGTGCACCGATGATAAAGCCAAACAGGAAAATCTTGATGGTTCGAAACATGCCCCAATCTCCTTTGGGGCAAGCTTATTTGATAAGTGCATTGCGCTAAACCCCCAAGCGCATTTCCGCCAACCAGTATCCAGAAACCGACCACTCGCCAATCCTTCCACAATTCTACGCGTTTAAAATGATTGCCGAGCCAGTCGACCGTTCACCCCTTTGGGCGCAGACTCTTTCAAAGCTTGTCGGATTTGGTCTCTCAGAGGTCGGGCAGGCTTCCCTTGGACGCGCAATCTGAGGTTAAATCATTTGAAACGTTCGGCAAAGGGAGGTCGCCTAGATGAAAACCCATGTCAAAGCTCTGGTCGTCGGAGGCGGCGCAGTTGGTACATCAATCGCCTATCATCTGGCAAAGGCTGGGTGGAAAGACGTGATGCTGCTGGAGCGTGACGAGTTGACGTCCGGCTCGACCTGGCACGCGGCGGGCTTGCTGCCCTACTTCAACATGTCTTACGCCACGACACACATCCATGATTACTCGATCAAGTTTTACAAAACGCTGGAGGAAGAAACGGGGCTGAACGCGGGCTTTTCGGTTGTTGGTAACCTGCGGATGGCACAGTCCAAGGCACGTATGGACGAGTACATGCTTTACGCCTCGACTGCCGAGACATGCGGTGTGCCTTACGAGTGGATGACGCCTGCGCAGATCAAAGACCGCTGGCCTCTGGTGCGCACAGAAGACCTTGAAGGCGCGATCTATCACCCGACCGACGGCTACATTAACCCCGCCGACGTCACCATGGCGATGGCCAAGGGCGCGCGCCAGCATGGGGCCACCATTGAGCGGCGCTGGCAGGTTGATGGCTATGCGTGGACCGGCGATCACTGGGACGTCACCTGCACCAAGATGGTCGAGCAAGGCGGCAACCTTGTGCCTTCTGACGAGCAGATCGTGATCCATGCAGAGCATGTGGTCACGGCCACGGGCAACCATGCACAACGCACGGCGCAGCTTCTGGGTATCAAGATCCCCGCGATCCCGGTGGAACATCAGTACATCGTTACCGAACCGGACCCTGCACTGGTGGAATACCGAAAGACCCAACCCGAGCACCCGGTGCTAAGAGATGCCGACGCGAAATGGTACGTCCGTGAGGAGCGCGGCGGCTGGATTTTGGGACCCTACGAAGAGAACGCCCCCGCGCGCTTTGAATACGCCGTACCTGACAGCTTTCGCGCTGATCTTTTCCCGCTTGATCTGGACCGGATCGAAGAAGAGTACATGTCGATGATCCATCGCATTCCGTCCTCGGAAACGGCGGGCCTGAAGGATGATTACAACGGCCCCATTTGCTACACACCCGATGGCAATCCGCTCCTTGGCCCCGCACCCGGCTTGCACAATATGTGGCTGGCCGAGGGCTTTTCGTTCGGGATTACTGCTGCGGGTGGCACGGGCCATTACCTTGCGCAATTGATGGTCGAGGGGGAGGCCGAGATCGACATGGCCTCGCTCGACCCCAAACGCTACGGGCCGTGGATAACAACCGAATACGCAATGCGCAAAAACGAGGAATGCTATTCGCACGTCTACATTCTGCACCACCCGGATGAGGAACGCCCCGCCTGTCGCCCGCTGAAAACCGCGCCCGCCTTTGAGCGTCAGAGAGCGCAAGGCGCGCAGTTCGGGCAGGTCAACGGATGGGAACGTCCCAATTACTATGGTCCGAAAGATGCACCTGACAGCTTTGACCATGACGCCCGCTCGTTCCGTCGTGGTGGCTGGTGGCAATATGCCCATGACGAGGCCAAGGCGATCCGCGAAGGTGCAGGCCTGATTGACGCGACCGCTTTCACCAAACACCGGATCAGCGGGCCGGGTGCGACCGCCTTTCTGGACTGGTTCACCACCAACAAGCTGCCCAAAGTCGGCCGAATCAACCTGACCTACGCGCTGACCAGCCACGGCACCACACGCACCGAATACACCATTATCCGTACGGACGAGGACGATTACACCCTGGTCTCGGCGGGTGCGTGGCAGGCTTACGATCAGGATTACCTCTATAAGGCCATCACCGAAAAAGAGGGCGACTTTGGCCGTATCAACGCAGAAGACGTCACATCGAAATGGGGTGTCTTTGCCATTGCAGGCCCCAAGTCGCGTGCCATCCTCAACGAGCTTGTGCGCGATGCCGATCCGGCGACTGTGCTGTCCAACAAGCGTTTCCCGTGGCTCTCGTCCCGCGACATCGAGCTTGGCATGTGCCCGACGCGCGCCATTCGGGTCGCCTACACCGGGGAACTAGGCTGGGAGTTGCATCACCCTATGGAAATGCAGACCTATCTTTGGGATCAGCTTATGACGGCGGGCGCACCGCACGGTCTGAAACTTGTCGGGGCACGTGCGCAAAACTGGCTGCGACAAGAGAAATCCTACCGCGCCTTCGGGACAGAACTGGGCCGCGATGCGACGCCCTTGGAGGCAGGACTTGACCGGTTTGTGGACCTGTCCAAAGACTTCTTCGGCAAGGATCGAATGGTAGAGACAGGCATCCGCTCTAAATGCGTGACCCTGCTGATCAATGGACCCGAGGACGCCGATCCATGGGGACGCGAAGCGCTTTATTATGGCACCGACCGGGTCGGGCGCCTGACCTCGGGCGGCTATTCGGTGCACTTTGGCAAATCTATCGGTATGGGATACGTCAAACCAGAACGGGCGGCGCCCGGCACCAAGTTGAAGGTCAAAATGTTCAATCAGCTTTGGGATGCCGAGGTGACCGAAGACAGCCCTTATGACCCGACCAACGGCACGATTCGCGCTGACGGTTAGTACGTTTCCCTTGTGTGATTGCCCGCCCAGGCTTTAGCTTTGGGCAACGCGCATAGTGGGAAGCAGCACGATGAAAGCACCGTGGCATCTTTGGGTTGTTGGGATTCTGACGCTTGTCTGGAACGGGTTCGGCGCGGCGGATTACGTGATGACGCAAATGGACTACGCACCCTACATGGCGCAATTCACCGAAGTTGAGCGTGCTTACTTCGCAGGTTTTCCGACTTGGGTGCAGGCGACATGGGCTCTGGCGGT
>JABDJX010000054.1 GCA_013003245.1 Silicimonas sp. | reverse complement strand
GCGATTAACATGTCATCGGCTTTTCACACAACTGCTGCGGCCCTGCCGATGATGCGCGATGCTGGCTGGGGACGCGTGATCAACATTTCTTCGGCGCACGGATTGACGGCGTCACCCTATAAATCGGCCTATGTCACGGCAAAGCACGGTGTTGTTGGCATGACCAAGGTTGTCGCGTTGGAAACAGCGAAGGAACCAATCACCGCAAATGCGATCTGCCCGGGCTATGTTCTGACCCCGCTGGTAGAGGCGCAAATCCCAGATACGGCCAAAGAGTACGATATGACCGAAGAAGAGGCGGTGGAGAAAATCATCCTCGACCGCCAGCCTTCAAAAGAGTTTGCCACAGTTGAACAATTGGGCGGGCTTGCTGTGTATCTGTGTTCTGACTCGGCGGCGCAGATCACCGGCACATCAATCAGCATGGACGGTGGCTGGACCGCGTTGTGAGCAAGAAACGCAGAATCAATCTGGCGCTGCAGGGGGGCGGCGCCCATGGCGCGTTTACCTGGGGCGTTCTGGACCGCCTGCTGGAAGACGAGTCCATCGAAATTGCGGGCATTTCTGGCACGTCAGCAGGTGCTCTCAATGGGGCTGCGCTGAAATCTGGTCTGGTTGAAGGCGGGCGGCAGGGCGCGCGAGACAACCTTGATTGGCTGTGGCGTCAGGTGGGTGCAATTGGCGACATGCGGCTGGCGCATTGGATGACATCGCTTACGCCCGGGCCAGCTGCGATCAGCCGTGCGATTGAAACGTCGCTTCCTTACAGCATCGCTGACACGATGAGTCGCGTGTTTTCGCCCTATGCCTATGGTCCGTTTTACCAAAATCCGTTGCGTCGGGTAGTCAGCCGCTTTCACTATTCATCAGTGTGCGCGGATGCAGATCCGGCGCTTTTTGTTTGTGCAACTAACGTGCGTACGGGAAAGGTTAAGGTCTTTTCAGGCGACGAGATCACCACCAATGCCATCCTTGCCTCCGCCTGCTTACCTACTGTTTTCAAGGCAGTTGAGATCGGCGAGGAGTCCTATTGGGACGGTGGGTACACCGGCAATCCAGCATTATTCCCACTTTTCGTGCCTGAATTGCCTTCAGACATTGTCATCGTGAATATCAATCCGCTGGAGCGCGATGACATACCAAAAGATGCGCACGGTATTCTGAACAGGATTAATGAGATCAGCTTTAACTCGTCTTTGTTGCGTGAATTGCGCGCTATTCACTTTGTTCAGAGACTAATCTCAGAAGGCAAAGTCTCGACCGACGCGATGAAAAAGGTGCGTGTCCATATGATCGCTGATGATGACCTGATGAACAAACTGAGTGTAGCGTCAAAGCTCGTGCCAACTCCCCAGACACTGAAAGCCCTGTTCGATGCGGGCCGTGGAGCCGCCGAGAAGTTTCTCGATACCGACGTCAAAAACATTGGCCGACAATCGAGTATCGATCTGCCGGCCATGTATGGTTAGTTGGTTCGCTTAGAAGGTGGCGCCACTGTCGCCACTGCTGCCGATGGCAACGGCGATCAGGACAAGCAGGATAAGCGGCAAAACAAATCCGCTTGATCCAGCGGCTGCTTCTTCCGCGATGACTTCAGGTTCCATCAACGGTTCGGCCATACCGCCCGCTTGTGCAGGTGCGGAGACTAGCGTGAGACAGGTTGCGGCGAGCGCAACTGAATTCTTCAATTTCATAGCCACTATTTCCCTCGTATTGACTTTGGCGAGACGATAACCTCGCTATTCACCAAGGTAAACGCAATTTGCGAAACGTGATCTTTGCTTAGCGCTCAAGTGCGTAACTTACTGAATTTAGAAACTTTTAAATCACATCCGTGCGGTTTTTAAGCCTCCGCTGTCCTTAGTTTCGCCAATGATTTAAGGAGTTTGCAGTTTTGGTTACCGAACTTTCGGACGCAGCATTTTATGTAAGATGCCGCAATAAGGTCGTTTCCAGATTAGAAATAGTAACCGCCAAGCACCGTGATTGTCCAATTAGTTGGAGCTGATGCGGGCGGTTGGTGGACGCACTTCGCCAATTGGAGTGGGCTGCGCTTGCGTCCCATTGGGATAAACCAAGCCAGCTGAAATCACGAGTTTTGCCGCATCTTCAACAGTCATGTCCAACTCGATGACATCCTCTTTGGGAAGGAACAAAAGAAAACCAGAGGTTGGGTTCGGCGTTGTTGGCAGGAAAACGGCTGTTTTCTTATCATCGGCCGGGATTTTTCGGTCGACCTCGCCTTTCGCGTTGGTCGAAATAAACGCAATCGCCCAGATTCCCTTGCGCGGGTACTCTACCAGACACGCCTTGTCGAAAGATGCCTCGGACTGTGCAAAAACCGTCTCGGCGATCTGTTTCAAGCCGTTGTAGACAGAGCGCACTACAGGTAGCCCTTGAACAAGGCCCTCGGCCCATTTGATGAGCGACTTGCCGATAATGCCTTTTGCAATCCAGCCGATCAGGATGGTGAAGATCAGGAAAGCCAGCACCCCGATGCCGCGAATGTTCAGCCCTATATACTGGTCCGGCCGCATCCATATCGGCACAAAAGGCAGAACCCAGCTATCGACCCAGCCGGCCACAGTCCAGATCAGCCAAAGCGTCAGGCCGATTGGCGCGATCACAACAAGCCCGGTCAAAAAAGACCCGCGCAGCCACGCAAAGGTGCCGCGGCGTTTCTTTTGCTCTGTCTCTTCGTTCAGCTGCATCGGTCTCGTGCTTTTTCAATCCCTCAAGAACGTAAGTGTTTGGATGGCCTGCCACAACGGTTTGTTGTGAATTCATGTGTTTCTTGATGCTTGTTGCAGGCAAATGGCGATTTTCGCAGCAAGATGTGCATTGTGCAGCACCAAAGCGATGTTGGCTTCAAGTGAACGCCCCTCGGTCAGCTCGAAAATGCGCTCCAAAAGAAAGGGCGTTACTGCTTTACCAGTGATGCCTCGCGTCTCTGCCTCAGCATTTGCCTGCACTATGATCGGCTCCAAAGATTGTGCGGCGATTTCCGCTGACGCAGGGATCGGGTTGGCAATCAGATGGCCACCAGAAAGCCCCAAGATTCGGTGCATCTCAATTGCTTGGGCGATAGCCTGGGGCGTGTCCCACCTCATCGGAGCCTTAAGGCCTGATGTGCGCGACCAAAACGCGGGCAGTTCGTCTTGACCATAGGCGATAACCGGAACGCCAAGTGTTTCGAGTATTTCAAGCGTTTTGGGGATGTCGAGAATAGCTTTCGCGCCCGCGGAGACGACAGTCACAGGCGTTTGCGCCAACTCATGAAGGTCAGCTGAGATATCGAAGCTTTCCGCAGCACCGCGATGAACGCCGCCTATTCCGCCTGTCGCAAATACCCGGATGTTTGCCAAGTGTGCACAGATCATTGTCGCGGCAACGGTTGTTGCGCCTGTTTTGCCAGAGGCAAGGCAATATGCGAGGTCGGCGCGTGAAAGCTTGGCAACATCCTTGGCTTGCGCAAGGGTGTCCAATTCTGCCGCGCTAAGCCCGATTTTCACCGTGTGATCCATAACAGCAATGGTCGCGGGCACGGCACCCGCGTCGCGCACGGCGACTTCGACACGCCGAGCAGTTTCAACGTTTTGCGGATAAGGCATGCCGTGGGTGATAATCGTGCTTTCCAGCGCAACGACGGGCACATCGCCCGCTTGAGCCTGCGCAACCTCGGCTGAAAATGACAGGGGTGGATTCATGATGGGACATCTCCGGACACATAGTTGGCAGCAGCTTGAAGCGCGGTTGCGAGCGCCTGCTCGGGGGGGGCACCTCGTGTACCTGCCGCAATGTGCGCGGCCATAAACGTATCGCCTGCGCCCGTGATCCGTGTGACCAAAACTTCAGGTGGTGCCGCCGTTAGGACGCCGTCTTGATAAGCATGCGCTGCAGTTTTGCCCCCATCGGTGACAAGCACGTTTGCCGCCCCTTTGCCAAGCATGGCAGTTGCAGCGGTAGGGGCATCGCCGAATTGGGTATGGCACAGCAGGCCTGCCTCTTCGAGGTTGACGTAAATCGTAGCATTTGGGGCGGCCATCAGTGGCAAAAGGCGTTCTGCCTTTCCGGGAGACGCGGGGGCTACGCGCAAGTCGGCCATCGCAAAGAGGGGGCTGTGGGCGATATCGGCCAAAAGCGCTTCGGTCAGGTTGCCATCAAGGGCGATCTGACCTTGGTAAGGCGCGCTTGCGCTGCCCAAGCGTCCGTCTGCCAGCGGTTTCAGGATCTTGTCACCTGCCGCTTCCAGTGAGTGGGCATCTGCAATGGCTGCGATCAGGCCGTTGGCCCCTTCGACTGCCATATAGACATCCGTTGGCAAATCATCCGAGCGATAGACGTGGTCCGTATCAAGCCCCATGCGCCGCGCCGCTTCGATCAGCTCATCACCCTCTTCGTCGTGCCCGATGGCGGTCAGCAAGATCGGGGTCATATCAAATCGGCGCAGGGTCATCGCGATGTTCATCGCCACACCTCCGGGCAGACGCGTGATGCGCCCGGGCACGTCCGAGCCGACGCGCATCACCGCGCTTGCGCGACCGATCACGTCCCACAGAACGGAACCGATACAAAGGATTTCTGTACTCATGACAAGCGGTGTGGCGGGAAAGTTGGAACTTGGCAAGATGGGCTCTGTCCCGCCCTCTTTAGGGCCTCCCCGGGATATTTTTGAGCCACTAATAGGCCGGGGTCAGTCAGGGATGTCGCTCTTCAAGCGCCATTCGGCCCAGTCTTCAGGCGTGTCCAGATCACGGGTGGCGCGGTCATCCTTGAGTGGCACTCCGATGATCTTTTCTCCGTCCAGCGCCTCACGACCTCCTCTATCGCCGCTGAGTTCCGTGAACTTGTGCCAGACGCGCGGAGGCAGGATCAGAGGTGTTCCAGGCGCGTTTTTGCTATCGGTCGCGCGGGCTGCGGTCTTACCGCCTGCGGCCTTAAATGCGGCCTGCACGCTCTGGATATCGGTAAACGTGATGTCCGGCACGTCCGGCAGGAGCACGAGCATGGCGTCTTCGGGATATTTTCGCAGCGCCTGTCTGGCGGCAGCGCGCAGTGTGGCGCCCAAGCCTTCAGCAGCGTCGGGCACGTTAACGATCTCCACGGAAAGCCCGGTCAGCGAGTGTTCTCTGCCACCGCCACCCTCAGGCAAACACACCAGAACAGGACACCCGAGACACAGCGCGCGATTAGTTTGGCGCTGCAGGACGGTGTGGCCATGAATCGTCTCGTTCAGCTTGTCGCGCCCGCGCATGCGCCTTGATGCGCCCGCAGCCGGAATGACGACAAACAAGCTCACCGCTCTGGGATCAGGCCGCGCGGGCTAAACCTCAGGACAAGGAGCAAGATGATTCCCATCGTCAGCAACCGCATGTGGGCCGCGCTTTCGATCAGGTGGTCTTTTAGCCAGTATCCGTCAGCCATGCCTGCCGTGATGCCGCCGATCAGAAACTGGCCCAAAGGTTCCACCATGACCCAGAGGTACCAGATCAAAAAGCCACCAAGAACTGCGCCGAAGTTATTGCCGGATCCACCTACGATGACCATCACCCAGACCAAAAACGTGAAGCGCAGAGGCTGGTATGACGTCGGCGTCAACTGCCCATCAAGCGTGGTCATCATTGCCCCGGCAAGCCCGCAAACCGCAGACCCAAGCACGAATATTTGCAGATGCCGCGCAGTGACGTCCTTGCCCATCGCTTCGGCTGCGACCTCATTGTCACGGATCGCGCGCATCATTCGGCCCCACGGTGAGGACAGCGCTGATTGGGCCAGCCACAGCAGGATGACAAGGACGGTCAGGAACAGTCCAGTGTAGGCCAATTTTACGGTGATCGACGATGCTGTGACCGGATCAAAGCCCCAGCCGTTCATACGGTCAATGAAGCTGGCCGAGTTTTGCAGGTCGATCTCGTAAGGTACGGGGCGTGGTATGCCGATGACGTTCTTCACGCCGCGCGACAGCCAGTCTTCGTTTTTTAGGATCGCAATGATGATCTCGGCGATGCCGAGCGTGGCGATGGCCAAATAATCGGATCGCAATCCAAGTGCGGTTTTACCAACGATCCAGGCCGCGCCTGCGGCTAAGGCAGCGCCAACGGGCCATGATAAAACCACAGGCAAGCCCAGGCCGCCAAGGTACCCGGTGGAGGCCGGATTAATTGCCTCAATCGCTGCAACCGCAGGGTCGAAGACGCGGCGAAAGATCATGAAGCCAATGACCAAAAGAGCGATCATCGCCAGTGCCCGCGTTTTGCCGGGCGGCAGCTTGGCCCAAGCTTTGATGGCGATGATGATTGTGGCAATGCCAATCAGAATGCCTGCGATGACGCGCAGACCACCGGCAGCCCAAGCCTCGTTCACTGGCGGCATGGAAACCAGTACGGCCCCTAGGCCTCCCAAGGCCACAAAGCCCATCACACCAATGTTGAAAAGTCCCGCATAACCCCATTGCATGTTCACGCCAAGCGCGAGGATCGCAGAGATCAACCCCATGTTTAGTATGCCCAATGCGACGTTCCAGCTTTGGAACATACCAGTCGCAAGGATCAGCCCAAAGACCATCAGGAAAAGCAGGATATCGCGCGGGGTGAGGGTATTCATAGTGCTTTCCCCCTGAAAAGCCCGGTCGGTCGGAAGAGCAAAACCACGATCAGGATCGCGAAAGAGACCGCGAATTTATAGTCTGTCGAAAGTAGTTGGATCAGACCGTCAGACTCGTACCAAGGGGCGATGTAGCCGACGACCTTTTTGAATGCGTAGGTGATGGTGACTTCCGAGAAGGCGATAACGAAACCGCCTGCAATGGCCCCGAGAGGGTTGCCAAGACCGCCAACGATGGCAGAGGCAAAGATGGGCAAAAGCAGTTGGAAGTAGGTGAAGGGTTTGAAACTTTTATCAAGGCCATAGAGTGTGCCGGCCACCGTCGCAAGAGCTGCGACAATGATCCAGGTGATCATGACCACCCGTTCAGGATTGATGCCGGACAGCAGAGCAAGATCTTCATTGTCGGAAAAGGCGCGCATGGATTTGCCGGTGCGGGTCTTGTTGAGAAACCAGAAGAGAACGGCAACCACGATGATCGCGACAACCACGGTGAGAACGGCGGTGGACTTCAGCGCAAGGCCTTCTTCGAGACCAGTCATGTTGCGAAACTCGCGTGCCGTGATGATGAACCGTTCGCCATCGGCAAATCGTTGGTCATCCACACCTATGATGAAACGCACCAGACCATTCATGACAAACATCACGCCCATCGAAACGATCACAAGGATCACGGGTTTGGCCTTTTGTTCGCGGTAGAACCTGTAAATGACCCTATCGGTTCCCATCAGCAAAAGCGCAGTCGCTGCTATGCCGACCGGCAGGGCGAGCAATGCCGTGGGCAAGGGGCCAAGAGAGACCCCCCAGCTTTGCAGCAGCCACGTGAAAAGGATAGTCGCCATGGCGCCAAAGGCCATCGTGTCGCCGTGGGCAAAATTCGAAAACCGCAAAATGCCATATATCAGCGTGACCCCAAGCGCGCCAAGGGCAAGCTGGCTGCCATAAGAGACGGCCGGGATAATCAGAAAGTTGGTCAGCGCCACGAGGGCGTTCAGCAGATCCATGTCAGGTCTCTTTAATCAATTGAGCGCCCTTCGGGCGCGCGATATCTTGTTTGGCGCTCATTGAGGCAGCCATCTTTGCATATGAACTTTATGTCCAAGACAAGTGCCGATGCGTGTGGACTTTATTACTTCATCTTCGCTGGCGCCCGGCTTGGAGATGTTGAGTGCGGCTTTGCCATCGGCCCGCAGACCCAGCGAATAGGTATAGTGGCGCTTGCTGCGGCCTTGGATCAGCATATCACGTTCGCCGGTAGAATGGATGGGTTGGGCGGATGCCCGCAGCGGGCCCTGACCGTTCAATGTCATTGCGACGCGGTAAAGCCCGGGTTGGTCTTTCAGGGACGGGCGCGGGTGAAGTTCAATGACGATCATCTTCGAGGCACCGTCGGCACTGGGGAAATCGCAGTGGATTGGTCCATCGGAATTGAGCGATATTGTCTGCATGATCATCGCCACCAGAAGTGTCATCATTTGTTCTTTCCCCTTGATTTGGCCGACAGCGAGGTCGGACGTCCTGTTGGTTCCGCCGGGTTGTCCCGGTCTGGAGGTTTATTAGCCACCCAAGAACGAGCGGCGTACTTCCGGGTCTTCCAAAAGCGCTTTTCCGGTGTCGGTGAAGGCATTGCGCCCTTGCACCAGCACATATCCTTTGTCAGCGATTTCAAGCGCCTGACGCGCATTTTGTTCAACCATCAGAATGGAGATGCCAGTCCGGGCAACCTCGATTATCCGGTCAAAAAGTTCGTCCATCACAATCGGGCTGACCCCGGCGGTCGGCTCATCGAGCATCAGGACTTTTGGTTTTGTCATCAAGGCGCGGCCAACGGCGACCTGCTGGCGTTGCCCGCCAGAAAGCTCTCCTGCGGCCTGGCGGCGTTTTTCGCGCAGGATCGGAAACAGCTCATAAACCTGATCCATCGTGCCCTGGATATCGTCAGTGCGCAGGAAGGCCCCCATTTCAAGGTTTTCCTCGACCGTCAGCGAGGTGAAAATGTTCGATGTTTGCGGGACAAAGGCCATGCCTTTCGCAACGCGGGCCTGCGGCGTCAGACGGGTGATGTCCTCGCCATTCAACCGCACAGCGCCTTGGCGCACGTTTAGCATGCCAAAGACGGCCTTCATCGCTGTGGATTTACCAGCACCATTTGGCCCAACGATCACGGCGATCTGGCCCTCATCCACGGCAATGGTGCATTCGTGCAGAATGTCGGCGCCGGTGCCGTAGCCCCCGGTCATGGTGTCACCAATCAGGTACGGTTCGCCTGTTCGGGCGTCTGGGTGGCCTTTGGTTTCAGTTCCATACCCTTTTAAGGTGCTCGGTGGCTTTTGGTTTACGACCGATGCATCTCTGTTTCCTCGGTTGTCCTGGTATGGGTCTGACGTCATGCGCCTGCCTCTTCCTTAACCTTGTTCTTCAGACCTGTTCCGAGATAGGCCTCGATAACCGCCTCGTTCGCCTTGATTTCCGCCAG
>JABDJX010000052.1 GCA_013003245.1 Silicimonas sp. | reverse complement strand
ACGTAAGCCCGAGGCTCATATGGCCGCCGGGCTTGCGATATATCCAAGGTGGTTGGCAATGCAGGGGGCGACCCCGGAGCGCGAACCGATTCTGTTTCCAGATGGGGGTATCTAGGGGGTTAACAGGGGGGCGTCAAGGACTTCTGGGCCGTGTCAAGTGAGATGTTTATTCATCTGCGGACACGGCACGAAATTGCGTGTTTACTCTGTCTCTTGTCGCCGTGACTTAGCCATCCGTATCGGTCGCGCGAAGCCTTGCATCATGGGCGGCCCAAGCATCGCGGATGCTATCAAAATCAGCCAAAAGATCGGACGGAAGAAATCCCCTGAGTTCGTCAGGCGATGACGCCTTGTGCCTTGCGCCGTTGCCAAAGTCTTCCAGAAAGCCGGTGGTTGCCAGTTCCTGAACGTCTTCGTCGCCCTCTCGATACCACCGCGCAACTACGCTGATGACGCGTTCCACGCTGGCGCTATCCCCGCGCTCAAAGGCATTAAGCGTATATGCGACAAGGTCGCCGATGCAGATGAACTCCGGGAGCGGTTCACCTTCGGACTGCCAATCAGAGACAAACGCCGCTCGTTTTGGTGCAAAGCCCGGTTCTTCGGCAAGTAGAACATCCCACATTGTGCGTCGTGTGATGGTGTCACTTGTCATGTCGCAGACCGAGAAACGGACTAACCGTCCAAGGCGCCCGCAATCCCGGCCGCAACCTCATCAATCTCGCCCAAGCCCGGCACCCAGCGAAGCTGCCCTTTTGCGTGGTAGTACCCGATCAGTGGAGAGGTCTTTTTGTAGTACTCCATCAACCGCTGCTTGAGGCTTTCCTCGTTGTCGTCGGCGCGGCGTTTGAACTCGGTGCCACCACAGTTAGAGCACTTCCCATCTGCCGGGATCGGCTTCATCTGGTCGTTGTAGACCTCACCACAATTGCCGCAGGTCGAGCGTGCCGTGATGCGGGCGACAAGCGCCTCGTCGTTCACTTCCATCGCGACAACCGCATCGAGCGTCTTGCCGTGGGTCACCAGAAGCTCTGCCAAAGCATCCGCCTGCGCCAATGTCCGGGGGAAGCCATCAAAGATGAACCCACCACCGTTGTCGCCCTCAAGCTTTTCCTCGATCAACCCGATCACGATCTCGTCCGTCACCAGATCGCCGCGATCCATCACTGCCGCAACCTTGTTGCCCATCTCAGTGCCGGAGGTGCGCGCCTCGCGCAGCATGTCACCGGTTGAAAGCTGGATCATCCCGCGCCCATCCACAAGAATGCGCGCCTGCGTGCCTTTGCCCGCACCCGGTGGCCCGAGCAGAATAATGTTCATTTTCTAGCCGTCCCTTTTTTCCCTCCGCGCTTTTTGCCGCGCAGCTGGGATTTCTCAATCAGCCCTTCGTATTGATGGGCCAAAAGATGAGACTGTACTTGCTGGATAAAGTCCATACCGACCGAGACAATAATCAGGATCGAGGTGCCACCGAAATAGGCCGTGATCGCCAGATTGCCGCGCACCATTTCCGGTATCAGGCAAACCAGCGCCAGATAGGCCGAGCCAAGCACCAGAATGCGGGTGACCACATATTCCAGATATTCCTCGGTTTTCTTGCCCGGGCGGATGCCGGGCACAAAGCCGTTCTGGTTTTTCAGGTTGTCGGCCACATCATCGGGTTTGAACGACACATTCAGCGTGTAGAAGTACGTGAAAAAGATGATCATGGCTGCAAAGAAGAGCAGATACAGCGGCTGTCCGGGGCCGAAATAGGCCAGAATCCAGCTCATCACCGGGCCAGCAGAGTTGCCTGAGAATGTCGACAGCGTGGTCGGCAACAAGAGCAGCGAAGACGCAAAGATCGCAGGAATAACGCCCGCCGGGTTCACCTTGACCGGCAAGTGAGACGAGCCGCCGTCATACACCTTCATCCCCACCTGACGGCGCGGATACTGGATGTGGATTTTGCGCAAGCTGCGCTCCATGAAGACCACAAACACCAGCGTTGCCAAAAGCATCAGAATGATGCCAAGGATCACCGCCGTAGACAGCGCGCCAGAGCGGCCCTGTGCAAAGAACTGCGCCAAAGCACCGGGAAGCTCAGCAATAATGCCGACGTAGATAATCAGCGAAATACCGTTGCCAACGCCGCGTGCGGTGATCTGCTCGCCCAGCCACATCAGGAACATTGTGCCGCCTACCAGCGTAATCATCACAGCGATACGGAAGAACCAGCCGGGATCGGTTGCCAAACCACCGGCTTCCATCGAAACGGCAAGGCCATAGGACTGAACTGTCGCCAAAAACACCGTGCCATAGCGCGTATACTGCGTGATCTTACGGCGTCCGGCTTCGCCTTCTTTCTTAAGCTGCTTGAGCGGCGCCCAGGTGGCGCCCAAGAGCTGTATGATGATCGAGGCCGAGATATAGGGCATGATGCCCAGCGCAAAGATACCCATCCGCGACAGCGCACCACCGGTGAACATGCCCAGAACGCCCGCAATACCGCCTGCCGCCTGGTCCATGAACTCGCGAAGCGCAAAGCCGTCGATGCCGGGAACCGGAATGTAGGTACCGATGCGATAGACGATCAGAAGGCCGATGGTGAACAGAAGCCGCTGTCTCAGCTCGGTTGCTTTTCCAAGCATCCCCCAGCTGACGTTCGAGGCCATTTGTTCTGCAGCAGATGCCATATCAAGGTCTCTTTCATGCAAGCGCCGCCCTACGGTCTCCCGTCGGCGGCGTTGGAAAACTCAAGGATATGTAGGCGGCTGGTCAGCCACCCACAAGGCGTTTACGCTTCAGCCGACGCAGATGTGACCGTCAGAGAGCCACCGGCCTTCTCAACAGCTTCAATCGCGGACTTCGACGCGCCAGTGACGTTGATCGTCGCTTTGGTCGAAAACTCGCCCTTGGCCAGAACGCGGATGCCGTCTTTCTTGCGACGGGTCACACCGGATTCGATCAGCACATCCTCGG
>JABDJX010000047.1 GCA_013003245.1 Silicimonas sp. | reverse complement strand
ATACTGGCGCCAATGGCCGAGGACGGGAAAGAAACGCTGGCGTCTATGGGAGACGACACGCCGTCGGCGGTTTTGTCGACCAAGTATCGCCCGCTGAGCCATTTCTTCCGGCAGAATTTCAGCCAGGTGACCAACCCGCCGATCGATAGCTTGCGCGAGTATCGGGTGATGAGCCTGAAGACACGGTTCGGCAATCTGAAAAATGTGCTGGATCAGGACAGTAGCCAGACCGAGATTATCGTGTTGGACAGCCCGTTTGTTGGCAACGCGCAGTTTGACCGCTTGGTGGAAGAATTTGAGACGGGTATGGTCGAGATTGACTGTACCTTTGCCGCAGATGATGGGCCGGGCGCCTTGCAGGCCGCTTTGACGCGTATTCGCGCCGAGGCAGAAGATGCAGTGCGCTCGGGCGCCGGGCATCTTGTGCTTACTGATCATCATCAGGGTGAAGACAAGGTTGCGATGCCGATGATCCTGGCAACGAGTGCGGTGCATTCATGGCTGATACGCAAGGGATTGCGGACGTTCTGCAGCCTGAATGTGCGGTCGGCGGAATGTATCGATCCGCACTACTTCGCTGTGCTTGTCGGGTGCGGCGCGACCATCGTAAACGCGTATTTGGCAGAAGATTCGCTTTCTGACCGGATTGATCGTGGCCTGATTGACGGCACGTTGACCGAGGCGGTTGCACGCTATCGTGCAGCGATTGACGCAGGCATGTTGAAAATCATGTCGAAGATGGGGATTTCGGTGATTTCCTCTTATCGCGGTGGCCTGAACTTTGAGGCCGTTGGTCTGAGCCGGGCGATGGTGCATGAGTACTTTCCAGGTATGCACAGCCGTATTTCGGGCATTGGTGTGAGCGGTATTCAGACCAAGGCAGAAGAGGTTCACGCCGCTGGCTTCAAGGGCGACAGCGTTTTGCCCATTGGCGGGTTTTACAAGGCGCGGCGCACAGGTGAGACGCATGCTTGGGAAGCGCAGGCGATGCATATGTTGCAGGCGGCTTGCCAAAAGGCCAGTTATTCCATGTGGCAGCAGTTTAGCGCCAAGATGAAAGCGGCTCCACCAATTCATTTGCGTGATTTGATGGCGATCAAGCCGATGGGTGCACCGGTGCCGATTGAAGAGGTCGAAAGCATCACGTCGATTCGCAAGCGGTTTGTCACGCCGGGCATGTCGTTGGGCGCGCTTTCGCCCGAAGCACATAAGACGCTGAATGTGGCGATGAACCGGATTGGCGCGAAGTCAGACAGCGGAGAAGGCGGCGAAGATCCGGCGCATTTCGTGCCGGAGCCAAATGGTGACAACCCGTCTGCGAAGATCAAGCAGGTGGCGTCGGGCCGCTTTGGTGTCACGGCCGAGTATCTGAACCAGTGCGAAGAGCTTGAGATTAAGGTGGCACAGGGCGCGAAGCCCGGTGAGGGTGGCCAGCTTCCGGGGATGAAAGTGACCGAGTTGATCGCGCGCCTGCGGCATTCGACACCCGGTGTGACACTGATTTCACCGCCCCCCCACCATGATATCTATTCAATCGAGGATTTGGCGCAGCTGATTTATGATCTGAAGCAGATCAATCCGCGTGCGAAGGTAACGGTAAAGCTTGTTGCCTCTTCAGGCGTTGGCACGATTGCTGCCGGCGTGGCCAAGGCCAAGGCGGATGTGATTCTGATTTCGGGTCACAATGGCGGTACGGGTGCCTCGCCTGCGACGTCGATCAAATATGCTGGTTTGCCGTGGGAAATGGGCCTGACCGAGGCGCATCAGGTTTTGTCGATGAACAACCTGCGTGAACGGATCACACTGCGCACCGATGGTGGTTTGCGCACCGGGCGCGATATTGTGATGGCCGCGATGATGGGGGCCGAAGAATACGGTATCGGCACCGCTGCACTGATCGCAATGGGTTGCATCATGGTGCGGCAATGCCAGTCGAATACTTGCCCCGTGGGTGTGTGTACCCAAGATGAGGCATTGCGCGCCAAATTTACCGGGTCGGCGGATAAGGTGGTGAACCTGATCACGTTTTACGCGCAGGAAGTGCGTGAGATTTTGGCAGAGATCGGCGCGCGGTCGCTTGATGAGGTGATCGGGCGCGCTGATCTGTTGTCTCAGGTCTCTCGCGGGTCTGCACATCTGGATGATCTGGACCTGAACCCGATGCTGATCACCATCGATGGGGCCGATCGCATTTCTTATGATCGTGAGCGGGCGCGGAATGCTGTGCCAGATACGCTTGATGCTGAGATTGTGAAGGATGCTGCGCGCTTTCTGGAGGAAGGCGAGAAGATGCAGCTTTCCTATGCTGTGCAGAATACGCATCGGACGATTGGCACGCGGACGTCATCGCACATTGTGAAGCGGTTCGGGATGCGCAATGCGCTGCAGCGGGATCACCTGACAGTGAAATTGCAGGGCTCTGCTGGTCAGTCATTGGGCGCTTTTGCAGCACCTGGTTTGCGATTGGAAGTGTCGGGTGATGCCAACGACTATGTGGGCAAGGGACTTTCTGGCGGTACTATTGTTGTGCGCCCGCCTATGGTGAGCCCGCTGGTGGCCGATGAGAACGTGATCATCGGCAACACGGTGCTTTATGGTGCCACCGACGGCTATCTTTTTGCCGCTGGTCGCGCTGGTGAGCGGTTTGCCGTGCGGAATTCGGGTGCGAAGGTTGTTGTGGAAGGCTGTGGCTCTAACGGATGTGAGTACATGACCGGTGGGGTTGCCGTTATTCTGGGCCGGATCGGGGCCAATTTTGGAGCCGGCATGACGGGCGGCATGGCCTATCTTTATGACCCTGACAATCAGGCGCGCACGATGATGAACCCCGAGACGCTTGTCGCGGTGCCGGTGAACGAAGGGCACTATATGGGTGAGCTTGAGGAGTTGCTGAACTTGCATCTGGAAGAGACCGGAAGCAAGAAGGCGGCGGATCTTTTGCAGCATTGGGATGAGGAAAAGGGGCACTTTGTGCAGCTGTGCCCCAAGGAGATGCTGGGCAAGCTTGAGGTTCCGATCATTGGGCTGGAAGAGGCCATTCCTGCGGAATGATTTGAGGTTTTGCGCCGACTGCGTCGTCGCGTCAAGCGGGGGCTTTGCCCCCGCACCCCCAGCATATTTTTCGACCGATGAAGTGACGCCGGGTTTTGGGTGACAGTTTGTGCACGTCAGGGCAGGGTCGGCGCATGACTGAATATCCGCATCTTTTTGCCCCGCTTGATCTTGGATTTGTGACCCTGCCCAATCGTGTGTTGATGGGGTCGATGCATACAGGGTTGGAAGAGACCCGTGATTTTGACCGGGTCGCTGCGTTTTATGCGGCGCGGGCGCGCGGAGGTGCTGCGCTGATGGTGACCGGTGGGATGGCACCCAACCGTGAAGGGGCGGTGATGCCCGGTGCAGCTGGATTGTTTACGGATGAAGACATTGCCAACCACCGAGTTGTGACGGATCGGGTGCACGATGAGGGTGGGCGGATTGCGATGCAGATTTTGCATGCCGGGCGCTATGCGTATTCGCCGGAGTGTGTCGCTCCGTCGCCGATCAAATCACCCATCTCTCCCTTTGCGCCAGCCGAGTTAGACGAAGCTGGAATCGAAAAGCAGATCGCTGATATTGCCACCGCTGCCGCGCGGGCCCGCGAGGCGGGGTATGACGGTGTCGAGGTGATGGGGTCGGAGGGGTATTTCCTGAACCAGTTCCTTGTCGAGCGCACCAACAAGCGCACTGATCACTGGGGTGGCTCTTATGAGAATCGGATGCGGCTGCCTGTGGAAACATTACGCAGGGTCAGGTCTGCGGTGGGTGATGATTTCATCGTGATCTACCGTCTCTCGATGATCGATCTGGTGCCGGGCGGGTCTAGTTGGGACGAAGTCGTGATATTAGCGCAAGCCATTGAAAACGCAGGCGCAACGATCCTCAATACTGGTATCGGATGGCACGAGGCACGCATTCCGACCATTGCCACCAGCGTGCCGCGTGGGGCGTTTGCCTGGGTCACCAAAAAGCTGATGGGGTCTGTGGATATACCTGTGATCACATCGAACCGTATCAACACGCCCGAGGTGGCCGAGGGCGTATTGGCGGACGGCTGTGCGGATATGGTATCGATGGCGCGCCCGTTTCTGGCAGACCCTGCGTTTGTGGCTAAGGCCAAGGCCGGGAAAGCGGCGACGATTGCGCCGTGTATCGCGTGCAATCAGGCCTGTCTGGATCATACGTTCGAGATGAAGCTGGCGTCTTGTTTGGTCAATCCGCAGGCGGCGCATGAGACCGAGTTGGTTTATGCGCCGACGGATCAAGCTAAGCAGATTGCGATCGTCGGCGCTGGGCCTGCCGGGCTGTCCACCGCGCTGGTGGCGGCAGAGCGCGGGCACACCGTTACCCTGTTTGATCGAGCGGATCAGATTGGTGGCCAGTTGAATATGGCCAAGATGGTGCCGGGCAAGGAGGAGTTTTTTGGCCTGATTGAGTGGTATCGCACGATGCTGGATGAATTGGGCGTGACGGTGCGGCTTGGCGTTGAAGCCTCGGCGGACATCCTGGAGGGATTTGACGAGGTGATCGTGGCGACGGGTGTTTTACCGCGCGATCCTGAGATACCTGCCGAAAACGGCGCACATGTGGTCAGCTATATCGACATTTTGACTGGGCGCGAGAAGGCCGGTGATCGTGTTGCTGTGATCGGTGCGGGTGGCATCGGATTTGATGTGGCCGAGTACCTGACGCATGACGGGGAAAGCCCTGCCGAAAACCTGGAACTTTGGTTGCAGGAATGGGGTGTGACGGACCCCGAAGAGCATCGTGCGGGGTTGGAACCTGAGGGGGCGAAACCTGCGCCAAGCGCTCGAAAAGTGTCCCTATTCCAGCGGAAAAACGAGAAACCTGGTAAGCGGCTTGGAAAGACGACCGGTTGGATTCACCGCGCGAGTCTGGCGATGAAGGGCGTGAAGATGGTGGGTGGTGTCAGCTATGACCGGATCACGGCAGAGGGGCTTTATCTGAGAATGCAGGACGGCAGCAAAGAGCTGTTTGAATGCGATACAGTTGTGTTGTGCGCTGGGCAAATCAGTGATCGATCGCTTGCGGATGTACTTTTGGCGCAGGGCAAGGAGGCCCATGTGATAGGCGGTGCCGATGTGGCCGCAGAACTGGATGCGAAACGCGCGATTGATCAGGGGTCGCGGTTGGCGGCCGTTATTTAAAGACAAATCATGTCCCACTATATTTTGGACCGGTGACAAGATGAAGAAAGCCAAACCCCATTTGTTTTCGCCAAAGGCGGACGGTGAATGGCTCAAAAACCTGCAGGAGTCTCTGCCCTCGATTCAAGAACGACAGAGAGAATTTCTGGCTTCGTTGCCTGATCCGCTTTTACCGCCGTGGAAGCAGTATCCGGATTTGCCCGCCGGGAGCATGGGTTGGAAGATGGGTGCGGGCGAGGACTATGTTATGCATTTCATGCGCTGGTTCGCAGATTTACCCAAGGCGCGCCAGGTGGAATATGTGTCGGAAAACCCACCGCCTAAACACTGGTACTGGATATATGACCGCAGTTCTCTCGCTTAGTATTGACGCGTTGTTATATCGGCAAGATGAAGCTTGATCTGTAGGCCAAACGTCGCTTCTCTCAAAACAATCGTGATAAAACCGGGAATTTGTCTGGGCCTTACCGCATTGTCGCCCGATTTCGCATTCAGAAACAATCTGCCGGGGGGCAAAAGATAAAGGTAAGAAGCCTTATGGACCGTTTGACGGAAATGGAAGCGTTTGCGACCGTCGTGG
>JABDJX010000009.1 GCA_013003245.1 Silicimonas sp. | reverse complement strand
GATCCAATGACGATGATGCTGTTTCACACCGCCTATCGCGACTGGATGGAAACCTCTGCGCCTGCCGAGGAGATCCTCGAGCAATCCGACAAGCTGATGAAGGCGCTTGGCGTGGTGCGCGAGGTTGGCGCGTGAAGACAAAGGCGCTTTTGCTGGCAGGGGGGCTGGGCACACGGTTGCGCCCCATTACCGAGACGGTGCCAAAGTGTCTGGTGCTCGTCGCAGGCCGCCCGATGCTGGACTACTGGTACGACGCGCTGGAAAAGGCGGGCATTGCCGATGTTCTGCTCAACACCCATCACCACGCCGAGCAGGTCCGCGCGCACATCGCCGAAACCAACGCAACACGTGCTCTGACGGTGACCGAGGCCTATGAGCCCGAACTTCTGGGCTCGGCTGGCACGGTGCACGCCAACCCCGACTGGGCCGATGATGCAGACGCGGTGCTGATCATCTACGCCGACAACCTCTCGGATGTTGATCTGGCCGCCCTTTTGTCATTCCACGCCAGCCACGATGATCCAATGACGATGATGCTGTTTCACACCGCCTATCCAAAGCAATGCGGGATCGCGACGCTGGAGGGCACGCGCATCGTCGACTTTGTCGAAAAACCCGAACACCCGGCCTCTGATCTGGCCAATGCCGGGCTTTATGTGGTGGACGCGGACTGCTGGCGCGAAATCGCGGATCGCGATGTCTTTGACTTCGGCTTTGATGTTTTAAGTCACTATATCGGGAAAATGCAGGGGTTCACCCACGAAGGCTATCACCGCGATATCGGCAATCACGAAGCCCTTGCACATGCGAATATCGATGCGCCAAGGCTGTTCTCATGACCCGCGCTGCCTTTCTTGACCGCGACGGCACGCTGATCGAGCTGGTGCACCACCTGACCGATCCGGGCGATGTAGAGCTGATCGCAGGGGCAGGAGCGGCGGTAAAGCGTCTGCGTGCCGCTGGTTGGAAGGTGATCATCATCACCAACCAGTCGGTCATCGGGCGTGGCAAGCTGACGGAGGCCGGGCTGACAAGGGTGCATGCCGAAATGAACCGCCAGCTGGCCGCCGAAGACACCACAATCGACGCGCTTTACTTCTGCCCGCTTGCCCCAACGCAGAAAGACCCCCGTGTGATCGAGGATCCGATGCGCAAACCGGGACCCGGCATGCTGCTTGAGGCTGCTTGTGATCACAAGTTGGATCTGAGCCGTTCGTGGATGGTGGGCGACACGCTTTCCGACATGCTGGCGGGCAAAAACGCGGGCTGCCGCAGCCTGCTGGTACGCAGCGGGTACGGGCACAAGGTGACAAGCGATTTCGACGCCGAGGCGCCCACGCTGGCCGAGGCTGCTGACATACTTTTGAAAGACGGGGACCATACATGAAAATCCTGATCACCGGCGGGGCCGGATACGTTGGAAGCGCCGCCTTGCGCCACCTGGCCAAAGAGGGCCACGAGGTTCTGGCCTATGACAACCTGGTCGAAGGCCATCCCAAGGCCGTGGGCGCGGGCCGTCTGGTTGTGGGCGACATTGCCGATACCGATTTGCTGACCGACACGCTCAAAGAGTTCGGCGCCGATGCGGTGATGCACTTTGCCGCCGCCACCAACGTGGGCGAAAGCGTCGAGCGGCCCGATTACCACTATGGCAACAACGTTGGCGGCACGCTGAGCCTGCTCAACGCGATGCGGGCGGCCGAGGTGAAGCGGATGCTCTTTTCCTCGACCTGTGCCACCTACGGGATGACCGTGCGCGACGAGATGGACGAAGACACTCCCCAAGACCCGTTCAGTCCCTATGCAAGGTCAAAACTCACCGTGGAATGGATGATCCGCGACTTTGCACACGCCTATGGCATGGGATTCACGCTTTTGCGCTATTTCAACGCGTCAGGAGCAGATCCCTCCGGTGAGTTCGGCGAATACCACGACCCTGAAACCCATATCATTCCGCTGGTGCTGGAAACCGCCCTTGGCAAGCGCGAGATTATCAAGATCTTTGGCACCGATTACCCGACGCCCGATGGCACCTGCATCCGCGATTACGTGCACATCAATGATCTGGCCTCGGCCCACCGACTGGCGATCGAAGCCACCACGCCTGACACCGCAGAGGTCTTTAACATCGGCACAGGCCAAGGCCAGTCGGTGATGGATATCATCACCGCCTGCGAGAAAGTCACGGGGCTGAAGATCCCGCAGGAAATCACCGAGCGCCGCCCGGGCGATCCACCGATGCTGGTGGCCGACCCCACCAAACTGAAATCCCAACTGGGCTGGGAGCCACAGTACACTTCGATCGAAGACACCATCGCCACCGCCTGGGCCTGGCATCAGAAATACCCCGATGGCTACGAAGGGCCGCGCCGGATCACCGACACGCCGGGCTAAGACAGACGTGCGGCCCCAATCAGATGATCAACCCGCGCTTTGAAAGTGGTTTCAAACGTGTGTCGGATCGCGAAGGCGCGCGAGACAGGAACGGCCGCCGCCAGATCA
>JABDJX010000302.1 GCA_013003245.1 Silicimonas sp. | reverse complement strand
GACAGACTTTCCGCCAGACGCATCAACGTGATGGCCTCTGCACGGTACCCAAAGGCGTCCGCGCCCTTTGCCTCGGTTGCCAAGCCGATAGCCTCTGACCAGCCCCACGCCCCAAGATAATCACTGTCGCGCAGCAATTGCCCAAAGCCCGCCATGGCAATCGAGAACCGCACATCGTCGGTCGCCGTGCCTTGCCCTGCACGAATAGGCTCTTCAATCAGGATGCTGGTACTTTCGCCTGGGGCCTTATAGCGCAGTTTGAAAAAGCCAAGCTCTCCGGGAAGAGGATCACTTGCAGGATCGGCCTGCTCACCATAACGCAGCGGCCCATTGCGGATCGCGTCAGACCCAACCGGGGTCACCTCATAAATCGCCGTCACCCGGTGGCCAGCCCCGATATCGCCCGCATCAATCCGGTCATTATTGAAATCCTCGCGGTTCAGCGCACGGGTCTCATAACCAATCAAGCGATACTCGGCGATTTCGGCGGGGTTGAACTCGACCTGTATCTTCACGTCGTTGGCAATCGGGAACAGAGCACCGGTCAACTGATCCACCAGCACCTTGCGCGCCTCGGAAAGCGTGTCGATGTAGGATGCCTGGCCATTGCCGTTCTGCGCCAGCGCCTGCATCGTCGCATCGTCCAGATTGCCGCGTCCAAAACCCAGAACGCTCAGATAGGTGCCGCTTTCGCGCTTGTCGGCGATGAAATCCTTCAACGCTTGCGGATCAGAAAGCCCGACATTGAAATCACCGTCTGTGGCAAGGATCACGCGCGTCACCTCACCCTCGCCGCCCATGCCTTCGGCCACCTGATACGCCTGCTGCAGCCCAGCCTGTCCAGCGGTGGACCCGCCCGCTTCAAGTTTGTCCAAAGCTGCCAAAATCGTCTCACGTTCCGCTGCCCGCGTCGGCTCCAACACCTGTCCGGCACTGCCTGCGTACGTTACAATCGAAACCTCATCCTCGGGTCGCAATTCACTCAGCATCAGCCGGAAAGATTGCTTCAAAAGCGGCAGCTTATTGGCCTGTTGCATGGAACCAGACGTGTCGATCAAAAACACAAGGTTCAAAGCCGGGCGCTCTTCAACCGCAGGCAAGGTGCCCTGAATGCCCACATGCACAAGGCTGGTGCCCACGTTCCAGGGGCTTGGCGTCACCGTGATCGTCGGCTGAAACGGATGCGGACCTTCTGGTGCGGGATAGGCATAGGGGAAATAGTTCACAATCTCCTCAACCCGAACGGCCTCCGCAGGCGGCATCTGCCCGCCCATCAGCCAGGTCCGGGCAACCGAATATGCTGCCGTGTCGACATCGATAGAAAACGTAGACACCGGCTCCTCACCCGTCACCTTCAGCGGGTTTTCGGGTGCATTCGCATAAGCCTCAGTGTCGCCTTCGGGTTGAATGATAATCTGGTCACTTTCGACCTGCACACGCTTGGCCTCCGCCGGCGCGGGCTGAGGCGTTGCAACCAGCCCCTGCAGTTCGCTGGAGAACCGTTCGCGCGACTGCGATGTGACCGCGTCATTCATCTCGGCGCTTGGCGCAGCAAGAACCATCGGCTCTTCGGGCGCCAGTTCAAGTCGCTCGCTCTCAACCGCCCGTCCGCCAGAAATGACCTTTGCATTTGATCGAAGATCGTCCGACCGAACCTGCGCGCTTTCATTATCCGCACCAGCGGTGCTTCCCAACCTTGAGCTTGGCTGTCGCTCCTCAAGAACAACACCGCCTCCGTCCAAAACCACTTCCGGCACCGGCGCGCTGATATCAACCGGAGGTGTCAGCAAACTGCGCCCCTGCGGCGTCACCATAATCACCCCAACCGCGACCAAAGCCGTTGTCGCTGCCAAACCACCGCGCGTCGTCAAAGCATTCAACATCTGTCTTACTCCTCTACCAATGCGCGCCATCGGGCCACGCTTGGAAGTAAGACGTCGCTGATCCGCCGATCCTTGGAGGTCAGCGAAATTTTTCTCCGCAACCCGCAAATTCTCCAGCTTGCGCGCCGGATCAGGGGCAGGGGTGGCGGCATCAAACGCCGCTTTCAGATCGTCGAGTTCATCACTCATGCCAAACTCTCTTTCATTTCGCGAAGGCGCTTCTTCACCTCCGACATGCGCCAGCTGATCGTGCCTTCGCTGACGTCCAGTATGTGTGCCGCCTCAGCGTGGGTCATATCGTCCATCACCAAAGCCACCGTGTCTCTTAAATCCATTGGCAAGGTCGCCATCGCAGCGCTCAGCCAATCCATCGCCTCTGCCGCTTCAGCCGCCTCGGCACGCCGCGCCAGTTCAATCTCGCCCCAGCCATCCGCCGCGCGGGCGTGAGAGGCCGCGCGGCGGCGGCGATCGTGGGAGGCGTTCATCGCAACGCGGTAAAGCCATGTCGTGAACTTCGCATCTCCACGAAAAGCCCTGATCTTGGCTGGCAGCGCTGCGCAAATGTCCTGTGTCAGGTCCTCGGCCTCTGCCCGCACCCCGGTCAGCCGAAAAGCCAGCCGAAACACCCGATCATAGTGCCGCGAGATCAGCACCGAAAACGCCTCTGCGTCCCCGCCTGCAGCCGCAAGGGCCAATGCCTCGTCCGAAGTTGTCATACGCATCACGATGAGTAGGACGCAGGCCAAAGGTCAATCCTTGGCGGAAATTCAATTTATTTTCATCGGTCCAGAAATATGCCGGGGAGGTCTGGAGGGGCAGCGCCCCTCCAGTGAAGCGACGACGAAGTCGGCGCAATATATCCTTTATTATCCTGCGCGCTGCAGGTCCTGTACCAAAGCCCCGATATCGCCCCGGCGCTTGTCAAGCATCGCACCAATCTCGGCCTTTTCCGACTTCAACAGGCTGATGCCTTCAATCAGCAGATCGAAAAACTTGTCAGAGCCAGACCGGTCAGAGACCATAAAACTCACGTCAAACGGCGGTTGGCCGCGCAAAACGGCCGTTGCTTTGACTTCTTGAAAGCTTTTGATCGCGCGCGCGCCCTGAACTTCAATTGACCCACCAATGAATTCCCGGAACCGTTTGCCGTACTTGCGTGACAGGTACCCGGTGAACGCGGCGGTAAAGCTGTTCAGCTCTGACTTTGACGCGCTGCGCGCAGGGGGGCCAAGGGCCGAGCGTGCAATGGTCGGCACGTCGGCGTACTTGTAAAAGATCCGCTCAAAGTCCTTGTACATCGCGCCTTCGGATTTGCCCGAACTGATCACGCGATTGATATCGGCAACGGCTGCATTGATCAGCTTTGTGGCTTGCGCTTCGCTCAAGGCCAGCGCAGCCCCCGGAAAGACGGCAAGGGCGGATGCGCCCAAAAGAAGCGTGCGACGGGTGATATTATCTACTGAATTCATCATAAAGCCCTTCATAAACTTCTTCGTACAGGTTCTCATAGGGATCGAAAGCTTCATCGGCGGGGTTTTGCCCGGCCAACTCAAATCTGCGGCTTTCCAGATAAAACAAACGCATCTGAACGTAGCTGTCGGCGCTTTCATAGAGTATACTGTCGAAGGTATCGGCAAATTCATACCGAGAATTAAGCACCGATGGCACCGAAGTGGCCGCTGCAATATCCGCCCCTTCATCGGTGACGATCCCCAGCGGATTGGTCAAAACGTCAACAAACTGCCCTACAGCGTCCCGTTCGGTCGAAGGCCCAAAGAGTGGAAGCTCAACATAAGCCCCCTCCCGCACGCCCCATTTCGCCAGCGTATCGCCGAAACCCACCTGATTTGGCTCGATGCCAAAGTCTTGTGCGGGATCGAAAAGCCCGAAAACACCCACGGTGGTGTTGATCAGAAACCGAAACGTGTTCTTGATCGCGGCTTCAGCATCCCCTTGTAAAATGCCGTTCACAACGCTGCGTGGCGTATCCAGATTATCCGCCACGTTCGAGATGCTGTTGCGCAACGGCTGCGGCGCGATGGCCCCATAAACCTGGCTTGCAGGGCGGAAAATAACGGCGTCTGCGCCTTTATTGAACGCATGGCTGACCCGGTTTGCGCTCTCATAGGGGTCATTTATCTCTTCACCGGGTTTTGGCGCGGTACATGCTGCTAAAAACACCATTGAGGCGGCCAGGGCCGTAAATTTCAACAATTTCGTGCTCACATCAGAATTCCCGGCAAACCGACCCATTAAGACCATAGACATAACCAGTTTCACGGCAAATTACAGGTGCAACGATCTGTTTCACCTACTATTCACGGAAAGATGTTGCGCCTGCGTCTCTTGACCCCCCACTATCGCTAAAAAGTAGACAGTTTGTGAAGGAAAAGACATGACAGCCGGGCTTTATACGAAATTGGGCGAGTTGGGGCTTTCGCTCCCCGATGCACCAGCGCCTGCAGCCAATTATGTACCATACGTAATCTCTGGAAACCTTGTCTTTGTATCGGGGCAAATCTCGGTCGATGACGAAGGCGAGATGATCGTGGGTAAGCTCGGTCGCGATATGCTGACGGCTGACGGGGCTCATGCAGCCTCGCGGTGCGCCCTGGCGTTGCTGGCACAGCTCAAAGCGGCGTGCGGCGGTGATCTTTCCCGACTCAAGCGTGTGGTGAAACTGACCGGATTTGTGAATTCCACGCCCGAATTCAGCGAGCAGCCTGCTGTAATCAACGGCGCGTCAAACCTGCTGGTCGATCTGCTTGGCGACATTGGCAAGCACTCACGTTCTGCCGTCAGTGCCGCTTCGCTTCCCTTTGGCGTTGCCGTTGAAATCGAAGGTATTTTCGAGATCGTATGATGCTACCGCCACAGTTTTTGAAGACGCCGCTTGCGCACCGTGCCTTGCACGATGTCGCCCTTCAACGCCCTGAAAATTCGGCCGCCGCAGTGCAGGCGGCCGTCGATGCCGGTTACGGCATAGAAATCGACGTGCAAGTCTCGTCTGACAATCGTGCGATTGTCTTCCACGATTATGACCTGGCGCGCCTGACCGATGGGCGTGGGGCGATAAACGAAAGACGGGCCGAAGATTTAAGCACTATTCCACTCACGGGAGGCGGTGGCGCTGGTATTCCGGGCTTGTCGGATGTGCTGGCCATGGTTGGCGGGCAAGTACCGCTGCTCATCGAAATCAAGGATCAGGACGGAGCCCTGGGCCCCGAGGTCGGGGTGCTTGAAGCGGCGGTCGCTGACGCATTGCAAGACTACGCTGGCGCCGTTGCCGTGATGTCGTTCAACCCGCATAGTATGGTTGCGATGCAAACACTGGCACCCGAAGTGCCACGGGGGCTGGTCACCGAAGCCTTCCAGCGCGCTGACTGGGGCGAAACTCCAATCAGTAGATTGATTTCGCTCACAAATATTTCTGATTACGAACGTGTGGGTGCATCTTTCATCAGCCACAACAAGCGCGATCTGCATCATCCGCGTGTTGCCGAGCTCAAATCTCAGGGCGCGCGCATCCTGACCTGGACAATCCGGTCGCCTGAAGAAGAACGCAAAGCGCGCGAGATTGCCGAAAACATCACGTTTGAGGGGTATTTGCCCGCTCCTGCTCCTTGAAACTTGGGCACATCGTGTCAGGTTGCCTGCACGATGACGTCTCCTCTTGATATCACCGCCATATCCTCGCTTGCCTCACTTTCGGCGGAAGAGTGGGACGCCTGTGCGTGCCCTGAAGCGTCCGACGGGCGCGCCATTGATCCGTTCACCACCCACAGGTTCTTGAAAACCCTGGAAGACAGCGGCTCGGTTGGCCCCGGAACAGGCTGGGAGCCGCGATATCTGGTGGTGCGCGAAGGCAGCAAGGTGATTGCCGTGGCACCGCTTTATGCGAAAAACCACAGTCAGGGCGAGTACATCTTTGATCACAACTGGGCCCATGCGTGGGAACGGGCAGGGGGCCGCTATTACCCTAAGCTCCAGATTGCTGTGCCTTTTACGCCAGCGACGGGTCGCCGTTTCCTGACGCGACCGGGATACGAATCCGCCGGTTTTGAGGCGTTGGTTCAAGGGGCGGTGCATCTGGCGGTCGAAAACAAGGTGTCTTCCCTGCACGCCACTTTCTGCACCGAAGACGAGGCGCTACATGGCGAAGAGATGGGTCTTTTGCGCCGTGTGACGCAGCAGTATCACTGGAAAAACGACGGTTATGCAGACTTCGATGCGTTTCTTGCCGCCCTGTCGTCACGCAAGCGCAAGACAATCCGTAAAGAGCGCCGCACAGCGCAGGCGTTTGGCGGAGAGGTGCACCAGTTTACCGGTGATCAGATTCTGCCAGAGCATTGGGATGCCTTCTGGGTCTTTTACCAGGACACCGGCGCGCGCAAATGGGGCACGCCTTATCTGACACGCAAGTTCTTCGATCTGGCCCAAGAACGGCTGCGCGATGACATCATGCTGGTACTGGCCTATCGCGACGGGCGGCCCGTGGCAGGGGCACTTAACATGATCGGGCGCGATACGCTTTTTGGTCGGTATTGGGGCGCTGTCGAGCATCACGACTGCATGCATTTTGAAGCGTGCTATTATCAAGCTATTGATTTTGCAATCAAAAAAAAGATGGCTTCGGTTGAAGCAGGCGCGCAGGGCGACCACAAACTTGCCCGCGGTTACCTGCCGGTTGAGACACATTCGCTGCACTGGCTGGCGGACGAGGGTTTTTCCAACGCGGTTGCCGATTACCTTGAAGCCGAAAAGCGGGCCGTTGGCGACGATATAGACGTGCTCACCAGCTATGGTCCGTTCAGAAAGATCGAAAGGGAAGAACATGACTGAGAAATTGTCCACAGAAGAACGCGCCGAGGCACTGGCTGCCCTGTCCGGCTGGCACGAAGTCGAAGGTCGCGACGCCATCAAAAAAGAGTTCAAGTTCAAAAGCTTCGTCGAGGCCTGGGGCTGGATGAGCCAGATGGCCATCGTGGCCGAGAAGATGAACCACCACCCAGAGTGGTCCAACGTCTACAACCGCGTCGAGGTGGTGTTGACAACGCACGATGCAAACGGTCTATCCGCGCTCGATATCGCTTTGGCCAAGAAAATGGATGCTTCATCGTAATGGACTACCTCGACCAGATACTGTCATTCGAAATCGCCGCCGGAACCACGATCGGTGACGTGCTGACTGTTGATTTTCTTGTCGGGGCGACGGCCAGCGTATTTCTTGCCGCGTTCATTTTCGTCGTTGGCTTTCTTGTTGCCGGTTGGATCAAACGTCGCATCATCCGGCTTTCCGAGAGGTCGCGACACTTTGACAAAACCATGGGCAGCTTTCTGGCCAACCTTGCCCGCTATGGCATTTTGGCGCTCACGATTATTTTTGTTCTGCAGAACTTTGGCTTTCAGACCGCTTCGCTCGTGGCGCTTCTGGGTGCCGCAGGCCTTGCCATCGGACTTGCCCTGCAAGGCGTTCTGGGCGGTATCGCAAGCGGCGTGATGCTGGTGATATTTCGACCCATCCGTGTTGGCGACTTTGTCGAGGTGAACGGGCACATGGGAACGGTCAAGGGCATTTCGATCTTCACGACTGAACTTGCTACTGTCGACAACGTGCAGGTCATCGTGCCCAACACCAACGTCTGGGCGAACACGATCACCAACTATTCGGTCTATGATACCCGCCGCGCGGAATGGCAGTTCGGGGTCAGCTACGGCACCAATCTTGCGCGCGCCGAGCAGATTATCAAAGACGTTATCCTGAGCGATCCACGCTCGCTGAAAGACCCGGCACCCTTCATTCAGGTAAACAATCTGGGCGATTTTTCCGTCGATTTTCTGGTGCGGGTCTGGGTGCCTGCAAAAGAATACTTTGCTTATCAGGCAGACATGAAACGCTTGGTGAAAGAGGCGTTTGATGAGAACGACATCGATATCCCGTTCCCGACCCGCACTGTTTTGAACGTCAGCGAAGACGCCTAGATCGTCTCAAGCAGGCTTTCGCCCCCGGTCAGATCACACGTGGTTTTGTCCTCTTCAAAGTGCAGCACCTTGATCTCGCCATCTTCGATGTACATCGCACAGCGTGTCATACGATCTTTGAAGCCAATCGCGGGCACCGAAAACTCCAGACCAAGCGCCTTGGTCAACTCCGAGTCCCAGTCCGCCAGCATCATAATGCCCGCATCCTCGGCCCCGCTGGACTCACCCCAGTGTTTCATCACCCGCACATCATTCACAGCAACGCACACAATATCGTCGACCCCCTTGGCGCGAAACGCATCCGCCGTGCGGATAAAACTTGGCAAATGCGCCATCGAGCAAATCGAGGTATAGGCCCCAGGCAATCCAAACAGCACAACTTTGCGGCCAGCACATAGCTCGGCCAGATTGACCTGACTTACATCATCACCAACCTGGCGTGGAAGGGTAACTGCCGGGATTGTGTCGCCAACTTTGACTGTCATGCTGATGTGCTCCGTTAATTTGCCAAGGCCTGACGCTCGATATAAGCCGTTCCCTACCAGTGACCAGCAGGATTTAATCCATGAGCGGGATCGTTATCATCGGAGCCGGGCAAGCCGGCGCATCACTTGCCGAGCAACTGCGCGCCGAAGGCTATGATGGTCAGGTTACCTTGATCGGTGAGGAGCCAGTTCCGCCTTATGAGCGTCCGCCCTTGTCGAAGGCCTATCTATTGGGGGAGAGCGAGAAAGAGCGGCTCTTTTTGCGCCCCGAAGCGATCTATGCCGAAAAGGGCATCACCCTGCGTCTCGGTGCAAAAGTCGAAGCCATCGATCCGGGCGCAAAGACCGTTTCGGTTGCGGGCGAAACCTTACCTTATAACCAACTTGCGCTGACAACCGGGTCCGAGCCGATCCGGCTTCCCGCTGCAGTCGGCGGCGATCTGGGCGGGGTGTACACTGTACGCACGATTGCCGACATCGACGCGATGTCTCCACGATTTACCAAAGGCGCGCGCGTTCTGGTCGTAGGCGGGGGCTACATCGGGCTAGAGGCCGCAGCGGTGGCCGCCAAGCTTGGTCTCAAGGTCACTTTGGTCGAAATGGCAGAGCGCATTCTGGGCCGCGTGGCAGCACCCGAAACAGCAGATGTGATCCGAGACATGCACCGGCAACACGGTGTGGATG
>JABDJX010000100.1 GCA_013003245.1 Silicimonas sp. | reverse complement strand
CATACGCCTTGAAGTCACCAAACTGCTTCGTAATAGCAGCCGTCAACGTCGTCTTGCCGTGGTCAACGTGACCAATCGTGCCGATGTTGCAGTGCGGCTTGCTGCGGTCAAACTTTTCCTTCGCCATCTTAAGGCTCCTCTATCTTCGTGTCGGGTGGCGGGGTTGTCCCCGCCCTACGGGTTGTGGGTAGGCCGGGGTTATCCCCGGCTCCCGGTTAAGCGTATTTCGATTGAATCTCTTCCGAGATGTTCTGCGGCACTGGATCGTAGTGGTCGAACTGCATGGTAAAGTTCGCACGACCAGACGACATGGAGCGCAGGTTGTTGATGTAGCCGAACATGTTGGCCAGTGGCACAAAGGCGTCGATGGCAATCGCGTTGCCGCGGCTGTCCTGACCCTGCACCTGACCCCGGCGGGACGTAAGATCGCCGATGATACCACCAGTATACTCGTCAGGTGTCACAACCTCGACTTTCATGATCGGCTCAAGCAGTTTCGCACCGGCTTTCTTCATGCCTTCGCGCATGCACATGCGGGCCGCGATCTCAAACGCCAGAACGCTCGAGTCCACGTCGTGGAACTTACCGTCGATCAAAGCCACCTTGAAGTCGATCACCGGGAAGCCAGCCAACGGGCCGCTGTCCATGACCGAGTTGATGCCTTTTTCAACACCCGGAATGTATTCCTTGGGCACCGAACCACCAACAATGCGGCTCTCGAACGAATAGCCTTCGCCTGGCTCTGTTGGCGTGATGATCAGCTTGACCTCGCCGAACTGACCAGAGCCACCCGACTGTTTCTTGTGGGTGTAAGTATGCTCGACCTCGTGACCAATGGTCTCGCGGTAGGCAACCTGAGGTGCACCGATGTTCGCCTCGACCTTGAACTCACGCTTCAGGCGGTCGATCAGGATATCAAGGTGAAGTTCGCCCATGCCCTTCATGATGGTCTGACCCGATTCCAGATCAGTTTCCACACGGAAGGATGGATCCTCGGCGGCCAGACGCTGCAGACCAAGCGACATTTTCTCCTGGTCAGCCTTTGTTTTCGGCTCAACAGCGATCTCGATCACCGGATCAGGGAAAGTCATCGTCTCAAGCACGACAGGATCGTTCACAGCCGACAGCGTATCACCTGTGGTTGTGTCCTTCAGACCGGCCAGCGCGATGATGTCGCCCGCAAACGCTTCGGTGATCTCGTCCTGCTTGTTCGAGTGCATCATTACCATCCGGCCAATGCGCTCTTTCTTGCCTTTGGTCGAGTTCAACAGCGTATCGCCCTTGGTCATTTGACCAGAGTAGATGCGCGTGAACGTCAGCGTGCCCATGTAAGGGTCGTTCATGATTTTGAACGCAAGACCCGAGAACGGCATGTTGTCATCGGCACGGCGCGCGATGTTACGTGTCTCTGTCTCATCATCAGGCGCAAAGCCCATGTAATCGACAACGTCCTTCGGGCTGGGCAGATAATCGACCACAGCGTTCAAGAGCGGTTGAACACCTTTGTTCTTGAACGCAGAGCCACACAGAACAGGAATGAATTTGATCGCCAGCGTGCCCTTACGGATCAGCTTGCGCAGGGTCGCCTCGTCAGGCTCGTTGCCTTCGAGGTATTCCATCATTGCGTCATCATCCATCTCGACTGCCGTCTCGATCAGCTTGCCGCGCCATTCGTCGGCGGTTGCCTTCAGGCTGTCGCGGATCGGGCGCTTTTCCCAGGACGCGCCAAGGTCTTCGCCTTCCCAGACCCACTCTTCCATGGTGACCAGATCGATGATGCCTTCAAGGTTGTTCTCAGCCCCGATTGGGATCTGGATCGGCGCTGGCATGGCCCCGGTGCGATCCTGAATCATGTGCACGCAGTTAAAGAAGTCGGCGCCAATTTTGTCCATCTTATTCACAAATACGATGCGCGGCACCTTATAACGGTCGGCCTGACGCCAAACCGTTTCAGTCTGCGGCTCAACGCCTGCGTTTGCGTCCAGGACAGCAACAGCACCATCAAGCACAGCAAGCGAACGCTCAACTTCGATGGTAAAGTCAACGTGGCCGGGTGTGTCGATGATGTTCATCCGGTATTTGGTGTCGGATGTGCCTTCGGCGGTTGGCTCTTCCTGACGCTGCCAGAACGTGGTGGTCGCAGCAGAGGTGATCGTGATGCCACGCTCTTGCTCTTGCTCCATCCAGTCCATGGTGGCCGCGCCATCATGCACTTCACCGATGTTGTGGGATTTACCGGTGTAAAACAGGATACGCTCAGAGCAGGTGGTCTTACCTGCATCGATGTGCGCCATGATCCCGAAGTTACGGTAACGCTCTAGTGGATAATCGCGGGCCATCTGCCTGCTCCTGTCTTAAATTTACCAGCGGTAATGGCTGAACGCTTTGTTCGCGTCGGCCATCTTGTGGGTGTCTTCACGTTTCTTTACGGCAGAGCCGCGACCGTTGACGGCATCCGACAACTCTCCTGCAAGACGCTCTTCCATGGTGTTTTCGTTGCGCGCACGGGCGGCATTGATCAACCAGCGAATGGCCAGTGCTTCGCGACGCTCGGGGCGCACTTCAACCGGCACCTGATAAGTCGCACCACCAACCCGGCGCGAGCGAACCTCGACCGATGGTTTGATGTTATCAAGGCACTCGTGGAACACTTCCAAAGGTGACTTTTTCAGGCGGTCTTCAACCCGCTCGAACGCGTTATAGACGATGCGCTCAGCAGTGGATTTCTTACCATCAACCATCAGGTTGTTCATGAACTTGGTCAGAACCCGGTCACCATATTTGGCGTCGGGCAGAACTTCGCGTTTTTCGGCGGCGTGACGACGAGACATGCTTCTTCTTCCTTACTTCGGACGCTTGGCGCCGTACTTCGAACGACGCTGCTTACGGTCTTTAACGCCCTGGGTATCCAGAACACCGCGCAGGATGTGATAACGCACACCGGGAAGGTCTTTGACACGACCGCCGCGGATCAGAACCACCGAGTGCTCCTGAAGGTTGTGGCTTTCACCGGGGATATAGCTGATGACCTCGAAACCATTGGTCAGGCGCACTTTGGCGACCTTCCGCATGGCCGAGTTCGGCTTCTTTGGCGTTGTTGTGTAGACGCGCGTACAAACACCGCGTTTTTGCGGACAGCCCTGCATGTGCATGGACTTCGAGCGTTTTACTTTTGGCTGCCGGGGTTTCCGGATCAGCTGTTGGATCGTGGGCATGAGCGACTGCTTCCCGTGTTGCAACACTTCAATTTCTGTGGGGCTTGCACCCCGGTTCATCTTCCTCATCGCTCATGTGCGTCCACATAAACGAGCTAAACCGCGAAGCTCCCATCGGGGGCTTGCGGCGGGTCTTCAGAGGATCGGGGCTGATACGGCCCGGATCGTGACCACTTCGAATTGTTAAAGGCACAAAAGGGTTAGTTTTACGCCCGAATTCGCGCCGTATAGAGGGAGTCGCATACCCTGTCAACAGCACCCCAACCGTCAGCTGGGTGTTGGCGCTTGCGCAAGTTTCCCGGGCGTTTCGCGGATCGGTATATGAAGCAATGCCGCCAGTAGACCAAGCGCAATCGCGGCCCACCACATGAGCGTATAATCCTGGTTCAGATCGTAGATGCGCCCGCCAAGCCATGCGCCCAGAAACGCACCCGTCTGATGGCTGAGAAACACCAGACCTGCCAGCGTCGACAGATACGTCAGCCCTTGGGTCTGCGCCACCAGTCCGGTGGTCAACGGCACGGTCGACAACCATAAAACACCCATGATGGCCGAGAAGATCAGAACCGACCCTTCGCTAAGTGGCAGAAGGATGAATGTCAAAATGACGATGGCGCGCGCCAGATAGATGCCCGACAGGACTTTCTTCTTGGAAAACACCTGACCGGACCAGCCTGACAAGAACGACCCCGCGATGTTGAACAGACCGATAAGCGCCAGGGATGACGCCCCGACCCAGACCGCAAGACCTTCGTCGACGATAAAAGCGGGCAGATGGGTCTGGATAAATGCCACGTGAAACCCGCACACGAAGAAGCCAAAGAACAACAGCACATAAGCCCGGTCCTGAAAGGCGGTTGAAATCGCATATCCAAATCCTGCTCCACTGCTTGCAGGCGCTGTGGCGACCGATACCTTTGCGATGAAAAGACAGGCGGGCAGGATCAGAAGAAAACTTGCTGCAATCACAAAAACCGCCATTTGCCAGCCCAAGCCATCGATCAGCCACACTGACGCAGGGGCGGCCACGAACATGCCGGTCGAGGCCGCCGCCGTGCCAAGCCCCAGAATGAAACTGCGCCTTGCCACCGAGACGACCTTGCCAAGGGCAATAATGACGATGGGAAACGAACAGGCGCCTGTTCCAACGCCCGCGATAACCCCGGTGGCGACGAAAAGGGTCGGGTCCGCCACTAGGCCGCGCAGGAAAAAGCCAACCGCCGAGACCACCGCGCCAAAGGCAAGCACGCGGGCCGATCCGTACCTGTCGGCGACCATACCCGCCAAAGGTTGGGCCAGCCCCCAGCACAGCGCCTGAACCGCCATCGACAGCGAAAAGACCTCGCGCCCCCAACCCAAAGCTTCGGACATCGGCCTAAGAAATACGCCGAATGTGGCGGCGAACCCAAAGCTGAAAAACGCGATGAGGCACCCCGCAACAACTGCGGCTTTGACCTGTGCTGGGTTCGCGTCCTGCATTTAAGCGTCCTCTTTGCGTACTTCCCGCTCGCGCCAAAGCGTAAACAGGCCCGATGCCACAACAATAGCGGCCCCAAGCAAGGTCAGATCGCTCGGCCAGTCGCCGAACACCGTCAAACCGAGAACCAGCGCCACCAAAAGGCTGGTATAGCGGAACTGGGCCACGAACCCCACCTCGCCCACACGCATCGCACTGACTGAAAACAGGTATCCGCCCAGGATCGCGATAATCGAACAGGCAAGAAACGCCCAATTGCCGTTTGACACCGGCTTCCACTCAATCACCGCAGCCCCGGCGGCCGAAAACGCCAGAACGGCAAGACCGGTGATGAAGGCTATCGTCAGCGAAGCGACATCGCTGGAAACCCTGCGGGCGCACAGATCACGCACCGTCACACAAGCCACAGCCGCCACGGCATAAAGCGAATAGATGTCGAAACTATCGGTCCCGGGGCGGACGATCAACCACACGCCGACAAACCCTACGGCGATGGCCGCCAGCCTGCGCCACCCCACAGGCTCGCGCAGTACCAGTGCTGCTCCCAGCGTGACGGTCAGCGGCAGCGCCTGAATGATCGCGGTGACATTGGCAATTGGCAGATGGAACAACGCAGAGATAAAGAACCACGCCGCCCCCACCTCTGCCACGCTGCGTAACGCGATCAGCTTTTTGTCCGGGCCCGATAGACGAAACCGCAACACCCCTGCCCTATGCGCCAAAACGCCCATCAACGCGACCACGCCAACGCTGCGCAGGAACAGGATCTGAAAAAACGGAAGATCGACGCTCAGCAGCTTCAGAAACGTGTCGTTGACGGTGAAGGCTGTCATTGACCCCATCATCAAAAGGGCGCCTTGAAGGTTGGCTGATCGCTGCATGAAAAGGCGTCCGGTCTATTCTACACCTTCGGTCCCACATTTTGCACACCTCCGCCACTTGGAAACGCATGCGCGCCAGACTAAAACGAGCCTATGTCGCGCGAGACCACACTGCTGGTAACCACGGTCAAGGATGAAGGCCCCAATATCCTTGAGTGGGTAGCGCACCATCGTCTGTGTGGCTTTGACCATATTCAGGTCTATCAAAACGACTCGACCGATTTCACCGTACGCACTCTGCGCACGCTGGATCGACTAGGCATAATCGAGTTCCATAACAACAAGAACGCCAAGGGCGCGCATCAGATACAGGCCTATCGGCGTGCATCGTGGAGCGAGGCGTACGCCAAGTCCAAATGGTGCATGGTGCTGGACGGCGACGAGTTTTTGAACGTGAAGTTGGGCGACCGTGAGGTAGGCGATCTGACCGGTGCTTGTGCGGGCGCCGACGCGATCCTGGTAAACTGGAAGCTGTTCGGAACCAGCGGTCACACCGAGATTGGCGATGACCTGATCACCGAGCGGTTTACCCTGGCCGAGGCGGATGATCGGATCAAGGAAAGCCTGACGGCGTTCAAACCACTCTTTCGCACCCATGCCTTCAAACGTTCGGGCATCCATTTGCCAAAAGTTCCGCTGATCGACGCACCCCGGATGGTCAACGGCTCCGGGCTTGCAGACGGCACTTTTGAACGTGTGAACTGGCGCAGCAAGGACCCTGCCGGCCGCAGCCTTGCCCAGGTAAACCACTACATCGTGCGCGATCTGCAAAGCTTCCTGCTCAAACGCGCGCGCGGCAGCGCCAATGCACCCAATCGCGATGTCGGGCTGAAGTACTGGAACGCCTACAACCGAAACGAAGAGCCTGATCTGATCCTTGCAAACCGGGCCAAAGCCCTGCTGGACGAGATGCACCGGCTTGATGCGCTTTCCGGCGGTCGGCTGATGCACCTGCGCGCACGATCCTTGCGTGTCTGGCGCAAACGATATGAGGACGTGCAGGACAATCAGGATTTACAGGCATTGCGCAAGGCGATTGAAGGCAGTGCAGTCGCCTAAAACGCGGGCGTCTTCGACCGAAAAATACAAAGTCGTCCCGCCGACACCGGGGGGCGCATCGTCTGACTTTGAAAGCGCACCTGCTGCGCCAGATTTCGTCATATCAGCCGGAAAAATGAAGTGAAACGATGTGCCGAAGTTGAGCTCTTCAGAGGAAGCGTGGATCTTGATCACTCCGGTCACTTACGCGTTTTGCTGATCGAATAAGATGCAAGTGCAGGCATCTGGCAACGCGTGAAACCGGCAATCCCGGTCCAGTGCTCCCTTTGGGTCCTAAAACTTATGCGCGATCCCGCGCAGGTGTTCAGGCGGCTCGACCTCAACAAATTCAACCAAGTGCACCGAGCATTCTTTCCCGTTTCCTTTAGGGTTGCACATCGTCGTCACTCAATTCCTGAAAGAAAAAAGGCCCCGCAGAAGCAGGGCCCTTTCCGATTTTCTCAGTCCATCAATCAGTCGCGACTTTCGGGTGTCACCACCAGATCGGCGTCGATCGTTTCGCCGTCGTCGATGGGCGCGGCCAGTGCGGCGGCTGCCTCGGCCTCTGCCTGGGCTTCCTGAATGACCTTCAGGTCGCGCTCGGCTGCAATGCGGCGCATTTGCTGCGTGGCCCCGCCGGTACCGGCCGGGATCAGACGGCCCACGATGACGTTCTCTTTCAGGCCAACCAGCTTGTCGCGCTTGCCCTGAACAGACGCCTCGGTCAGCACGCGAGTTGTCTCTTGGAACGACGCCGCCGAGATGAACGAACGGGTTTGCAACGACGCCTTGGTGATACCCAGAAGGATCGGCTCGCCCTGCGCAGGACGACGCTTTTCAGCAACCGCCTTTGCGTTGGCGGCCTCAAGTTCGGCCTTGTCCACATGCTCGCCTTTCAGCAGCGTGGTCTCCCCGCTATCAAGGATCTCCCACTTCTGAAGCATCTGGCGCACGATCACCTCGATGTGCTTGTCGTTGATCTTAACGCCCTGCAACCGGTACACGTCCTGCACTTCGTCGATCATGTAGTCGGCCAGCGCCTCGACACCCATAATCGACAGGATGTCATGCGGCGCGGGGTTGCCGTCCATGATGTAATCGCCCTTTTGAACGAAGTCGCCTTCGCCAACCGGGATGTGCTTGCCCTTGGGCACCATGTACTCGACCGGCTCCATCGTCTCGTCGGTGGGTTCAATCGAAATCCGGCGCTTGTTCTTATAGTCACGACCAAACTTCACGTGACCGTCGATTTCAGCGATGATCGCGTGATCCTTAGGACGACGTGCTTCGAACAGTTCAGCAACACGCGGCAGACCACCGGTGATGTCCTTGGTCTTGGCGCCTTCACGCGGGATACGCGCAACCACGTCACCCGCTTTCACGTCAGACTGATCTTCGATCGAAAGGACCGCATCGACAGACATCGGATAGGTGATCGGGTTGCCCTGATCATTGCGCACAGGCTCGCCATCTTTGTCCAAAAGCAGAACTTCCGGCTTCAGATCAGAACCCTTCGGTGCAGAGCGCCAGTCGGTCACGATCTTCTGAGTCATACCGGTTGCATCGTCGGTCTCGTCGCGCACCGAAATGCCCGACACCAGATCAATGAATTTCGCCTGGCCGGCTTTCTCCGCGATGATCGGCAGGGTGTAAGGATCCCATTCGAACAGCTTGTCGCCGCGCTCGACCTTGTCGCCTTCTTTGAGGAAGACTTTGGTACCGTAGCTTAGCTTGTGTGTGCCGCGTTCAATGTCGTTTTCATCGATGATGGCAAGCGACATGTTCCGCGCCAGAACGATCATTTCGCCATGCACGTTTTTGATCAGGTTCGCGTTCTTAAACTCGATCCTACCCGCAACGCTGGCTTCCATGAACGATTGCTGACCACCCTGAGCGATCCCGCCGATGTGGAACGTCCGCATCGTCAGCTGTGTGCCCGGCTCGCCAATCGACTGCGCGGCGATAATGCCGACAGCTTCACCCTGGTTCACCAAGGTACCGCGGGCAAGGTCACGACCGTAACACTGCGCACAGACGCCTTCCTCAGCCTCACAGGTCAGAGGTGAGCGAATGCGCACGTGTGGCACTTCTGCTTTCTCAACGATGTCGGCTTTGCGCTCGTCGATCAACTCACCTTTGCTGACCAGAACTTCGTCAGAACCCGGCTTGATCACGTCCTCGGCCGCAACACGACCCAGAATACGCTCGCCAAGCGACGCCACAACTTCACCGTCGTTGACCGCAGGTTCAGCCGTGATCGCGATCTCGGTGCCGCAGTCGTTCATACGAACGATACAGTCCTGTGCGACGTCCACCAGTCGACGGGTCAGGTAACCCGAGTTCGCCGTTTTCAGCGCGGTATCGGCCAGACCCTTACGGGCACCGTGGGTCGAGTTGAAGTACTCAAGCACGGTCAGACCTTCTTTAAAGTTCGAGATGATCGGCGTTTCGATGATCTCGCCCGACGGCTTGGCCATCAGACCCCGCATACCGCCCAACTGCTTCATCTGCGCTGGGGAGCCACGGGCACCAGAGTGCGACATCATGTAGATCGAGTTCGGTTCCATTTCGGCACCCGCATCGTCTTTTTTCATCGACGAAATCTCGTCCATCATCGATCCGGCAACATCGTCGGAACACTTGGACCAGGCATCGACAACCTTGTTGTACTTTTCGCCCTGAGTGATCAGGCCGTCCATGTACTGTTGCTCGAACTCCTTGACCTGGCTGCGCACGTCATCAACGATCTTCCACTTGGCATCAGGGATGACCATGTCGTCCTTACCGAACGAGATGCCCGCTTTGAACGCCTCTTTAAAGCCCATCGACATGATCTGGTCACAGAAGATAACTGACTCCTTCTGACCGCAATAACGATAGACTGTGTCGATGACCTGCTGCACTTCCTTCTTCCGCAGAAGGCGGTTCACCAGCTCAAACGGTGCTTTCGCGTTCAATGGCAACAGCGCACCAAGCTTCATCCGACCCGGGGTCGTCTCGAAGCGTTGGAAAACCTCATTGCCTTCGTCGTCGATCTGCGCAATTCGCGCGGTGATCTTGGCGTGCAGATGCACCTCACCGGCGTCCAGCGCGTGCTGCACTTCGTCGGCGTCGGCAAAGACCATGCCTTCGCCCTTCATGCCTTCGCGCTCCATCGAGATGTAATAGAGCCCCAAGATCATGTCCTGAGACGGCACAATGATCGGCGCACCGTTTGCAGGCGACAGAACGTTGTTCGTCGACATCATCAGAACGCGGGCTTCAAGCTGGGCCTCAAGCGACAGCGGTACGTGAACCGCCATCTGGTCGCCGTCAAAGTCAGCGTTAAACGCCGAACAGACCAGCGGGTGAAGCTGGATTGCTTTGCCTTCGATCAGAACGGGTTCAAACGCCTGAATACCAAGACGGTGAAGCGTCGGCGCTCGGTTCAACAGAACCGGGTGCTCGCGGATCACTTCGTCAAGGATATCCCAAACCTCGGGACGCTCTTTTTCAACCAGCTTTTTCGCTTGCTTCACCGTAGAAGACAGACCTTTGGCTTCAAGGCGGCTGTAGATGAACGGCTTGAACAGCTCCAAGGCCATCTTTTTCGGCAAACCACACTGGTGCAGTTTCAGCTCCGGGCCAGTCACAATGACCGAACGACCCGAGAAATCGACGCGCTTACCAAGAAGGTTCTGACGGAAGCGGCCCTGCTTGCCTTTCAGCATGTCGGAAAGCGACTTCAGCGGACGCTTGTTGGCACCCGTGATGACACGGCCACGACGGCCGTTGTCAAACAGAGCATCGACAGATTCCTGTAACATCCGCTTTTCGTTACGCACAATGATATCAGGTGCGCGCAATTCGATCAGACGCTTCAAACGGTTGTTCCGGTTGATCACACGGCGATACAGATCGTTCAGGTCAGAGGTTGCAAAACGGCCACCATCCAGTGGGACCAGCGGACGCAGTTCTGGCGGGATCACGGGGATCACGGTCAGAACCATCCACTCCGGGCGGTTGCCGGATTCGATGAACGACTCGACAATTTTCAGACGCTTAATGATCTTCTTGGGCTTCAGTTCACCCGTCGCCTCGGACAGATCAACGCGCAGTTGTTCTGCCTCGGATTCAAGGTCAATCGCCGCCAGCATTTCGCGGATCGCTTCAGCGCCGATGTTGGCGGTAAAGGCGTCCATGCCATAGGCGTCTTGGGCGTCCATGAACTCTTCTTCCGACATCAGCTGACGATATTGCAGATCTGTCAGGCCGGGTTCGATCACGACGTAGTTCTCGATATACAGGATGCGTTCCAGATCGCGTAGCGTCATGTCCAGCATCAGACCAATGCGGGACGGCAGCGATTTCAGGAACCAGATATGGGCGACCGGCGCGGCCAGATCAATATGGCCCATACGTTCGCGGCGGACTTTAGTCAGCGTTACTTCGACATGGCATT
>JABDJX010000290.1 GCA_013003245.1 Silicimonas sp. | reverse complement strand
ACCGTGGTTATGATGGTCAGGCGCGGATCATCAATGACGTTGGTGGCATCGTGGCGCCCGCCAAGGCCGACTTCGAGCAAGGTCCAATCGGCTTTTGTCTTGGCGAAAGCGAGGAATGCAGCCACCGTTGTGATTTCGAAGTAGGTGATCGTCTCGCCACCGTTGGCTGCGTAAACCTCGTCGAGGATCTGGGTAAGCTCCTGTTCTGAAATCAAATCGCCAGCAACGCGGATGCGTTCGTGAAAGCGCGCAAGGTGGGGGGACGTATAGGCGTGGACGGTCTGACCGACGGCTTCCAGGCCTGCGCGGATCATCGCCTGCACCGATCCTTTGCCGTTTGTGCCTGCGACATGGATCACGGGCGGGACAGCGAGGTGCGGGTTGCCCACCGCCTCAAGACATCGGCCCATGCGGTCCAGCGTGAGGTCAATGACCTTTGGATGGAGCTTTTGCATCCGCTCCAGAATGTCGTCAGACGATGTCACGGATGTGCCAATGCGCTATTCAGCAGGGCTGTCGGCAGGTTCGGGCTTTGCTTCTTCGGGCGTTGGTGCCGGAAGATCGCCCATAACCGGTGGAGGTAAATGCATCAGCAGGCGCACGATTTTAACAAGTTCGTCTTTTAAGTCTCGGCGGTGAGTTACCCGGTCGAGCATACCGTGGTCCAGCAAGTATTCGGCGCGTTGGAAGCCCTCGGGCAGCTTTTCCCCGATGGTTTGCTGAATGACCCGTGGGCCCGCAAAGCAAATCAGCGCGTTCGGCTCTGCAATGTGGACATCGCCAAGCATAGCATAAGAAGCTGTAACTCCGCCTGTGGTAGGGTGGGTCAACACGACAATATAGGGCAGGCCCGCGTCGCGCAGCATTTCGACTGCCACGGTCGAGCGCGGCATTTGCATCAGGCTTAGAATGCCTTCCTGCATGCGCGCGCCACCTGCGGCTGAGAACAGGATCAGCGGGCGTTTGAGTTCAATCGCGCGCTCGGCGGCGGCGATGATCGCGTTGCCGACGTACATGCCCATTGAGCCGGCCATGAAGTTGAAATCCTGACAGGCGGCAACAATGGGTGTGCGGCCAATCTCGCCTTCGCCGACCAGCATCGCTTCGGCTTCGCCGGTTTCTTTTTGCGCAGCCTTCAACCGGTCCGGGTATTTTTTTTGGTCACGAAAGGCGAGAGGGTCGGCTTTTGGTGCCTCGACTGGCACATCGATGTAAACGCCGTTGTCAAAAAGGGCGGCAAGCCGATCACGTGCAGACAGCGGCATGTGATGGTCACACGCGCCACAAACGCCCAAGGCGTCGGCAAGTTCCCGGTGAAACAGCATTGTGCCGCATTCCGGGCATTTTGACCAAAGGTTTTCCGGCACCTCGCGGCGCGAAAAGAGTGAGTTGATCTTCGGTCTGACGTAGTTGGAGATCCAGTTCATGACCTGTGCCCGCGTATTATTGTTGCACTCAGTTAAGCGTGGTCGTCGGAAAATGCAATCAACGTGCTGTAAACCGGCGGATCAGCAGGTAAACACCAAACAGTATTGCGATATCGATCAGGATCAGGGGGGACAGCGCGATTTGATCGCTGAGCGTGTCGTCGGTCTTGAACAATCCCAAGCCGGTCAAGGAACCTTCAGAAACGACAAAAAGTATGGCCATGGTGTTGTTTGCAAAATGAAATCCCCATGCAGCGCCAATGCTTCCTGTGCGTGCAGTCAGATCAGCTGCGATCAAGCCAAAGAAGATGGCTATCATCACGTATACAAGGGCAGCAGAGGTTGGAAAGGACGGCACATAGTGGCCAAAGCCAAAAAGTACGGAGGGCACGGCCATCCAGATGAGTGGGTTCTTAAATCGACCGGCAAGTTGGCTTTGCAGGTAACCACGAAAAAGGATTTCTTCGGAGAACGTCTGGCCCGCAACCACCGTCAGGCCCAAGGGAAGAAAAAGGGCCCAGGTCAACGGGTCCATGTTGAGGCTTGGAGGCTCTGAAAAGGGCAGCGTGATAAGGCTGAGCCCGCCGATTGCGGCGAACGCCAGAGTGCTGGCCAGCAGGAAATGATGGAGCGTCGTAGAGCCTTTGCCCGTCAGGGAACGCAGACCACGTCGATGCCAAAGCCATGCCGTGGCGATTGTGCCAACCCCGAGGCCCCAGAAAAGCGCGAGTAAGATCACCGAAGAACCGGGCGACTGGAACTCGATGTCGAGTGTTATCACAAGAGTGTGGAGAAAGCCTTGCCCCTTTAAAAAGCCAACCAAGCCGATAAGCCCGAAAACCCAGAGCCCCATGCAGACGAAAACTGTGATGATGCCTAAAAACAGTCGCCAGAGCGCTGGACGTCTGGCAGCGGACCGAACAATTGGGCGATAAGCGGGGTAATCCATTTGCGGGTGATGGGCCCGCGCGACGCGCGCGTCAATTGCGAAAACTGTGGCATGTATCAAGCGCGTTCAGGCAAATGAACCGACTTGCAGAAAACACCCCCCTAAGCGATAGAGGATGGAAAGGCACGGCAGGCATTTAGCTGGCGGTGCGACGCCGCATCTTTCGGGGGTTCCATGCTGAAAAAGAAGTTCGACAAATCCAATTTGCCCAGCCGCCATGTTACGCTTGGGCCTGCGCGCGCACCGCACCGATCATATTACTATGCGATGGGCATTTCCGAGGAAGAGATCGAACAGCCCTTCATCGGCGTGGCCACCTGCTGGAACGAAGCGGCCCCGTGTAACATCGCGCTGAACCGTCAGGCACAGGCGGTGAAGATGGGTGTGAAGGAAGGCTTTGGCACGCCGCGTGAGTTTACCACGATCACGGTGACTGACGGCATTGCGATGGGGCATGAAGGCATGCGCTCTTCACTGGCGTCGCGCGAGGCGATTGCTGACACGGTCGAATTGACGATGCGCGGTCATTGCTATGACGCGATTGTCGGGCTTGCGGGGTGTGACAAATCCCTGCCGGGAATGATGATGGCGATGGTGCGGTTGAACGTGCCGTCGGTCTTTATTTATGGCGGGTCGATCATGCCGGGCCGTTTCAACGGCAAGGATGTGACGGTTCAAGATGTTTTCGAGGCCGTTGGGCGGCATCAGGCGGGGCAGAACTCGGATGAAGAATTGCGCGCATTGGAAAAGGTGGCGTGCCCATCGGCAGGGGCTTGCGGCGGTCAGTTTACCGCCAATACAATGGCGTGCGTGTCTGAAGCGATTGGTCTGGCGTTGCTCAATTCGTCCGGTGCACCTGCGCCTTATGAAAGCCGGGATGCCTATGCGACGGCCTCTGGTCTGAAGGTGATGGAGCTTTTGGAGAAGAACATTCGCGCGCGTGATGTGGTGACCCTCAAATCGCTTGAGAATGCGGCGCGCGTTGTGGCCTGCACGGGTGGCTCAACCAATGCCGGTCTGCACCTGCCTGCCATTGCGCATGAGGCGGGGATCGACTTTGATCTGGAGGATGTCTGCGACATTTTCCGTGATACACCCTATTTCGTTGATCTCAAGCCAGGCGGTCAGTTTGTCGCCAAGGACCTTTACGAGGTGGGCGGCGTGCCTGTTGTGATGAAGGAATTGCGCAAGGCGGGACTGATCCACGAGGACTGCATCACCGCCAACGGCTGCACAATTGGTGAGGCTTTGGACACAGTTGAAGGCCATGCGGATGGTCGCGTGATCTATCCGGTCGACAAGCCGATTACCAAGACGGGCGGTGTTGTTGGTCTTAAGGGCAATCTTGCACCCGAAGGGGCCATCGTGAAGGTCGCGGGCATGAGCGCCGAAGAGCAGGTCTTTACCGGCCCGGCACATGTATTTGAGAACGAGGAAGAGGCGTTCGAGGCCGTTAAGGCGCGCACCTACAAGGAAGGTGAAGTGCTGGTCATCCGTAACGAGGGCCCTGCCGGTGGTCCGGGCATGCGCGAGATGCTGGCGACAACTGCAGCCTTGTCGGGACAAGGCATGGGCAAGAAAGTGGCTTTGATCACCGATGGGCGCTTCTCCGGTGCCACACGCGGGTTCTGTGTAGGTCACGTGGGCCCTGAAAGCGCGCACGGTGGGCCGATTGCCCTGCTGGAAGATGGCGACATGATCACCATTGATGCGATCAAGGGCGAGATTTCAGTCGCGCTAACCGATGCTGAACTGGAAGAGCGCAAGACCAAGTGGGGCGGCGCGCGAGAGACGATTTATGCCGCAGGTGCGCTTTGGAAATATGCGCAGCTTGTCGGCTCGACCCGGCTTGGTGCCGTGACGCATCCCGGTGCCAAGAAGGAAAAGCATGTCTACATGGACCTCTAAGGCACTTATCGCCGCGTTTGTTTTTGGATTGGCTGGTTGCGAAGCGGGCTTGGGCGTTTCCCGCAAAGCGCCCGAGCAAATCTCTTTGCCCGACGGTTTGATTGTGGCCGGTGCCGAAGGCTGGTGCGTCGATCTGGAAAGCAGCCGTGCGATTGGGGCAACGTCTATGGTTGTGCTGGGAAGCTGTGCTGCAATCGCTAAGAACGCAAAAGCGCCCAGACCGCGTGTGCCGGGTGTCATGACCGTTTCCATTGAAGGTGCCGGTTTGCAGGCCCCACCTGCCGCGGCACTTGAGGCGTTTTTTGAAACAGATAGCGGGCTTGCTGTTTTGGCGCGAGACGGAATTGCCCAAAGCGTTCGAGTTTTGGAAAGCAGGCGTGATGGCGAGCATCTGTATTTGCGCGCCGAGGACAAAAGCGCGCTTCCCGGAGCAGAAAGCGAGTACTGGCGCGCTATTTTCGGCCTTAACGGACGGTTGGTTTCGGTCACTCTTTTGGGGCTGGCAGGCCGACCAATTGCGCCCGCAGAAGGGTTCGCGACCCTGCAATCCCAGATCGAAGAATTGATTGTCGCAAACGCTGTCTGAGGCAGGTTGAATTTGTGCAGGCTTCCTCCATAAAGTGGGGAGGGGGAGTCGCGGCATTGTCGTGACTTAGTGATGCGTGAACTGCTGGTTTCTGACGAGACGACGTAACGACTTTTGGGGGCGTTTTTAGATGGCGAGTCCGCTGACAGGGCTTCTTGAGAAACGTACACTGCGTCGATGGACGCGGACCATGAACTCTGTTGAAACGATGGACCCCGCCAAGCTCAAAGCCGTGCGTACCCGTGCACGCGCCCTGAACCGTCGTTTGGAACGGGTCTTGCACGTGGCAGAGGGCAGGCTGGCCTTGCCGCTTGCCGGACACGCGGCCATTCGCCGCCCGATGCACTCTGACTGGGCTTGGCGACCCGAACTTTGGAGTGGCCCTATAAAGCCTGCAGGCATGGCGTCAGTTGAAAACAAAACCTCCATTGGCTTTGAGGCGAAGATATTCCATGATTGTCCACTGTCTGAGTTGTCTCTTCGCCAAGTCCGGAACACGCGCGAGGAGGACATCGCGCCTTACGGCGTCCAAATGGATGTGTTCCGGTTTGATGGTTCCTTTTTAAGCCTTGTGCTGGATATTCCAAACGCGGGGTTGGAGCAACTTTCGCGTCGTCACGTTGTGCGGCTTGATATCCGCGTGGAAACCGAGCGCCCGCTTGAGATTTTTGGCCGCCTGAACGTGCGCCACGGACCTAACGTGGAACAGCTTGTGCGTGAGTTTGATGGGTCAGTCGGCGAGTATTCAATCGAGTTTGATCTGGCGGCAACGCAGATGAACGAAGCCCGTGTAGAACGCGCGTGGCTTGATCTGATTTTTGAAGAGCCTTCGATGAATGAGATCGTGCTGCGTGATGTGACGCTGACCCGCAGACCAAGGGCGGAAGTCTGATGTCTGAGATGACCCTTACACGCATGCGGTTGGTCGAAGGGGTTTGGGAAGGGCTTCTTTCCGTGCGTGACGCGGTGCCGCCTCGGTTAAAACTGCGCCATGCGGGAGAAATCGTTGGAGAGCCTGAAACCGTCGCGGCAGATGCGGGTAACTGGCTGGTGCGGTTTCAAATCCCCGTGGACCGTTTGTCGGACGGGATACAGACGTTCGTGATTGAAAACGCTGAGACAGGCGATGCCTTGGCGCATGAAACGGTCGTTGCTGGTGAGGTGCTGGATGAGGACATCCGCGCCGAAGTGGACCTGTTGCGCGCGGAACTTGACCTGTTGAAGCGCGCGTTTCGGCGGCACTGTGCCGAAAGTTAGAGGCGCTTTGGGCTAGTCACGGACCAGAACGAACCGTTTGTCGCAATAGCCGCATTCGACCCAGCCGGTATCCTCGTCAATCGACAGCCAAACGCGTGGGTGACCAAGCGCGCCTTCGCCACCATCGCAGGCAATTCTGCTTTGGGTGACGTTCTCAACCTCTGGGGGTTGCTGCACTTCGCTCGTGTGAGGATCGTTCGGCATATTGGCCTCGCCATTTGGATTCGCGACTGGCGCATATTAGTCGCCAGCACGGCCGCGGCAAGTGTCAGCGTTGCAGTGAGGCAAGAGCGCGGATGCCCAGATGCTTTGCGTGGGGGGCCATTTGTGCCGCCGCAAAGCGTAACGCCTTTACGATGTTGCGTAGAACTGCATATGAGGCGTGCGCTACCGCCGAAACGCCCAATCGCGTGCGTTCTTTGACCCATAGGCGATCCAGTGTTTTGCAGATATCGTCTTGATCAAAGCCAAGCATTTGGACGATTTGCTCGGTCACTTTGGTTGAGTGATCTGAATCCATTCCGTGCGTCGACCACGTAAAAACCGCGGCTTTCAATAGATTTCGTCGCTCAGACCTTCCGGTACCCGAGAGGATACGACTTAGGCTGGGTGCTTTTTCCCGCATCAGGTAGCCCACTGCCTTGTCCGTTTCATTGGGCAGCAACGTCTCACCGGTCATGGTCTTGTACGCGTGCTCTATCGAGGAGTGCTCACAGCATTTTTCGGGGCCGATAACGTGAATAATGACGGCCAGAAGCCTTTTTCGCTCCAGACTTTCGGACTGAGTTGAGCTCGTGTCGAAATCCATCAGAACACTGAGCTTGGATAACGATCTGGAGACGATTTTGTCGTTCTTCATCCCTGTAGTCCGATTTTCGCCCTTGGGGTAAGGTTTAGGAGCGGACTTTGACGAAATTGTGGCTTACTGCGCCTGAAGCATGCGCCCTAAAGGCCTTCCTGCAACGATATGCACGTGGAAATGCGGTACCTCTTGCACGCCATGCACGCCGGCGTTTGAGATCATGCGATATCCGTCGCTTGTATCCGGGGTGACGCCCAGATCACGTGCGATTTTTGCAAATGTGCGCCAGAAATCCACGATTTCCGCATCACTCGCATCTGCTGCAAAATGGTCTGCGGTTACGTACGCGCCCTTCGGGATCACCAGTACATGGTGAGGCGCTTGCGGTGAGATGTCGGCAAAGGCCAGGGTGTGATCGGTTTCGGCCACCGTCTTGTTTGGTATCTCGCCTCGCAGGATTTTTGCAAAAATGTTCTGGTCGTCATAATCGTAGGCCATCGGGCGTTTCCTTAGTCGACAAAGAGATAATCGGTTTCCGCGATTTCGCGGGCTTTTGAGTGTTCGATCCCAAGGAACTCGGCCAGCGGTGTGGTGTTTTCCTCTGATGTCGCACGCTCGCGAATACGGTGGAACTCAGGGAAATTCTGGTCGCGGATCAACTCGCTCTCGCGGTAGAAATTGTTGCGGATCGTGGGCACCAGGGTTTGAAACGTCTCGGGCGATGTGTGCTCTCCGGCCAGCCCGACGCGTTTTGCATGCCCTTGCAGATAATCGTCGGTGTAGTGGCAATCGATTTCCAGAAGCTTGGTTTCGCTGCGGTCCGAATAGAAATCCTTGAACAGATCCAGGTTGGATGGGTCCAGACAGATCATCAACTGATCGGTGTCGTAAAAATCAAAGAGCATGCGCATCAGGGCGCGTCTGTGGCGAGTGCGTTTGCCCAGCGTTGCCTGAATGCCGCCAAGGTCGGGCATCGGTGTGGCTTCTTCGTCAAACAGATACTCAATGGCCGGAAGGTTCGAGACAGAGCCGACCCGATCGATCAGGCGCTTGGCGACGTGCCATTTCTTGCACGTCACGATCAGTAGGGATCGGTCACGCCCGAGCGTTGCATCTTTCTCCCAGAACCGCGGCGCAAACCGTTCTCCGATGCGGCCCTGTCCGGTCAGGAAAGAGAACAGGCGTTGTCCTTCATTCGAGGTTTTGAAAGTGACATTCTTGGAGGCATAAAGCTGGCCAAGCCGTGCCTTCAGGTCATGCGCTTCGGGGCTGATCTTGCGCGCAAACAGGAAATCTTGCGCAAGCAGAAGGTCATAGTGGTCGTTGTAGAATGTCACCGGCATGCCGTAGTCCGAGAACATCAGGAACGTAAGCGTGCGGTTATCGATTTCGATGTCGGGCACAAGGTGGCGGACCAGTGTCTGGAAAAATGTTTCGTCCGGGATCCATGTTGTTTTGAAAAATCGGCGCACGTCCGCACGCGCGGCGATGAATTCAAGGATGGCCTCAATCGTCTGGCGGCGCAGACACCACCACTGGCTGCCGATCATCATCTGGATGTCGTGCGGCACGCTGCGTTTAAGGCCAAGCCGCTTTTGAAGGTTGAAAGAGGCGTAAAACCGCTTTGATTGCGAGCGCTCGTTGAACCAGTGGCGATAGATCAGGCGCTCTTCTTTGAAGCCGGTCTTGATCCAGTAGCTGTCAAAAAAGTCATAGCTTTCAATATAATCGACATCGCGCGCTTCCAGCGTTGCGTGAATGTGCTCGGACGTCTTGATCGGCATGCAATCGCCCGACAGCATATAAAAGTGCGTGGCTTTGGGAAAGGCCTCAGTTGCCGTGCGCACGGCGGCCAAACTTGCCTCGACAAGGCTCCACTCTCCCCAGCCGCACTTTTGGCGCTTGGACGGGAAGACGACGTTCTTGTTTCCGGCTAGTTCTGTGGTCAGGCGTTCGTAATCTTCCTTAGGAGAATTGGCATCGAAGTGGATCGCCATGACATCGCCTTTCGCGGTCAGGCGCTTGGCCTGAGCGATGACCGCATCCACATCCTTGTGGCACAGCAGAATGTAGGCGATTTGCGCCAATTTCTTTCACCACCCGTGTTTCAATTCCCCAATGGACCTTGTTTAGACGCTGTGGAGGATTGAAGAAACCGTAGAAGTTTGCTTTTTTCGCAAAAATGCTTCTGACCGCCAGAGGTGTGTATTTAAGAAGGTGTGCCCCCGATATGGGATTTCCCGGAACCTGGATGACCCACAGCGAGAACATGGTTTACCGTGTGGTGCCAAAGTGCGCGTGTTCGACCATAGGACAGATCATGCACTATTCCGATCACGGGCGTTTTTTCGACGGTGACATTCACGACGACCGCGAGGGGCTGCACAAGTGGGCGCTGGAGAGCAGTCATCAGCCGATTGAAAGCAACGTGTTGGAGAAGCACACCTTTGCATTCACCTGTGTGCGCAACCCTTATTCCCGCATCCTGTCGTCTTTCTTTGACAAGATCTGTGGCGTTCAGCGCAACGGGCAACGCTATCGCGGCAACCTGATCCCGCAACTTAGTCAGAAGTACGGGATCAATGTGGAAGGCGACTTTGACCAGATTGCCATGTTCCGACGGTTTTTGCTGTTTGCGCGCGACACTATCGTGTTTCGCAAACCGATGGACCCGGACATCCACTGGTCTGCCATGTCGGGTCACATCTCGACGTTCATCGCGAACGGGGGTCGGTACAATCACATCTTCTGGACCGAGAAATTCAACGAGGGCATGCAGGGCGTGCTTGATCAGGTTGAAGTTAAAGAGCCGGTCGATCTGTCCGAAATCCCACGTTTCAACGAAAGCGAAGGGCACGGCCCGAAGCGCGCATTTCCGGTCGAGGACTATTTTGACGATCTGGCAAAGCATCTTGTCTATGAAATTTACAAACGCGACTTCCAGCTTTTCCGGTATGATTTCGAAAACCCCGGAAACCCGATGCCGGTGGGCGAGATTGACCTGGAGGAAGTCCACAAGAAGCTGGGCGACTAGAGGACCGCGAATCGCTCGCCAAGCTGCACCGCAGCATGAGTGCTAATGCTGGTTTCTTACGCGATCTGCACAAAAGCTTTGGCTTTTTCTGTCCGAATTCAGCACATTAGTCGCAGAAATCTGTGAAATTCGTGCCAGAGGGATATTTCGTGACCGTACGTTTTCACCTATAGTCGCTCGAAACAACCTTCGGCGAAAAACGCCTGGCACATACCTCAGGGGGGACTTCATGATCAGATCCGAGCTGGTTCAAAAAATTGCCGACGAGAACCCCCACCTGTACCAGCGCGACGTCGAGCGCATTGTCTCGACCCTGTTTGATGAGATTATCGAAGCCATGGCGCGCGGTGACCGGGTCGAACTTCGCGGCTTTGGTGCTTTCTCGGTCAAAAAGCGGGACGCGCGTGTCGGACGCAACCCGCGCACCGGTGAAAGCGTGACAGTCGAAGAGAAACATGTACCGTTTTTCAAGACAGGTAAGCTTTTGCGAGACCGGCTGAACGGAAAGTCCTGATATGCGGGTTATTCGCTTGGCTGTTCTGGCGCTGATTGCGATCGCACTTGTGACCGTCGCAATCGCCAACCGGCAGGCATTGACGATCAAATTGCTGCCGGATGAGTTGGCCCAGCTGCTTGGGTTTAGCTGGGACGTCACCTTGCCTGCGTTCGTGATTTTGCTGGCTGCCGTGCTCGTAGGTGTGCTTCTTGGCTTTGTCTGGGAGTGGGTCCGCGAGCGAAAGTACCGGGTTGAGGCGGTCAGCGAGCGCAAAGAGCGTGAGCGTTTGGAGCGTGAAGTGAAGAAGGTTGCGCCGCCAAAGGAAAAAGGCGACGACGTGTTGGCTTTGCTTGAGGGCAGCTAGGCGCTAAACGCCTCTTATGACATCTGACATTCGTGTAAAAATCTGTGGCCTATCCACGCCCGATGCCGTTTCTGCGGCGGCTGAGGCCGGCGCTGGATATGTCGGCTTTGTATTTTTTGCCAAGTCTCCGCGGAATGTGAGTATTGAGCAGGCGCGCGCGTTGGCGGTTGATGTGCCGGTGGGTGTGGCGAAGGTTGCCTTGACGGTCAACGCAGACGATGCGTTTTTGCGCACGCTTACGGACACGGTGCCGCTGGACATGATCCAATTGCACGGCAGTGAGGCGCCGGAACGGGTGACAGACGTTCGGGCGCTGACCGGTTTGCCGGTGATGAAGGCGGTGGGTATCGCCAGCGCAGCCGATGTTGAAAGGCTGGACGCTTACGCTGCTGTTTCTGATCAGCTTTTGGTTGATGCCAAACCGCCGCCGGATGGCGATTTACCCGGAGGGAATGGGCTGTCGTTTGACTGGCGTCTCATTTCCAACCGGCGGTGGAGCGTGCCTTGGATGCTGGCGGGTGGTTTGACACCCGGAAACGTTGCCGAAGCCATTCGATTGACGGGCGCGCGGCAGGTTGACGTTTCAAGTGGGGTTGAGAGTGGCCCAGGTGTCAAGGATGCGGCGGCGATCCGTGCTTTTGTGAAGGCAGCCCGGATTTAAGGTCTTGCGCCGACTTCGTCGTCGCTGTGCTGGAGGGGTTCCACCCCTCCAGACCTCCCCGAAGTATTTTTGCCAAGAAGAAGACGCAAGAGCGTGTTGCTGAAAGTTGATGACCTGAACGTTCATTTCCGCCAGGACGGAGCGGTGACCCATGC
>JABDJX010000288.1 GCA_013003245.1 Silicimonas sp. | reverse complement strand
CGCGACAACAAGCTGGGGACGCTTTACAACATCGTGGGATTTCAGACCAAGATGAAGTACGGTGCACAGACGGACGTGTTCCGGATGATCCCGGGCCTGCAGGACGCCAGCTTTGCCCGGCTGGGCGGCATCCACCGCAACACGTTCCTGAACGCGCCCGTCTTGCTGGATGAACAGATGCGGTTAAAGTCAAAGCCTAACATCCGGTTTGCAGGCCAGATCACGGGCGTTGAGGGTTATGTCGAAAGTGCGTCTATGGGGCTGCTGGCCGGACGGCTTGCTGTTGCAGAGGCAAGCGGCGTACATCTTTCCGAAGTGCCTGCGACGACGGCCATCGGCGCCTTGGTCACCCACATCACTGGCGGGGCTGATGCCAAAACGTTTCAGCCTATGAACGTGAACTTCGGGCTGTTCCCGCCCGTCGATGCCAAGGGCGGACGGCGCGGCAGGCGAGATCGTTACAAGGCCTATACCGACCGTGCCAAGCAGGACTGGGCCGCATGGCTTGGGGCAACAAAAGCAGCGCAGGCCGCCGAATGAGCGACTATGCCACCCCTGCCCGTATCGCGATTGCCCTGCGCCAAGCGGGGGCGAATGTTGAAAAACCAGTGCTAGACTTTGGATGTGGCACCGGCGTGTCGGGGATGGCGTTGAAGTCGGTGGGATTTGACGTGGTCGACGGCACCGATCTGGTGGCCGAGAACGTGGAGGCGGCGCAAGCTAGCGGGGCCTATCGTCAGGTCTGGCTGGGCGTCGAGAGCAGGGCCGGGCACGTGCGGCGGGGCGATTATCAGGTGATCACCGCCTGCGATGTGATCCATGGAGGCGAGGCGACGCCAGAGACGTTCGACGTGCTTTTGGGTATTCTTGCGCCGGGTGGGTTTCTGGCGCTGAGCATGGACGACGCTGCCTTGAATGATCGCACTTATTCGGACCGGCTCGACATCGCTGCTCTTGATCCGAAGCTGGAGCAAATGTTCGAGGCAGACGGACCGCACCGCGACGGCGAGAACGCAACTGTGTTCGTCTTCAAGCGCCATTGAGAACCCGCTTCGCGCCCTCTCCCACCGGCCCGCTGCATCTGGGCCATGCGTATTCCGCGATACTGGCCCATGATATGGCGCGAACCGCTGGCGGCGAATTTCTTTTAAGGATCGAGGACATTGACCAGTCCCGCGCGCGTCCCGAATGGGAGGAGCAGATCTATGACGATCTGCGCTGGCTGGGGCTGAGCTGGGACGGGCCGGTGATGCGGCAGTCCGAGCGGATGGAGGCCTATCGCGCAACCCTGCAGCGGCTTTGGGACAGGCAATGGCTTTACGTATGCACCTGCAATCGCCGCGACATTCTTGAAGCTGCCTCCGCACCGCAGGAAGGCATCACGTATGGACCGGACGGCGTGGTGTATCCCGGAACCTGTCGTCCGAAGTGGCGCCCGGACGATGCACCTATGCCTGACAACAGCACGTTGCGTTTCATCATGAACGGGTGGGTTCGCAGAGACTCGCGCTTTGAGCATCGCATTGTCGGACCGAACGGCGGAAAGGACTTCGCGCATTTTGTCGAGACAGGGCACGCACCGGACGGGCAGACGGGACGTATAGAGTTCGACGTCCACGACCTGCCGCACTCTGTCGGTGATGTCGTTCTGGCGCGCAAGGACATAGGCACGTCCTATCACCTGAGCGTGGTGCTGGATGACGCAGCGCAAGACATCACCCATGTAGTGCGCGGCGAAGATCTGTTTGAAGCCACGAAAATTCATGTGGTCCTGCAGCGGCTTCTGGGGCTGCCCACGCCTGTCTATCACCACCACCGGCTGATCCGCGATGAGCACGGCAAGCGGCTGGCCAAGCGCAATGATGCCCGCGCGATCCGGACCTTTCGCGATGAGGGGGCCAGCCCGCAGGATATTCGTCGGATGGTGGGGCTTTGAGAGACTTTTTTAGTGCGCCGACTGCGTCGTCGCGGCATGCGAGGGGCTCTGCCCCTCACGCTCCCCGGAATATTTTCACCAAGAAGAAAGACTACGAGGGTATTGGGGCCATCAGTTCGACTTCGCTGCCTTTTTGAACGGACGTGTAGAAACAACTGCGCCGGTCGGTGTGACAGGCCGGACCTTTCTGGCGCACGATCAGCAAAAGGCAGTCGCGGTCGCAATCGACGCGCAGATCGACGAGCGCCTGGGTGTGCCCGGAGGTTTCGCCCTTGACCCAGAACGCCTGACGCGAGCGCGACCAGTAGGTGACCCGTTTGGTGGCCAGCGTGCGGGTGATTGATTGCGCGTTCATCCACGCCATCATCAGCACTTCGCCCGTCGTCTCGTCCTGCGCAATCGCCGGGATCAGCCCGGCGGCGTCAAATTTCAGCGTTGTTGGATCGAAGGTCATACGGGCTATCCTTTTCAAAACCAAAGCAGTGCCCTAGATAGAAGTCTGCGCCCGCAAAGGAAAGACATGGCCGATACTGACCTGATAAAGCTTTATTCCGGCAAGATACTGGAGCTTGCTGCCGATATTCCGTTGACGGAGCGGTTAGATCGCGCCGATGCAACGGTGAAAAAGCGCTCTCCTTTGTGCGGATCAACCGTGACGGTGGATGTCTGCGTGGACGATGGCGTGATCACGGCTTTTGGGCAGGACGTCAAAGCCTGCGCTTTGGGCCAGGCGTCGGCATCGATTCTGGCGGACGTGGTGATTGGGCGGACAGGGGCAGAGGTTGAGCGCGCGCGAGATGAATTGCGCGCGATGCTGACCGTAGACGGGCCAGTTCCGGCGGCTCCCTTTGAAGGGTATGAAGTGTTGATCCCGGCGCGCGAATTTCGCAATCGTCATGCGTCTATTCTGCTCGCACTTGATGCAACAGCCGAGGCGGCCGCGACGGCATCTGAAAAGAGTGATTGCGCTTAAGTATCTGATATTGTTGAAAAAAAGAACCGCCGCACATCCCGTAGGATGGCGGCGGAAGTGGCGTGTCTGGTTTTGAAAGCCGGTGTCAGGTCCGGGACATGGACCTGATGAGGGACAGAGTTCGCATCAAAGTTTGGGACAGGATACGGACGCCCGGCTTTCCAGACCGCAGGCAGTGTCGAAGGAAACCTAAAAAAGGCTGGGCAGTGAGAGTCCGACAAAGAAGATCACGACCAAGGCGGCGACGCTGGCAAAATCTGCAGGCAGCGAGGCGGCATTACGGGCGAATGTGTCTTTAAGCTCTTGCATCTCAATGGTGTCCTCTTTCTGGGATCAGGCACGAGCGGGCGGGCTCGCTTTTGTTGCCTGATTGTTCTCAAATTTGAGAAGCCTTGTAAAGAACTTTTTAAGAACATTAGTGAACAAAATGATAAATTGTTTCTTAACCCACTGAAATCATTTGGATAGCCTTGTCCTGCTCCATCAGCCAAAGCAGAACACGCGCGGCTTTGCCACGCTCGGTTTCCAAAGTCGGGTCGTCTTCGGTCAGCTTGCGCGCATCCGAATTGGCCGTCGCCATCAGCGCCGCCTGACGCTCCAGATCAGCGATGCGAAACCGCGGCAGGCCTGATTGCGCGGTGCCGATCACGTCGCCTGCGCCGCGCATCTGCAGATCTTCTTCGGCAATACGAAAGCCGTCTTCGGTTTCGCGCAGGATTTCGAGTCGTCGCCGCCCGCTTTCAGAGAGCGGTGACTGGTACATCAGCAGGCAGGTTGAGGCTTCGGCCCCGCGCCCGACGCGGCCACGCAATTGGTGCAGTTGCGCAAGGCCAAAGGTTTCCGCCCGCTCGATCACCATGATCGACGCGTTGGGCACATCGACGCCCACCTCGATGACGGTGGTCGCCACCAGCACCTTGGTCTTGCCGGAGACGAAATCGGCCATCGCCGCGTCTTTTTCACGCGGGGGCATTTGCCCGTGCACAAGGCCCACCTGCCCTTCGGGGAATGTCGCGCGCAGGCGTTTGAACCGCTCTTCGGCGGCGGTCAGATCCGACACCTCGCTTTCATCGACCAGCGGGCAGACCCAATAGGCCTGCCGCCCCTCGCCGACCGCCTTGCGCAGATGCTCGACAACCTCGTCGATACGCTGGGCCGAGGTCAAAGCGGTGGTCACCGGCGTGCGTCCGGGTGGTTTCTCGTCGAGGAGCGAGACGTCCATATCACCGTATTGCGCAAGGCTGAGCGAGCGCGGAATCGGGGTTGCGGTCATCACCAGCACGTCGGCACGTTCGCCTTTGCGGCCCAGTTCCATCCGTTGCGCCACGCCAAAGCGGTGCTGCTCATCCACCACGGCTAATCTAAGGTCTTTGAATTCCACATCTTTTTGAAACACCGCATGGGTGCCAACAAGGATCTGGATGTTGCCATTTGCAAGCGCCTTCAGTTTGGCTGCGCGTTCGCTGCCCTTGTCGCGGCCTGTTAAAATCTCCAGAACCACGCCCGCATGTTCGGCCAAAGGTTGCAACGCCATCAGGTGCTGGCGCGCCAAAATCTCGGTCGGCGCCATCATCACGCCCTGCCCGCCTGCCTCAACGGCGACCAGCAAAGCCATCAGTGCCACAAGGGTTTTGCCCGCGCCCACGTCGCCTTGCAGCAGGCGATTCATCCGCTCGGGCGCTGCCAGATCATCCGAGATCTCGGCGATCGCGCGCGTTTGCGCCTTGGTCGGAGCGTAAGGCAAAGCCGCCAGCACCTTGGACTGCAACTTGCCGGTTGCCACGTTGGCGCGCCCCATTTTCTTGCGTCTTCGCGCACGTGCAAGGGCCAGCGTTAACTGATGTGAAAACAGTTCGTCGTAGGCCAGACGCTCCCGGTGCGGCACCGTCAGCGCCAGATCGCCAGTGCCCGTTGGTGCGTGAGCCGCAGCAATTGCGGCGTGCCAGTCGGGCCAGTTTTTTTGCTTGATCAGCCCGGGGTCGATCCATTCTGCCAATTCCGGCGCACGCTCCACCGTGGCCTGTGCCGCCTTGGTCATCACCTTCAGCGTGACACCTTGGGTCAACGGATAGACAGGCTCGAACGCAGGCAAGGTTCCGGCTTGGGCGACCAGCAATATGTGGTCAGGATGTACCATCTGGGCGACGCCATCGAACAACTCCAGCCGGCCCGAGACGACACGCTTTTCGCCTACGGGCAATTGTCGCGCCAACCAGTCGTCGCGGGCGTGGAAAAACACCAGGATGAACGAGGTTTCCGCGTCAGAGACATCAACGCGGTAGGGGCGGCCTTTGACGCGCGCGGGGTGATGCCG
>JABDJX010000270.1 GCA_013003245.1 Silicimonas sp. | reverse complement strand
ACCCTCGACCTTGGTTGCTGGCACACGAAACGCCTCTTCAAGCGCAGGCATCGCTTTGCCCATGTCGATCACATGGCGATACCGGTCTTCCCAGTCTTCCAGAAACTCGAACGTCTCGACGATGTCTTCAAAGGACTCTTGCGCCATCATCCCAATCCTTGATGCGTTTTGACTGAGTTAGGCGTGCTGTGCGCAAAGGTCTAGGCAGGAGGGCACTTTTCTTGGCCGCAGCTTTGGTCTAGCACAGAAAGGGCAAGAGTGAGGGCACCATGAAAGCGACACGCGCATACCTTTTGATATTGCCGCTTTTGCTGGCATCCTGCGGCATCAGCGAAAGCCGGTTCAACCCTTTCAACTGGTTTGGCGGCGGTGACGATACGACAACGGCCGAGCCGCTTGAGGTTGTGAACGTTGACGATCCAAGACCCTTGGTCGCCGAAATCACCCAGCTTGTGATCGAGCGCACACCGGGCGGCGCGATTGTGCGCGTCACGGGCCTGCCGCCGACGCAGGGCTGGTATGGGGCTGCTTTGGTCAATGTTTCTCCCAACCGAGAGGCGCTTAACGGGGTGATGTCTTACAGCATGCGTGCGTTACCGCCAGATGTTCCAACACGCGTTTCGACCCGTCAGTCGCGCGAACTGACAGCGGCTGTCTTTCTGTCGGACATCCAACTGGCTGGCGTGCGCGTGATCCAGGTGACAGGCGCGCAAAATTCGAGGATCGCGCGACGCTAACCTTTCTCGCAGAACGGCGCGGCCAAGCCATCGCTTTGGGTTTTGGCATGTGCGGCGCGCTGGCGGCGGTGTTTATCAACATGCCGCTGCCATGGATGCTGGGCGCGATGTTCACGGTGATGGTCGTGGCGATCCTTGGTGCCAATCTGACCGCCCCGGCGAAGCTGCGCGGCGTGATGGTGCCGATACTGGGCGTCATGCTTGGCTCGGGCTTTTCTCCGGCGATTTTCAGCAACGCAGCGGATTGGGCCGTGACACTTGCAATCCTGCCGTTTTTCATCGTCGCGGCCTTTGGCGCGGCCTATGTGATCTACCGTCGCGTCGGGCGATACGACCCGGTCACGGCCTTTTATGCCTCGGCCCCCGGTGGAGTGAACGACATGATCCTGATGGGTGCAGAAGCCGGCGGGGACGAACGGCGCATCGCGATGGCACACGCGGGCCGCATCTTTATGGTCGTCACGCTTGTGGTGCTTTTCTACACGCTGGTACTTGAAGTCGAGACCACGGGCGATTCGCGCCCGTTTATCAGTTTTGCCGACGTGGGCCTGCGCGACCTGTCGATCCTGGCCGCCTGCGCCATTGCGGGGGCCTATCTTGGCCCCAAAGTCGGCCTGCCTGCGCCCATCATTCTGGGGCCGATGATCCTGTCGGGTCTTGTGCATGTGACAGGCGTGACCCACGCCGCACCACCAACCGTGGCCGTCAATGCCACCCAACTTGTGATGGGCACTGTCATCGGGTGCCGTTTTGCAGGCGCCAACCCACACGCCGTGATGAAAGACCTTGGTCTGTCGTTGGTTGTGGCCACTGCGATGCTGATCGTGGCTGTGCCTGTTGCCCTGTCAGTATCTATGCTGACCGGCATTGATATCCGCGAAACCTTTCTCAGTTTCTCGCCCGGTGGTCTGCCCGAGATGAGCATTCTTGCCCTCTCGCTCGATGCCGACATCGCTTATATCGCCACGGTCCACATCATCCGCATCGTTCTGGTGATCGCTCTGGCGCCGCTTTTTTTCCGATTGATCAGACGCTAAAGCTCGAACGCCTCAACCTTTGAGCCATTCGCGCGCAGACCAAGTTTGCCATCACACAGCCGCAGGGCATCATCACCGAAAGCAGTCTTGCGCCAGCCTTTCAGCGCCTGACCATCGCGCTGACCTGCCGCGATCTCATCAAGATCGGCGGAAGTTGCGATCAGCTTTTGCGCCACCCCAAGCTTTTCCGACTTTGCCTTCAAAAGCACCCGCAGCAGATCGGCCAGGGCCGGATTTACCTGAAGCTTGTCGCGCGACCGGTCAGGCTTTGGCAACTGGTCTGCAGGCATTGCCAGCCCTCTTTCGACCGCCGCCAGAATGCCATCGGCAATATCGCCCTTGCGCGCCTCTCGCAAAAGCAGGCGCGAGCGGCTCAGGTCCTTGATTGATTTTGGCTTGGTCGACGCCAGCTCAAGCAAAGCATCGTCCTTGATCACACGGTTGCGCGGGATGTTCTTGTCGCGCGCGTGTATTTCGCGGAACTCGGCCAGCGCCTGCACCACGGCCAGAAACTTGCCCGAGTTGGTGCGCGTTTTTACACGCATCCAAGCCTCGTGCGGCTCGACCACGTAAGTAGATGGATCAGTCAGCACCGCGATCTCTTCTTCAACCCAACCGCGACGACCCGATTTCTCAAGCTCGGCTTCCAGATGCTCGTAAATCACCCGCAAGTGCGTAACATCCGCCAAGGCATAGGTCTGTTGCGACTCGCTCAGCGGCCTGCGCGACCAGTCGGTAAAACGCGACGATTTATCAAGGTTCGCCTTGGCGATCTTGCGCACCAGCGTCTCGTATCCGACCTGCTCGCCAAAGCCTGCCACCATCGCAGCGACTTGCGTGTCAAAAAGAGGTGCCGGGATCACATTACCTTCGGTGAAAAAAATCTCCAGATCCTGCCGCGAGGCATGGAACACCTTGACCACGTTTTGATCCTGAAAAAGCGTATAAAGCGCGTCAAGGTTCATACCCTTGGCCAAGGGATCGACAAGCACCGCGTCTTCCTCGGCATCGCCAGGGACGGCCAGTTGAACAAGGCACAGCTTGGCGTAATAGGTGCGCTCGCGCAGAAACTCGGTGTCCACCGTCACGTAAGGCGCTTTCGCGGCGCGGTCGCAAAATGCGGCCAGCCCTTCCGGGGTTGTAATCGTTATCATTCCGTATCCGTCAAATTCGCGTTTCGCCTTGATAGGCTAACCCTTTGGCGCGGGCAAGCGAACCGGCGTTGTATCGCCGGATGCAAAGCGGCGTAGCACGGCGGGGTAAAGGAGGTGTTCCTGTGCCAAAACGCGGGCCGCCAGGCTGTCGGGCGTGTCATTTGGTAAAACGGGCACCCGCGCCTGCCCCAGAACCGGACCATCATCCAGATCGGCGGTCACCTGATGCACCGAACAGCCTGCTTCGCGATCCCCTGCATCAATGGCGCGCGCGTGGGTATTGAGACCTTTGTACTTTGGCAGAAGCGAGGGGTGGATATTCAGGATACGTCCCTCCCATTGCGAGACAAACCTCTCGGTCAGGATGCGCATGAAACCCGCCAGACAAATGATATCGGGGCGCGCCTGTTCCAGAACGTCTTGCAACGCGCCCTCGAACCCCGCGCGATCACCTTTGAACGGCTTGTGATCGACCACCGCAGTCTTGATCCCCAAGGCCTGGGACTTTGCCAGACCACCTGCGCCGGGCACGTTCGAGACCACCAGAACCGGGCGCGCCGGGTGATCGCCCGTCATATCACGCACCAGCGTTTCCATGTTGGAGCCGCCGCCCGAGATCAGCAGGGCGACGCGTTTCACTTGAGCGTTCCGCGATAGGTGACGCCCTGGCCATCGACGATGCGGCCAACCTGGATGACCTCATGCCCATCTTCGGCAAAGCAATACGTCGCCACGTCAACCTTGTCTGCAGGCACGATGGCGATCATGCCGATACCAGAGTTGAAGGTCTTGAGCATCTCGGCGGTTGCAATCCCGCCAGTGTCGGCCAGCCATTTGAAGACCGGCGGAAGCGCCCAGGCATCAAGGTCGATCTCGGCCCCCAACCCATCTGGCAAGGCGCGCGGCAGGTTTTCGGTCAGCCCGCCGCCGGTGATATGGGCAAGTGCGTGCAGGACACCGCCTTCGCGGATCGCTTGCACGGCGCCCTTGACGTAAAGCTTGGTGGGCGTCAGCAAAGCTTGGCCGAGCGTGCCCTCGCCCCAAGGACAAGGTGCATCCCAGCCAAGACCGCTCAGGTCCACGATCTTGCGCACAAGCGAATAGCCGTTGGAGTGCACGCCATCGCTTGCCAGACCCAACAGAACGTCACCCTTGGAAACCCCTGCTGGCAGATGTGCACCGCGCTCCATCGCCCCAACTGAGAAACCCGCCAGATCAAAATCACCGCCCGCGTACATGCCCGGCATCTCGGCCGTCTCACCGCCGATCAGTGCGCAGCCAGAACGCTCGCAGCCTGCGGCAATTCCGTTGATCACGGCTGTTGCGTGGTCAAGTTCAAGCTTTCCGGTAGCGAAATAGTCGAGGAAAAACAAAGGCTCAGCGCCTTGGCAGATCAGGTCGTTCACACACATCGCAACCAGATCAATGCCAACACCATCGACGTTGCCTGTCTCAATCGCAATTTTAAGCTTGGTGCCCACACCGTCGGTCGCGGCCACCAGAATGGGGTCTTTGAAACCTGCTGCTTTGAGGTCAAACAGAGCGCCGAACCCGCCAAGCCCCGCCATTGTGCCGGGACGATTTGTGGCCGCTGCCGCGGGCTTGATCCGGTCGATCAAGGCGTTTCCGGCATCAATATCAACGCCTGCGTCGGCATAGGTTAAACCGTTTTTTGTCATGACGCTGCCCTTTGTCCGCTCGCAGGCGCGGATTAGCGGATCGAAAGACGAGAGTCCACGCGCCTGCCGTCTCTTTGCCGTTTTCTTCCGGCACTGTTAATCTTCGTGAAGGGGATGAGGTGAACCATGATGAAGATGGCCTTTGGGGCGTGTATAGCATTGGCCGTGGCGTCTGCCGCTTTTGCTCAGACCCGCGTGATCGATGGCGATACTCTTGAGATTGCGGGCACGATTTACCGCCTGAACGGTGTAGACGCCCCGGAACACGGCCAAAAATGCGGCGATTGGAACTGCGGTAGTGCCGCAACCGAAGCACTGGTTGAAATCACCAAAGGCCGCGACGTGACCTGCGATGCGCTTTCCGAGGACGGCTATGGACGCGTGATCGCCACCTGCT
>JABDJX010000245.1 GCA_013003245.1 Silicimonas sp. | reverse complement strand
ACTGTCCGTCAGTAAGCATGATGACACCCGCCAGACGCGCACGCGGCTCTTCAGCCATCGCGTTGGTGATCGCCTCCATCAAAAGCGTGCCTTGGTTGTCGCTTGCATCGCCCAGACGCACCACGCGTAATTCGGTGTTGGCCATGCCCGCAATGCTCGCCTCAACATCCTTGATCGCCTCGGCAATCTGCCCGGGCCGCACATCGATGCCGTTGCTGGCGCTTTCATCGACGACGAGGATCACGATGTCCGACAGCGCCTCTCGATCCTCGACCTGAAGCGACGGATTGGTCACCGCCAACAAGAGCACGGCCAAAGCAGAGCCCCGCAGCCACCAGCCCGAAAGCCCGCGCCAGATGGCGAAGCCGACAAAGCCTGCGGCAAAGGCAATCGCCAACCACACCACCGGCCATGGCAGGTAAGGATCAAAGATAATGCTGCCGGTTTCCGTCATTGGCCCAGCCGATCCAGAAGGGCTGGCACGTGCACCTGATCAGATTTATAGTTGCCGGTCAGCACATGCATGATCAGGTTCACACCAAAACGATAGGCCACCTCGCGCTGACGCTCACCCGCAAAACCACGCCCGACCGGGAACATCGTCGCCCCGCGCTCGTTCGTGGCCCAGGCGGCGGCCCAATCATTCCCGCCGATGACCACAGGGGTCACGTTGTCATTCAGGTTGCGAAACGGCATGCCCTCGACCTGTTCGGCATCAGCGGGTGCCGCTTCAACCCAAACTTCACGGCCCATGTAACGGCCCGGAAAATCCTGCAAAAGATAGAACGTCCGCGTCAGAACATGATCGCTTGGCACAGGGGCGAGTGGCGGAATATCCAACGGTAAAGCCAGATCCTGCAACTTGCGCCCATTGGGGCTTGATGCGCCAAATCCGGCCGTGTTGGCATCGCGCGTATCAAACAGGATCAACCCGCCCGCGCGCAGATAGGCGTTCAGCCGACCGTATGCCTCGGAAGAGGGACGCGGTTGATTAGGCGTGATCGGCCAGTAAAGAAACGGATAGACGGATAATTCATCGGTTTCGAGGTTAACAGCAACCGGAAGGGCTGGCTCAATCGACGTGCGCCGAGTCAGCACATTTGAAAGCCCCGCAAGCCCTGCATAGGCTACCTCATCAATGCTGCGGTCACCAGTGACCACATGTGCCAGAGTCACCTCGGATGTGGCCGCCAGCAAACGTTCGATGTCCTGCTCTTGCGCGTGTGCGCCGCGCGGCATGACCAGCATCAAGGCAAGCACAACAGCCGAGATGCGGGCCACGGCGCCAGACATTCTGCCGGAAAGCCAGAGGGTTGCCACGATGTCCGCCATCAGCGCCAGAAGAGCGATGCTGAGCAAAAAGCCCTTTAGCGGCGTTTCTTCGGTGACAGCAAATCCTTCAACGGCCACGTCAGCAGGCCACATGGTTCGCGTCAGCGTTGTGTCAGATTTCACCACGTTCAAAGCAATCCTGCGATCCTCGCCCGCATAAAGCCCCGGCGGCAGATCCGGTCCGGGGGTGTCTTCGATCAGTCGCTCGCCTGCAATGCCTGCCATCGTGCCCGCGTCCTGAACCTCGCCAAATCCCGTCAGCACCTTATCGGCGGTCCAAACGGTTCCAGCAAGGTCTTCCGCCTCGATCTCAGACAGTTGTGAAGACACCGCCAGACGTTCCAGCATCTGAACAAATAGCCCCGAAAGCGGCAGTGTCGACCAATCGGCGTTGGCGGTGACGTGGAACAAGACCACCTGTCCCAGATCCATACGCTTGCGCGTCACCAACGGTGTGCCATCAGCCAGCGTCGCGATTGTACGCTCGGCCAAGGTCGGGTCGGGTTGCGCAACCACTTGGCTTGTCACGGTCACATCCTCAGGGATGCGAAGGCCAAAGAACGGGCTTTCTGAGGCGAAAGCGCGCAACGCTTTTGGCTCGCCCCAAGACATAGCCCCACCCACGGTGCGGCCACCGGCCCGCAACCGGACAGGCATCAGGATGTCTTCCTCGTCCCGTGCCAGATCAGAGGCCGCAAGCCGGGGGCCTGCAAAGCGCAACAGCAAACCACCCTTGCGCACCCAATCCTCGATGTCCTCAACGTCTGCACCTGCAAGCGTAACCACATCCGCCAGAATGATCACGTCCGGATTGGCCAGCGTGATTTCGCTGATCGAGCCATTGATCAAATCAGCATTGGTCACCAGCGCGCGCTCCAGGTAATGCGTCGGCGACAAAAGCTGCAGGCCTTCGCGCGCGGCCCGGCCCGAGATGATCGCAACTTCGCGGCGGCGCAAGCTATCGTCGGTCAGACTGACAGCGCCTGCCGAGCGCACACCTTCGATCTCAAAGCGCGTCACCCTGTCGCGCAACTCAGCGGGCAGCGACAGGCTTGCCGACGCCTCTGCCTCACCCGGAGCAAACTCCAGTTCGACCCGGGCCAAGGCGCGCGGTGTGCCAGCGGGATCAAGCCCGTGGGCGATCACCGTCGCCCCGCCCTCTGTGGAGGTGCGACTGCGCACGGCAGTCAAAACGATGATGCCTTCCTCAAAGGTTGCGGGTCTGAGCCCGACAACCGAGCGCGGGCTTTCAAACACCGTCACTGATCCGCGTTCATTCAATGAAATCAACAGCTCTTGGCGGTTCTCGCGCGCCACGCCATCAGAGAGCCAGAACGTATCGAAATCGCCTTCAAGAGCTGTCGCAAAACTGGCAATTGTCTCGTTATCGGGATCCCAGGCCGCAGGCGCAAAACCCGCCAGTTGCGGCACCCAGCTGTCCGCAGACCGAAACGGCAAGACGCCATCGGCGGGCAGATCTGTCAGCGTCACAACCGCCGTTTCACGACCGGCCTGACTGGCTTCACTCAAAAGCGCCTCAACCCGCTCCATCCGGCGCGCCCAATCCGGTGCATCCGCCCATGTGCCGTCAATCACCACCAAAAGCGGACCATCGCCAGCTGTCTCGGTCTTTGGGTTCAGAATTGGCCCCGCAAAGCCAACAATCGCGGCAGCAATGGCCGCCATGCGCAACAGCAACAGCCACCAGGGCGTGCGGTCCGTCTGCGTTTCATCGTCGGTCAGCCCCAACAAAAGCGCCACGCCCGGGAACATCCGTTTCACCGGCGCAGGCGGCACCGCGCGCAGCAAGAGCCACAGGATCGGCAAAAGGATCAACCCAAGCAACAAAAGCGGTGCGGAAAAACCAAGGGGGCCAATCGTCCACATCAGACAGCCTGCCCCTTCTTCTTGGTTAAAATACTCCG
>JABDJX010000209.1 GCA_013003245.1 Silicimonas sp. | reverse complement strand
TCAATCATATCGCACCCAAGGCCTCTGCAAAGTCGCCTGGCTTTAGCAGATCAACCTGCCTGTCCCCGATATTCGGAAAAACGTAAGTTGAAAGAGTGTTGATCCATTGATCGCGGTGCTTACTGTTCGCACGACTATCAGAAGATCCTGCGGCAACATGGCTTCAAGGTCTCGATGAGTGGCAAAGGCAATTGTTATGACAACGCGGCTGTCGAGACGTTCTTCAAGAGCATCAAGGCTGAGCTGATCTGGCGACGGTCATGGGAAACGCGGCGCCAAGCCGAGATGGCAATCTTCGAATACATCAACGGCTTCTACAATCCGCGACGTCGCCACTCAGCACTGGGCTGGAAAAGCCCTGTCGCCTTCGAGCGAAAGGTGGCCTAAACGAGCACCTGGGGCGGCACGAAAGCGTGACAGGTCCAATTCGGACTGGCTAATGCGCCTGTCGGGCAGTGCGGTCTTTATCCACTGTAACAGATTGCGCGGCTTGTCGTGGTTTTCGCAGGGCGCGTATTAATGTGGAAGCGGATCACATGGGGCTTTGCGTTGGGGCAATTGCCCGTCCCGTTTTAAGTGCTTCACTCACGGAGGACCCACTTCCAGTCAGTGTGGATAGAGGGTTCTCTCGCGCAAGAAAAACGAATATAAAATATAAAACGCATTAAATATTCTCATGGATGCTGATTGTGGACATTGCCCTTATCCGGACGTTTCTCGAAGTCGCTGCAACCGGATCGTTTGTGAACGCAGCGGACCGCCTTTTTGTCACACAGTCCGCGGTCAGCTTGCGGGTGCAGCGTTTGGAAGGCACCCTGGGGCGTCCGCTTTTCACGCGCTCTAAGGCAGGAGCCGAGTTGACGGCGGCAGGGCGTGAATTCGAACGCTATGCACTGTCGCTGGTCAAGATCTGGGAGGAAGCCAGACAACAGGTCGCCATCCCCGACGGCTTTAGCGAAAGCCTGTCGATCGGCGCTCAATACTCGCTTTGGCCGCGCCTTGGGTTTCGATGGATTGATCGGTTGCGCGATACCCGACCGGAATTGAACATTCGTGCAGAACTGGGGATGCCTGAACGGCTGACGCGATACCTGATAGAAGGCGTGGTTCAAGCGGGCCTCCTCTATGCACCACAGCAGCGCCCGGGTCTGGCGGTCGAGAAACTGCTTGAAGAAAACCTGATTCTTGTGGCCGCGTGGGAGAACCCGACGCTTGATCTGGCCGGGCGCTATGCCTTTATCGATTGGGGGCCTGAGTTTGTGCAGGCGCACGCCCTGCATCTCCCTGATTTGACGAACCCCGGGCTAACGCTGTCACTGGGCGCTTTGGGTGCGGAATTTATCCGCAGACGAGAACTCGCGGCGTATGTGCCCGCCAGATACGTCAAGCGATACATCGATTCAGGCCAATTGCATCTGGTGCCCGACGCGCCGACCTTTCCTTATCCGGTCTGGGCCGTGTGGCGCGAAGACCTGCCTGCTGATTTGAAGGATGCGGCGTCGCAGGCTTTGCAGGACGTGGTGCAGTCTGTGCATGTCGAACAAGAGAGCGTTATCGGATCGCTGGAGATGATCAGTGACGCAGATGTGAGTGTTTTGGGAGATATCGCCTTGTTCAACGTATAAGAAATACTCGGTTTAAGCATTTATATTTTGAATTTCTCTAATGTTAATTGGGCCTCTATATCCGCCTCAGCAGAAATGCTCCCGCCCGAATAAACGGCACGGGATTTCTTTGTTGGGAAAGGAATGACCCATGAACAAATTGATGAATCTGGCAACTGTATCCACACTTGCCCTTCTTATTGCTGCACCTGCCTTTTCGCAGAGCCTGATTGGCCGCGACTCGGTGGCTGGTGATCTGAACGAAGACCTGATCGAAGATATCGAAGACGACGCAGAGCGCGAGCTTGACCGCTTCGGTAACGAAGGCCGCCCTGAGGGCTTTACTGGCTCGGTCGCCCTGCGTGCCATCGCGCAAACAGGTAACACAGAGTCCACTGACGTTGGTATCGGATCTGATCTGAACTACGTCTGGGGGCCGAACGGTATCGAGCTGCAGGTGAACTATGCTTACTCCGATGGTGATGACGCAACCGACGGCAAAGACGAAACCCTTTTCTACGGGCTTGAGTACACCCGCGATTTTACGCCGATAACCTTTGGTTTTGCCAAAGTCCAAGGCTCATATAATGGCGCAACTGATTCCGAATTCGAAACCGACACCTTCGTGTCGTTCGGTGCAGGTTATCGCATCTTTAACGAAGCAGACAAGCAATGGTCGCTTCAGGCTGGCCCGGGCTATCGCTTTGCAGACTTCAACGACGTGACCTCGGCTGACGTCAGCGAGGCTGCTTTCGGTATCTCGTCTGACTATGCAGCCAAGCTGACTGAGACCGTGTTCCTGACCAACGACACAGACGTTATCTTTGCCGAGACGAACAACAAAGTGTTCAACGACCTGGCAATCAACGTTGCGATGACCGACAGCCTGGCGCTGCGCACAAGCCTTGTAACCGAGTATACTTCGGACGTCTCGGCTCCTGCGAAAAGCACCGACAACACATTTGGTGTCTCACTGGTCTACTCGTTCAACTAAAACGGTTTTGCAGAAACCAAGAAGGGCGGAGAAATCCGCCCTTTTCGCGTTTGGTTGCTTATGATGATCCGTCGTCAGCCGACGGACAAGCACATGTACTTCATTTCCATGAACTCCTCCATGCCGTGGCGGCTGCCTTCGCGGCCGAGGCCGGATTGTTTGACGCCTCCGAACGGAGCGACCTCGGTTGAGATCAGGCCGGTGTTGATGCCGACCATGCCGTATTCCAGACCTTCGGAGACCTGGGTGATGCGGCTGATGTCCTTGGCGTAGAAATAGGCCGCCAGCCCGAAGATCGTGTCGTTGGCTTTGGTGATCACCTCTTCGACGGTGTCGAATTTGAAGAGCGGGGCCAGCGGGCCAAAGGTTTCTTCCTGCGCAAAGGCCATGTCCTGCGTCGCACCGGTGATGATGGTCGGCTCGAAGAACGTGCCGCCCAATTCGTGCGCTTTGCCTCCGGTCAGCACTTCGCCGCCCTTGCCGACCGCGTCCGCGATGTGTTCGGAGACCTTGTCGACGGCGGCTTTGTTGATCAGCGGACCAAGCTGCGCCCCTTCGGTCAGCCCGTCACCAACCTGCATGTCGGCCACCGCGGCGGCCAGCTTTTTGGCAAAGGCGTCATAGACACCGGCCTGCACGTAAATCCGGTTGGCACACACGCAAGTCTGACCGTTGTTGCGGTATTTCGAGATCATCGCTCCCTCGACGGCCTTGTCCAGATCGGCATCATCAAAGACGATAAACGGTGCATTTCCGCCCAGCTCCATCGAGCATTTCATCACCTGATCGGCGGCTTGCTTCAGAAGAATGCGGCCCACTTCGGTGCTGCCCGTGAAGGTCAGTTTGCGCACCGCGGGGTTCTCGCAGAACTCGCGGCCGATGTCAGACGACCGCGACGAGGGGATGATCGACAAAACACCCTTCGGGAGGCCCGCCCGGTCGGCCAGAACGCCCAAGGCGAGCGCTGACAAAGGCGTCTCGGCGGCAGGGCGCGCGACGAAGGCGCAGCCTGCGGCAAGGGCAGGGCCCACCTTTCGGGTGATCATCGCGTTGGGGAAATTCCAGGGCGTGATCGAGGCCGCCACGCCGATCGGCTGGCTGATGACGGTGATCCGCTTGTCGCGCTGGTGGCCGGGCACGGTCTCGCCGTAGACGCGCTTGGCCTCTTCGGCAAACCACTCGATGAACGACGCACCGTAAAGGATTTCGCCTTTGGCTTCGGCATGGGGCTTGCCCTGCTCGGCGGTCAGGATGGTGCCAAGGTCGTCGGCATTGTCGACCATCAGATCGAACCACTTGCGCAAGACGGCCGCGCGTTCCTTGCCCGTCCACGCGGCCCAGTCCTTTTGCGCCGCTTCCGCTGCGGCAATCGCCCGGGCAGTCTCCGTGCGCGACAGGTCCGCCACCTGCGCGATCACATCGCCGCGCGCAGGGTTGGAGACGTCAAAGGTCGCACCATCGTCAGCGTCGCACCACTCGCCACCCACATAGGCCTTGGTTGCGA
>JABDJX010000187.1 GCA_013003245.1 Silicimonas sp. | reverse complement strand
CGACCAACAACAGCAATTTGCAAGGGCCGCGCCAATGTCGGTGCAAACGAAACCTCGGTCGCCTCTTCATCGACCGCGACATCCATTTCGGGGGCCTCTGCCACGATCCGTGCGGTTTCCTCGCCCTTGGCCTCGACCAGAGGCCGCAAAACTTCCGCCAGATCGGCCATGCCATCGGCGTGTTCGGCTGACATGCCAATCGGATCACCCAGACCCAGCGAATAGGCCTCGATCATTCCCCCCTCGCCCGCGCGGCCCTCGGCCTTGTTAGCCGCAAGAACAACGTGTGCAGATTTCTTGCGCAGGATGTCGGCAAACACCTCGTCGGCAGGCAGCACCCCCGCCCGCGCGTCGATCATGAAAAGGCACGCATCAGCCATCTCGACGGCGCGCTCGGTCAGTTTGCGCATCCGCCCCGGCAGGCTCTCGTCGGTGGCCTCTTCCAGACCGGCAGTGTCAATCACCGTGAACCGCAGCTCTGCCAGACGCGCGTCGCCTTCGCGCAAATCGCGCGTCACGCCGGGCTGGTCATCGACCAGGGCAATCCGTTTGCCCACCAAACGATTGAACAGCGTGGATTTCCCCACATTGGGGCGTCCCACAATGGCAAGTGTGAAGCTCATCGATAAGGCCTTCGCGAAAGATCAGCCGCGTCCATAGCAGAGCGCGTGATCAGCGGAAAGCGTGAAGCGTGCCGTTTTCGGTGACCAGATAAAGCGTACCGCCTGCCACCACCGGGTTACGGGCAGCGCCTGAGGGCAATTCAGTCGAGCCGATCAGATTGCCGTTGACCGGGTCAAACTCACGCAGCGCGCCGGTGTCGGAGGCCACCAAAAGACGCCCGCCTGCCAAAACCGGGCCGTAATGCGCAAAGGTGCCTTTGCGGCGTTTGATGCGCTCGCGGGTGAAGAATGGTAGATCACGCGCCCAGATGGTCTCGCCCGTGGCCGCATCAAGGCGTACGAGGCGGTTTTCATCCGAAATCAGAAAGACAGAGCCGCCTGCAATCCAGACCGGGCTCAAAGCGCCCTCATCCGCGCGCCAAAGCGATTGTCCGGTCGTGGCATCAAAGGCCGCCGCAGAGCCTGCGTGATTGCCCGCGTAGACCACGTTTCCGGCAACGACAGGATCACCCGAGAGGTCGGTGAACTTGGAAAAAGCCCGCCCAAGTCGCTTGCCCGCCACACTGGCAGCCCAGGCTTGCTGGCCAGTGCCTCTGACAGCCGAGACCATCTGACCTGACGGAAACGGAAATACGACCAGCGGGCCTGCAATGGCGGGAGCCGATCCGCCCGAGATGCCGCTATCGCTCGTGGCGCCAAAGACCTGCCACAGGATGCGACCAGTGCTGGCATCCAAGGCCCACCCAAGTGAGTCGCGCGTTGTCAGAAAAACAACGCCGTCCTGCACGGTAGGCGCACCCATCGGGGCGGCGTCAAGGCTTTGCGTCCAGCGCGGCGCACCGGTGGCGGCATTCAACGCGGTGACAAATCCAAACCCGGAAGTGACATAAAGCGTATCACCCGCCACGGCCAGACCGCCGCTTGAGGCGTCGTCCTTATTTTCTGTCGCAGGCGTTATGTCACGGGTCCAGACGGTGCCGCCTGACGCGGTGTGTGCGGCTACCAGCGACCGGCTGTCCATCGTATAGATGCGCCCCGACGCCACGACGGGGTCGGCGGTGATACGGTGTTTGCGTTCGTTGCCCTCGCCGATGGGCGTTGACCAGACTGGCTGCAACGACCGCTGAAGCGCGGGATGGGCCAGAAAATGGGCCGTGTTACCGTTCTTGTGGGTCCAGTTGGCATTCACCGACGGCGTGGGAAGCGACAGGGGTGCTGCGCGGTTAATCGCAACCGCAGGCTCATTGCCTGTCACATCAAGGCGTTCTCCATTCAAAATGACCTCCTGATCGCCGCAGGCAACCAGCGTTGCCAGTGCAACTCCAACGAGGCCAATAAAACGCGCCTTCACCCCAATACCCCCACTTCGATCCCTTCGGCCTAGCTCTGATCCAGAACGCCACCCAAGGCCACAATCAACTGCGTTGCGCGGCGACGCAAGTCTTCTGTCACCTCGGCGTCCGCCAGAATACCTGTCAGCGTCTCTATCGCGGCTGCACTGTTGCCTTGCTCAACCTCGGCATATGCGCGTTGTTCCAGCGCCAAAAGCCGGTACGGATTGCCAGGCTGCTGGATCGCTGAAAGCTTTGAAATTCGTTCTTCCGGTGGCGTGACGCCTGCACCGATGATCACCGACTTCAGGATCGCCAGATCGCGGTAAAGGGCCGGAGCTTCTGCGTCATTGGCCAGCGTCTCAAGCGATGCCAAGGCCGCGTCGGTGTCATCCGCCTCAACTGCACCCGCGGCTTGCAGCAAGGCCAGAACCGCGCCACCACCGGGTGTGTCGTTCACCGGCACCTCGCGCAAGGCGCTTGCCCGCGCCTCAGCAGTGTCTTCGGCCAAGGCTGCAACCAAGGCATCGCCCTTGGCCTGCGCTGCCGTGCGCGCCGTGGCCTTTTGCCATTCAAAGAATGCGGCACCGCCCACGGTCAACACAACCGCCGCAATGGCGATCCAACCGTACTTGCGCATCAGCTTATAAAGCTTGTCGCGCCGCACTTCTTCGGACACTTCGTTGATAAAGCTGTCTTCGTTTGCCAAAACGCACCTGTCAAAACAGTTAATTCGGCGTCCTCTTAGCCCGCGGACGAAGGGAATGCAAAGAACTCAAATCGCCTGCGCGCTTGTAATCTTGCAGCTTATCCCCATTTTTAGTAATCTAAACTGAACAGTTTAGCGTACAAACGCGAGAAACATTAGAAACAATCATGCTCAACCCCTTGATTTTCATGGCCTTGAGCGAAAGAACGCGACAAAGGAACAAGCGATGCGATTGCTTTCAGTCTTAACCGCCGTGGTGGTGGTGGCAGCGCTTTACCTGCTGGTGTTCGAACGATCAGCGCTTTGGGAGTTCGCGGGCCGCACAGAAGGTGAGACATCGGCGGAAAACGCCACTGCGGTCGTGGCCGCGGCAGATGATCAGGCCGACTCTGCGGCAGTACCCGTGGTGGCGATGCGGTCATCGGCGCGCACGATTGACGGTGCGGTTATACTTCGGGGTCGCACAGAAGCCTTTCGTCAGGTCGAATTGCGCGCTGAAACGTCCGGTCTGGTGATCAATGAGCCGTTGCGCAGCGGTGCTTTTGTCGAGGCCGGCGATGTGATCTGCGAGCTTGACCCCGGAACCCGTCAGATTGCCCTGACCGACGCTCAGGCGCGCCTGACCGAGGCCAAAACGCGCCTGCCCGAGTCTCAGGCACGGCTGGCAGAGGCCAAAGCACGTCTGGTCGAGGCCGAGATCAACGACAACGCCTCTGCGCGCCTGTCAGAGGGTGGCTTTGCATCCGAGACCCGCGTGGCTCAGACAACGGCTGCTGTTGAGGCCGCCCGCGCCGGCGTTCAGTCGGCCAATTCCAACGTTGAAGCGGCCCGCGCCGGTATCCAATCGGCCGAGGCAGGTGTGGCATCGGCAGAGAACGAATTGGGCAAGCTGGATTTGAAAGCGCCGTTCAAGGGCCTGTTGGAGACAGATTCGGCCGAGATCGGCTCGCTTTTGCAGCCCGGATCGCTGTGTGCCACGATCATTCAGCTTGATCGCATCAAATTGGTGGCCTTTGTCCCCGAAACCCTTGTGGACCGCGTCGAGGTTGGAGCAACCGCAGGCGCACGGCTGTCATCGGGGCGCGAGGTGGTCGGCAAGGTCACCTTCCTGTCGCGCTCGGCTGACATGAACACCCGCACTTTCCGGGTAGATGTTGAAATCGACAACCCGGACCTGTCGATCCGCGATGGTCAAACCGCTGAAATCGCAATCCAATCCGATGGCGAGACAGCGCATCTCTTGCCGCAATCATCGCTGACACTGAACGACGAGGGGCGCCTTGGCGTTCGTCTTGTAGAAGACAGCATCGCCACATTCGCCCGTGTTGACGTGATCCGCGACAGTACCGAGGGCATCTGGATCGCCGGTCTGGATGAAAACGTCGAGGTTATTGTCGTCGGCCAGGAATTCGTGACCGACGGCGTGCCGCTTAAGGTCACCTATCGGGAGGCCGCGCAATGACCGGCATCGTCGACTGGGCCGCGTCCCGTGCGCGGATGGTTCTGGCCTTCATCATGCTCTCGCTTACCGCGGGGGCTTTGGCTTATGCCTCGCTGCCCAAAGAGGGCGAACCTGACATTGAGATCCCTGCGATTTTCGTCTCGGTCCCCTTCCCCGGCATTTCTGCCGAGGACAGTGAAAAACTGTTGGTCAAGCCGATGGAGACCGAGCTTTCCGATCTGGATGGCCTGAAATCGATGCAAGGCACAGCGGCTGAAAATTATGCCGGTGTTGTGCTGGAATTCGAGTTTGGCTGGGACAAGACCAAGATCATGGCCGACATCCGCGACAAGATGAACACGGCCGAGGCGAACTTCCCAACCGGTGCAGAAAAGTACACGATCAACGAATTCAACTTCTCGGAATTCCCGATCATCATCGTCAACCTCACCGGTGCCGTACCAGAGCGCACGCTGTTGCGCGTAGCAAAGGACCTGCAAGACCGCCTTGAGGGGCTGGAGCCTGTCCTTGAGGCCGCGCTGACCGGGCACCGCGACGAGATGGTGGAAGTGGTCATCGATCCGCTGCGCCTAGAGGCATATAACGTCACCGCGGGCGAGTTGATCAATGTCGTGGTCAACAACAACCAGTTGATTGCCGCAGGCGAGGTCGAAACCGACAGCGGCACCTTTGCGGTCAAAATCCCCTCTTCCTTTGATGAACAACAAGATATCTACAACCTGCCGGTCAAAACCGATGGCGACCGGGTGATCACGCTGGGTGATATCGCTGATATTCGCCTGACCTTTGAAGACCGGGCTGGCACCGCGCGGTTCAATGCCGAAAACACCGTTGCCCTGCAGGTGGTGAAACGCAAAGGCTTCAACATCATCGACACCGCCGCCGAGATCCGCGCGCAGGTTGAAGCCGAACGCCAGTCTTGGCCGCCCGAGTTGCAAAGTGCCATCAGTGTCGGCACCTCGAATGACCAGTCCCACACCGTGGAAGGCATGGTGAGCCAGCTTGAAGGATCGGTTCTGACCGCTATTGCTCTGGTGATGATCGTGGTGCTTGCCGCCCTTGGCCCGCGCTCGGCGCTGCTGGTTGGATTTGCGATCCCGACGTCTTTCCTGCTTTGCTTTGCGATTCTCGCGGTGATGGGCATCGCGATCTCGAACATCGTGATGTTTGGCCTGATCCTTGCCGTGGGCATGCTGGTTGATGGCGCGATCGTCGTGGTCGAGTACGCCGACAAGCGCATTCAAGAAGGCACCGGCCCGATGCACGCATATGTCGAGGCGGCAAAGCGCATGTTCTGGCCCGTGGTTTCGTCTACTGCGACAACGCTTTGCGCCTTTTTGCCGATGCTTTTCTGGCCCGGCGTGCCCGGCCAGTTCATGGGCATGCTGCCGGTCACGCTGATCTTCGTTCTGTCGGCCTCACTGGTCGTGGCGCTGATCTATCTGCCGGTCATGGGCGGTGTGGCAGGCCGGATGAGCCGCGCGTTTGAACACACCTCCGAGGCGCTCGCCCGCTCGCTGCCATGGTGGCTGCGCGTGGCCTTCGTGCCGCCAGCCTTGTTGTTGATGTACACCTTGGCACTGCAGGTGCTGAACCCGACGCTGTTTGGAACGGGCGGCATGGGATCGGCCATCGCTGGCGTTTTCTTTGTCGGAGCATCTTTCCTAGCCTCTATCATACTGGGGGCCGCCAAGGTCGAGCGCAAGCGCAACAAAATCGACAGCAACGACCGTCGTACCCCGTTCGGCCATGTGATCCAGTTCATCGCGGGCAACCCGGTGATGCCGTTGGTGACCATCGCCGGTGTGATCTTTTTCGTGATGACGGTGTTCAGCTACTTTGGCGAAAACAACAACGGTGTTGAGTTCTTTGTCGATACCGAGCCGGAGCAGGCCATCGTCTACGTGCGTGCACGCGGGAACCTGTCGCTGGTGGAAAAGGACGATCTGGTCGAACAGGTCGAGCAGGTGATCCTTGACACGCCCGGCATCGACAGCGCCTTTGCCTTTGCGGGTGCGGGTGGTCTGAACGCCAACACTGGCGGTGCCGCAGGCCCCAACGACAGCATTGGTCAGGTGCAGATCGAATTGGTGCCATGGGGCGACCGCCCAGCTTTTGCCCGCGCCGCCGATCTGCCGGTCGAGGCATTGGACGGCAACGTTGTGCTGGAGGACCTGCAGGCCAAGCTGAACCAGATCCCCGGCATCAAGGTCGAGATCCTGAACCTCAGCCGCGGCCCTGCGTCGGCCAAGCCGGTGCACCTGCGGATGAAAAGCGACAATTGGGAAGACCTGCTTGCTGCCACCGCCATCGCGCGCGCCCGTTTTGAGGCCACGCCCGGCCTGACGGACGTCGAAGACAACCTGCCCTTGCCGGGCATCGACTGGCAGATCGACGTCGATGTGGAGAAAGCCGGACGCTATGGCGCGAACGTCGCCACGGTTGGCGGGATGGTGCAGCTTGTCACCCGTGGCATCCTGCTCGATACAATGCGGGTCGATACCTCGGACGAAGAGATCGAGATCCGCGTGCGCCTGCCGGAAAAGGACCGCGTGCTCTCGACGCTTGATACGCTCAAGGTGCGCACAGCTGATGGTCTTGTGCCCCTGTCAAACTTCATCACCCGCCAGCCTGTTGCCCAGCTTGCGCAGATCAACCGCATTGATCAAAAGCGGTTCTTCGATGTCAAAGCCGGCGTGGCACCAGAGCTTGTGAAGCTGGTGAACGAGGCCGGTGAGGTTGTCGAGTTAACGAAAGCCGCCGAGACCGAAGAAGGCGGCGCTCTTTTTGAACGTATCGCCGACGAAGACCTTTCTGTTGTGCCGGTCAACCCGAACGAGCGCATCGAGACGCTGACAAAGTGGATCGAAGACGAAAGCCCCCTGCCCGCCAGTATTGAATGGGAATGGACCGGCGACACCGAGGACGAGGCCGAAAGCCAGGCGTTTTTGCAGGTCGGTTTTTCTGCCGCCCTGGGTCTGATGTTCATCATCCTGCTGGCACAGTTCAACTCGGTCTATAACGCCGTGCTGGTGCTACTGGCCGTTGTGCTTTCGACGACCGGTGTTCTGATTGGCATGCTGGTGATGGAGCAGCCCTTCTCGATCATCATGACGGGCACGGGGATTGTCGCCCTTGCGGGGATTGTGGTGAACAACAACATTGTGCTGATCGCCACCTATCAGGAATACTCGCAATACATGCCGCGGATCGAGGCGATCGTGCGCACGGCCGAGGCGCGCATTCGCCCGGTTTTGCTGACCACGATCACCACCATGGCGGGCCTTGCGCCGATGATGTTCGGCCTTAGCCTCGACTTTTTCGGCGGTGGCTATACCATTGACAGCCCGACAGCGCTTTGGTGGAAGCAGCTGGCCACGGCAGTTGTCTTCGGTCTTGGCATTGCGACAGTACTGACGCTGGTCTTTACGCCTTCGATGCTGGCGCTGCGGATCTGGTTTTGGACGATCCTGGCCTACGTGCTGAACACCATCAGCGCGCTGACCCGCGGCTCGCGCAGCGCCAAGGGTCGCGACTATGCCCTGCGCCGTGCGGCTGCCAAGGTTCGGGCGACGGACATTATCTGGGATTTGGACAACGACCCGAGTGCGAAGCCGAAAACCGTGCCGGAGTTGCGCGCTGCAGAGTAACGGGCGGCGGTTCCGTAAGATACAGATCAGAGGTTTTGCGCCGCCTTTTGGCGTCGCCCAAGGGGGGGGGGGGGGGGGGGGGGGGGGGGGGGGGGGGGGGGGGGG